>NZ_JAAGNI010000156.1 GCF_010550605.1 Streptomyces sp. SID9727
CGGTGCGGGCGCCTGCGGTGCCGGGGGCTCCGGGGCCGCCGGGGGCCGCATGTCCGCCGGGCCGCCCGCCGGGGGCTCGCCCAGGTTGTCCAGCGCCTCGCGGGCCAGCGGCGCGTCCAGCGGCGAGAACTTCGGGTTGGTCCGCAGCGCCCCCTCCAACTGGCGGCGCGCCGAACCGTAATCGCCCAGCGCGCGCTGCACCATGCCCAGGTGGTACGCGTACGAGGCGTTCTGCCCGCCCGAGTCCACCGCCCGCTGCGCGTACTCCAGCGCCCCCTCCGAGTCGCCCGACCGGTGCAGCGCCCAGCCCAGCGCGTCCGCCACCGCCGGGCTGTGGTGGCCCCGCTTCCACTCCGCCCGCAGCAGCTCCACCGCCGCGTCCGCGTCGCCGTGCGCGGCCTCGAAGCGGCCCAGCGGCAGCGACTCGTCCACGCCGCGCGCCCTGCCCCGGTCCAGGGCCGCCCGCAGCTTCTCGTACTGGCCCACCGAGTCGCCGTCGAGCCCGAGCGACTCGTACAGCTCGCCCAGCTCAAGCAGGTAGGCCGGGCGCGGCGACTTCGCCAGGGCGGCCTGGTAGTCCCGTACGGCCTCGTCGGTGCGCCCGAGGGCCGCCAGCGCCCGCGCCCGCCCGGCCAGCGACGGGTGGTGGCCCTTCTCGACGCGGAGCGCCGCCCCGTACTGCGCCACGGCCTCCTTCGGCTCGCCCCGCTCCCAGGCCAGGTCGCCCAGTCTCGCCAGGCAGGCGGCCTTCTCGGCGGGCGTCCTCGCCCGGTTCGCCGCGTCCTGCGCCGTGGCCAGCGCGTCCTCGCGCCAGCCCCGGTCGCGGTACATCTCGGCGGCCCGGCCCAGCGCGGGGACCCCGGCCCGCAGCTCGGTGAACCGCTCCACCGCCGTGATCGCCGACTTCTGGTCGCCCAGGCCGTTGTACGCGTCGATCAGCTGCGGGTAGACCGTCCACTCCTTCGGCGTGCGCTTCCGGACCGTCTCGCCCCACTTCTTGGCGGTCACGAAGTCGCGCCGGGCGTTGGCCAGGGACGCGAGGCCCACCCAGGCGGCCGTGTTGCCGCTCTCGCCGGGGCGCACGTCCAGCGACCGCTTCAGCGCCTGCTCGGCCCGGGTGTAGTACGCCGGGTCGGCCCCCCGCCGCCCCGCCTCCACGTACGCCGACCCGAGCACCGCCCAGGAGTCCGCGTCCGAGGGGTGCGTGCCCACCCACTTCTGCCGGTCCCCGATGAGCGCCGTCAGGTCGGCGAGCGCGGCGGGGGAGCCGGCGGCCGTCGCGCTCATCGCCCGTGAGACCGGGCCGGACGCGGGCGGTGCCGCGTCCTTGTCGTCGTCGGGCACCGCGACCACCGCGCCCGTCACCAGGACCGCGCCCGCCACGATGCCGAAGGCGGCCCGGCGCAGGGTCGTACGCATCGTGGGGGGCGGCGGCTCGGCCAGGGACGCGGGGTCCGGCGGGGACGCGTCCGGGGCCGGCCAGTCGGTGTCGAAGGAGTACTCGGGCCCGGAGGCCCCCGGGGGCTGCTGAGGCGTGAGATCCATGCCGCTCACTGTGCGTCAGTATGAAGATCACACCGAGCCTTGGGATCGCCACCGCAGACGGGTTCACACCAATGGGCCCGGGTGCCACGCTTGGATCATGGACGATCTCCTCGAACAGCTGCGGGCGGGTCTTCCCGCCGGGGCCGTGCTCACCGACCCGGACGTCACCGCCTCCTACGCCCACGACATGGCGAGCTTCTGCGCGGCCGGCACCCCCGCCGTGGTCGTGCTCCCGCGCACCGTGGAACAGGTCCAGCACGTCATGCGCACCGCCACCGCACTGCGTGTCCCGGTCGTCCCGCAGGGTGCCCGTACGGGCCTGTCCGGCGCCGCCAACGCCACGGACGGCTGCATCGTCCTCTCCCTGGTGAAGATGGACCGCATCCTGGAGATCAGCCCCGTCGACCGGGTCGCCGTGGTCGAGCCCGGGGTGATCAACGCCGTGCTGTCCCGCGCGGTGGACGAGCACGGCCTGTACTACCCGCCGGACCCCTCCAGCTGGGAGATGTGCACCATCGGCGGCAACATCGGCACCGCGTCCGGCGGCCTGTGCTGCGTGAAGTACGGGGTCACCGCCGAGTACGTCCTCGGTCTCGACGTCGTCCTCGCGGACGGGCGCCTGCTCAGCACCGGCCGCCGCACCGCCAAGGGCGTCGCCGGATACGACCTCACCCGCCTCTTCGTCGGTTCCGAGGGCAGCCTCGGGATCGTCGTGAAGGCCGTTCTCGCGCTGAAGCCCCGGCCGCCCCGGCAGCTCGTCCTGGCCGCCGAGTTCGCCGACGCGACGAGCGCCTGCGACGCGGTCTGCCGGATCATGGAGGGCGGCCACACTCCGTCACTCCTCGAACTGATGGACCGTACGACCGTCCAGGCGGTCAACCGGATGGCGGGCATGGGCCTGCCCGAGACCACCGAGGCCCTGCTGCTCGCCGCCTTCGACACCCCGGACCCGGCCGCCGACCTCGCCGCCGTCGCCGCCCTGTGCACCGCCGCCGGCGCCACCGACGTCGTCCCGGCGGAGAACGCGGCCGAGTCCGAGATGCTGCTCCAGGCCCGGCGGATGTCGCTGACCGCGCTGGAGGCCGTGGCGCCCGCGACGATGATCGACGACGTGTGCGTACCGCGCTCCCGGCTCGGCGCGATGCTGGCGGGCACGGCGGAGATCGCCGGGAAGTACGGCCTCACCATCGGCGTCTGCGCCCACGCGGGCGACGGCAACACCCACCCCGTCGTCTGCTTCGACCCCGCCGACGCCGACGAGTCCCGGCGGGCCCGGGATTCCTTCGACGCGATCATGGCGCTCGGCCTCGCCCTCGGCGGCACGATCACCGGCGAACACGGGGTGGGCGTGCTGAAGAAGGAGTGGCTGGCCCGGGAACTCGGCGAGACCGGCGTGGAGCTCCACCGGGGCATCAAGCAGGCGTTCGACCCGCTCGGGCTGCTCAACCCGGGCAAGGTGTTCTGACCGGCCCCGGACCCCGCCCACGCCCCTCAACCCTCCCCGTCCTGCGACTCGTCCGACGGCCACGGGTCGCTCATCCACAGGTCGTCGGCCGGCAGCGGCGCGAGGAGTTCGGCCAGCCCCTCGTCGATGCCGAGCCGTTCGGTCTCCGTGCCCGGCGGCACCACGCGCAGGGTCCGCTCCACCCACACCGCGACGGCCGCGGACGGTACCTCCAGCAGGGCGTTGCCGTCCGGCGACGTCAACGCCACGCAGATGACGCCGTTCCCGTCCACCTTGGTCGGCCAGATCCGTACGTCCCCCTGCCCGCACGGCCGGAACACCCCCTCCACCAGCAGATCGCGGGCGAACGTCCAGTACACCGGCGCGTCCGAGGTGATGTGGAAGGTGATGTGCACCGCGTACGGGTCCTCCGTGCGGTACGTCAGCCTGGCCGGTACGGGGATGCTGCGCTCGGGCGACAGGACCAGCTTGAGCTCCAGCTCGCGTTCCACGACGGTGTGCATGACGGCGTCCTTCCGTTCTCCGGGGCCGGTCCCACGACCGGCCCGCACGGGTGAGAGCGCCTTGCACGCCATCCCTTACGCGACTTCCCAGAAAAAGTTCAGGTGACCGGAAAGTGGGCCGAATGTCCGGACCGGCCCGGGAGTACCTGCCTGTCTGGTAGATGTGGACCCCTGTATTGAGGCCGCGAAGAGATACGGGACCACGGTGATGAGCGCCCCAACCCCGGCACCCGGTGACGAGAGCCCCCGCGAGGGGTACTACCCCGACCCGTCCATCCCCGGTTACGTCCGTTACTGGAACGGCGCCTCCTGGGTGCCCGGCACCAGCCGCCCGGCCCCGAAGCCGAAGCCGGAGGAACCGGCGGCGGTCGAGGAGACCGGGCCGGTCTTCCTGGACGAGGAGGACCACGAGGACGGCCGTCCCGAACCCGCCATCGCCTGGCAGGCCGACGCCTCTCACCAGTCCGGCCTCGCCGGCGACCGGGACCGCCGCGTCTCCTGGGGAGGCGAGGACCCGGCGCCCCCGGCCCCCGAGGACGCGACGCCCCCCGCGCCGGAGACCCCGTCCCCGGACGCCGGACGGGCCGGGCTTCCCGAGGACGCGACACCCCCCGCGCCAAGGGTTCCGTCCTCAGGCGCCGGACGGACCGGGTCGCAGCCACCTCAAGCCCGTCCGGCGATCGAGGACGGAACCGGTGCGCCGGAGTCCGCCGAGGGCACCCTGACCATCCGCACCCTCGACAGGCGCCCCGTGCCGGAGGCACGCCCTGCGCCCCAGGCGCGCCCCGTGCCGCAGGCACGCCCCAGGCCGGAGGCACGCCCCAGGCCGGAGGGGCCCGTGCCGGAGGGGCCCGTCACCCCGTGGAAGCCCCCCGCCCCCGAGCCCTTTCAAGGGCTCATCGCGGCGCGGACCGAGGGCCGCCCCGCCCCGCTCGGCAAGCGGTTCGCCGCCCGGCTCATCGACACCGTGGTGCTGGGCGCGCTGACCGCCGTGGCCGCCGTGCCGCTGGCCGGCCGGGCCGTGGAGCACATCGACGGGAAGATCGACGCCGCGCAGCAGACCGGCGAGACGGTCACCGTATGGCTGCTGGACTCCACCACGGCCGCGCTGGGCGGCGCGGCGCTGGGGGTGTTCCTCGTGCTGGGTGTCCTCCTCGACGCGGTGCCGACGGCGAAGTGGGGCCGTACGCTCGGCAAGAGGCTGTGCGGCCTCGACGTACGGGACATCGAGTCCCACGAGACCCCTCGCTTCGGCGCCGCGCTCCGCCGGTGGCTGGTCCACGGCGTGCTGGGCATCCTGGTCGTCGGGATCGCCGACGTGCTGTGGTGCCTGGTGGACCGGCCCTGGCGCCAGTGCTGGCACGACAAGGCGGCGCGGACCTTCGTCGCGGGCTGACACCATCCGCCGAACGCCGTCCCCCGAACGCACCCGAGCCGTTGCGCGGGTCCGGGCCCCGCGATGCACTGCCCCCATGAGCAACGATCAGCCGCCGCCCGGTCAGCCGCCCGAGGACGACCCGTTCAGGAAGCAGCAGCCGCCCGGGGACCAGCCGCCGTCGTCCGGCTCGCCCTACGGGGGCGGCGCGCCGCCGCCCCCGCCGCACGACCCGGGACCTTACGGCGGCGGCGGTCCGTACGGCGGCGCGGACCCGCTGGCGGGGATGCCGCCGCTCGCGGAGCCCGGCAAGCGCATCCTGGCCCGGCTGATCGACTTCCTGATCATCTCGATCCCGCTGTACCTGATCTCGCTGCCCTGGGGCGGCGCGGTCGGGGTGTCGGACAGCAACGGCAACGACGACGACGTCAGCGACGTCTTCGCGCAGACGTACAGCGGGCATCAACTGCTCTGGTCGCTGATCGGGCTCGTCTGCTACGTCGCGTACGACACGTACTTCACGCACAAGGACGGCCGCACGCTCGGCAAGCGGCTGCTGAAGATGCGGGTCGCGATGCTCAACGACGGCAGGGTGCCGGACACCGGCGCGGCGTTCCTGCGGGCCGTGGTGCTGTGGCTGCCGGCGCTGCTGTGCTGCCCGTGCCTGTGGTGGCTGATCAACATCGTGCTGATGTTCACGGACAAGCCCTACCGCCAGGGGCTCCAGGACAAGGCGGCCAAGACGGTGGTGGTCACCGTCAACTGAGGCTCGACCCGGACGCGGCCGGCACTCAGCGCGTGCTCTGCGCGGAGACGGGCGCGCGCTCCCCGTCACGGGTGGCGGGCGCGGTGCCGCGGCGCACGGACACCGGGCCGGCCGTCCCCGTCGTCTTCGGCGCGTGACGGCGGGACTTCGCGGGTACGGTGACCGACACCACGAGTCCGAGAGCGAGCGCGACCGTGCCGACGGCGGCGATACCGATGCCCGAACTGGTGCGGAACAGCAGCAACATGGCCAGGGTCGAGAGGACGACGGTGACCGAACCGTAGGAGAGCTGTGCGGCAGTAGGACGCGGCATGGCTATTTCCGTCCTCGGGACGTCGGATGGGCGGTCTCTCAACACGGTCGCGCTGTCAAGCGACTCTACGACGGTGGATGCCCGGGAAGAACGGGTGGTAAGCGTAACCTAACCCACAGTGCCGATGCATGGGGGGCGCACGGAGTCATCCCCCGCGCCCCTGGGCCGGGTTGACGCGCCGGTGGATCGCGGACGCCATGTCCGCATACCGGAAGAGTGCTCCTGCATAGTGCACTTGGTCTGTTCAAGTCAAGGTCTGTCTTTTCTTCCGTAACTCCGGTCGAATGTCGTCACTTGTGACGCGTTTCCGCGCGCGGCCTCTCCACACTCCCGGGCCGTCGCCGCGGGCGCCGGGGAGGACTGCATCACGTGATCATTAAGAGACGGGCGCTTCGGACCGGAGCGGTTGTCGTGGCCCTGGCCGCGACCGCCGCGACCGCATCCGCCTTCGCCACCGCTCAGGCAGATGACCAGGCGTCGGGCACCGCTGCCTCCATCGACCGCCGGGACCCGGGGTCGGCCAAGGGCAACAACCACGACCTGGAGGGCCCGTTCAGCAAGCAGCAGGCCGCTCAGCGCCAGGCTGCCCTGGAACAGGTCATATCCGGCGACAAGAAGGTCTCGTCGCGCGGAGGCTCCAAGGTCGTCAAGCTCGACAGCAACAAGTACGTCGAGCTCGGCCGTGAGAAGACCGACAAGATCTTCACCGTCCTGGTGGAGTTCGGCGACCAGGTCGACAACACGACCATGTACGACCCGGACGGCGCCGGCCCCAAGCCCGCCGTCAAGAAGTACGGCGGCACGCCGGGACCGCTGCACAACCAGATAGCCCAGCCGGACCCGAAGAAGGACAACAGCACCGCCTGGCAGGCCGATTACAACCAGGCCCACTTCCAGGAGCTGTACTTCGGCGAGGGTGCCGGCAAGCACTCCCTGAAGACGTACTACGAGAAGACCTCGTCCGGCCGCTACTCGGTCGACGGTGAGGTCTCCGACTGGGTCAAGGTCCCCTACAACGAGGCGCGCTACGGCTCGAACTACTGCGGTTCGACCAACTGCGCCAACGCCTGGGACATGATCAAGGACGGCGTCAACGCCTGGGCCGCGGACCAGAAGGCCAAGGGCCGCACGCCCGAGCAGATCAAGACGGACCTGGCGCAGTACGACCAGTGGGACCGTTACGACTACGACAACGACGGCAACTTCAACGAGCCCGACGGCTACATCGATCACTTCCAGATCGTGCACGCGGGTGAGGACGAGTCCGCCGGCGGCGGCGTCGAGGGCACCAACGCCATCTGGGCGCACCGCTGGTACGCGTACGGCACCAACGCCGGCGCCACCGGCCCGGCGAACAACAAGGCCGGCGGCACCCAGATCGGCGACACCGGCATCTGGGTCGGCGACTACACCGCGCAGCCCGAGAACGGCGGCCTGGGCGTCTTCGCCCACGAGTACGGCCACGACCTCGGCCTCCCGGACCTGTACGACACGACCAACACCGCCGAGAACTCGGTCGGTTTCTGGTCGCTGATGTCGGCGGGTTCCTGGCTCGGCACCGGCAAGGACAGCATCGGGGACATGCCCGGTGACATGACGGCCTGGGACAAGCTCCAGCTTGGCTGGCTGAACTACGCCGAGGCCAAGGCCGCGACGAAGTCCACCCACAAGCTGGGCGTGTCCGAGTACAACACCAAGGACAAGCAGGCGCTCGTCGTCGAGCTGCCGGAGAAGGCCGTCACCACCGCCGTCACGACGCCCGCCGAGGGCGCCAAGCAGTGGTGGAGCGACATGGGCGACAACCTCAGCAACACGCTGTCGCGCTCCGTCGACCTCACCGGCAAGACCAAGGCCTCCCTGGACCTCCAGGGCTGGTGGGACATCGAGAAGGACTACGACTACCTCTACACCGAGGTGTCCACCAACGGCGGCACCAGCTGGACCGCGATCGACGGCACCGCCGACGGTCAGCCGATCCCGCGCGACGCCAGTGACAAGCCGGCCCTGACCGACGTCTCCGGCACGTACCAGAAGCTGTCGTACTCGCTGGACGCCTACGCGGGCCAGAAGATCGACATCCGCTTCCGCTACGCCACCGACGGCGGCGCGGGCGGCGTGGGCTTCGCGGCCGACACCATCTCGGTGACCGCCGACGGCGCCGCGCTCTTCACGGACAACGCCGAGGGCGACGACAACGGCTGGACCGTCAAGGGCTTCTCGCGGGTCGGCAAGTCGTTCGAGAAGGACTACCCGCAGTACTACCTCGCGGAGAACCGTCAGTACGTCAGCTACGACCAGACGCTCAAGACGGGCCCGTACAACTTCGGGTTCTCCACGACCCGTCCTGACTGGGTCGAGCACTTCCCGTACCAGAACGGTCTGCTGGTCTGGCTCTGGGACACCTCCCAGAAGGACAACAACGTCTCGCAGCACGAGGGCCAGGGCCTGATCCTGCCGGTGGACGCGCACGCCAAGCCGCTGAAGTGGGCGAACGGCACGGTCATCCGCAACAAGATCCAGCCCTTCGACGCGCCGTTCAGCTGGTACCCGACGGACGGCTTCACGCTGCACCTGGCCGACCAGGCCGTGAAGATCAAGCCGCAGCTCGGCGTCCCGTCCTTCGACGACCACAAGGGCACCTACTGGTACAAGGAGAACCCGACCGGAAGCGTCAAGGTTCCTGACACCAACACCAAGATCACGATCGTCAGCGAGCCGCTCAGCGGCGACACGATGACCGTCCAGGTCGGTGCCTCGAAGAAGTAGAACCGCATCACCGCAGGTCACAGCATGATCGGCCGTCGCCCTCTAGCGGGCGGCGGCCGATCGTGTTTAGGTGCCCCTGTTCACTTTCTTATTGACACGATGTCTCACGGGGGAGCTCGTACGCATGGCAGGCGGAGGATTCAGCAAGTTGCCGAACGGCAGTGTGGTCGTCGCGATCACCCTGCCGGCCCCGGCGGAGGGGCCCGGTCCGGGCGCCCCCGTCCGGGTCCTGGTACACGCGGCGAACCGGGCCCGCGCCCTGACCCGGCTGCGCAACCTGGGCCTGCGCGCCGTCTACCTCCGGGGCAACGCCGAACCGCCCACCCCGGACGAGATCACCGCCGTCCTGCACCACCCGGACGGCGTCCTGTGGCGCGCGAGACCCGGCAGCGCGCAGGAGCTCTGGCACCCCATCCGCGCCCTGCTCAGGCCCGCCCCACCGGCCGTCCCGGCCGGCAGCGGCTGACCCAGGCCGCTCAGACGACCGGCTTGCCGGTCAGCGTCACGCCCGCGCCGCGCAGCTCGGCCAGCGCCCGCTCCGTCGTCGCCTCGGCGACACCCGCGGTCAGGTCCAGCAGCACCTGCGTGGCGAAGCCCTCGCGGGCGGCGTCCAGCGCGGTCGCGCGCACGCAGTGGTCGGTCGCGATGCCGACCACGTCGACCTCGCGGACGTCCCGCTCGCGCAGCCACGCGGCGAGCCCGGTGCCGTTCTCGTCCAGCCCCTCGAAGCCGCTGTACGCCGCCGCGTGGGCCCCCTTGTCGAACACCGTGTCGATGGCCCCGGAAGCGACCGCCGGGGCGAAATTGGGGTGGAAGCCCACGCCCTCCGTGCCGGCCACGCAGTGCGGCGGCCAGGAGTGCTCGAAGTCGGGCGTCGCCGAGAAGTGGTCCCCGGGATCGATGTGGTGGTCCCGGGTGGCCACCACGTACCGGTAGGCGGGCCGGCTCTCGCCGATCAGGTCGGTGATGGCGGCGGCGACATCGGCACCCCCCGCCACGGCGAGGCTCCCGCCCTCACAGAAGTCGTTCTGAACGTCCACGACGATCAAGGCGCGGTGCATGGTGGGTGTCCTTCGGGGAGTGGGGGAGCGGTACGGGGGACGGCCCCGAGCCTAGGGATTCCAGCGGGCCAATCAAGCGCGCCCGCGCAAAATCGGCGCGGTCACCCCACATCGGGGCCCGTCGGGCGCTTCACGACGCGCCGTCACACGTACTCCGTGGGGATCACCGCCTCGCCGCGCGACAACTGCATCGCCGACAGCGGCAGCCCCGCCCGCGCCGCGATGTGCCGGTCCCGCGCCGCGTCCAGGGGCTCCCGGGCCACCACCTCACCGCCCCGGACCAGCTCCACCAGCAGCTGCCGGCCGGCGAGCTCCTCCGGGACCGGGCCGGTGCCGATCACCTCGGCCTCGGCGACGCCCTCCTCGTCCAGCCGGCGCGCCGCCCACTTGCGGCCCCCCTTGGACGACTTCGCGCCCATCGACTTCTTCGCGACCGGACGCAGCTCGTCGGCCGGGTCGCCGGACCCCGCGCGGGCGACGAGCTTGTAGACCATCGAGCACGTGGGGTGCCCGCTGCCCGTGACGAGCTGCGTGCCCACCCCGTACGCGTCCACCGGCGCGGCGGCCAGCGAGGCGATGGCGTACTCGTCCAGGTCCGAGGTCACCACGATCTTCGTCCCGGTGGCGCCCAGCTCGTCCAGCTGCTGGCGCACCCGGTGGGCGACGAGCAGCAGGTCGCCCGAGTCGATCCGTACCGCGCCCAGCTCCGGACCGGCGATCCCGACCGCCGTACGGACCGCCTCGGCCACGTCGTACGTGTCGACGAGCAGCGTCGTACCCCGCCCCAGCGAGTCCACCTGGGCCCGGAAGGCGTCCCGCTCCGAGTCGTGCAGCAGGGTGAAGGCGTGGGCGCTCGTGCCGACCGTCGGGATGTTGTAGCGGAAACCGGCCGCCAGGTCGGAGGTGGTGTCGAAGCCGCCGATGTACGCGGCGCGCGCCGAGGCGACCGCCGACAGCTCGTGGGTGCGGCGGGCACCCATCTCGATCAGCCGGCGCCCGCCCGCCGCCGCCGACATCCGGGAGGCCGCCGCGGCGATCGCCGAGTCGTGGTTGAGGATCGAGAGGATCACCGTCTCCAGCAGCACGCACTCGGCGAACGAGCCCTCGACCCGCAGGATCGGCGAGCCGGGGAAGTACACCTCGCCCTCCGGGTAGCCCCAGACGTCGCCGCCGAACCGGTAGTCCGCCAGGTAGTCCAGCGTCGGCCCGTCCACGATCGCCTGATCGCGCAGGAAGCCGAGCATCTCCTCGTCGAAGTGGAAGTTCTCCACCGCGTCCAGGACCCGTCCGATGCCCGCGACGACGCCGTAGCGCCGCCCCTCCGGCAGCCGGCGGGTGAACGCCTCGAAGACCGAGCGCCGCCCGGCCGTCCCGGCCTTCAGCGCGGCCTGCACCATCGTGAGCTCGTACTGGTCGGTGAAGAGCGCTGTCGACGGCACGCCGACCCGTCGCCCGAGGTCCGCTGAGTTCATGCCGGGGATGCTACCCCTATTTCGTCAGAGTGACGAGATGGGGGGTCCGGGGTGGGGCCGTTTGTGCGCCGGGCCCCCGCGAGTGGCAGCATGGGACAGGTGAGCGTCGCCCCTACAGAGATCGAACGTCCCGAATCGGCCGAGGACCACCTCGTCGTCCCCGAGCCCGACGTCCCCTGGGTGACGCTGGTCCACAACGACCCGGTCAACCTCATGAGCTACGTGACCTATGTCTTCCAGGCGTACTTCGGCTACTCCAAGGACAAGGCGCACAAGCTGATGCTCGACGTCCACCAGAAGGGCCGCGCCGTCGTCTCCAGCGGCAGCCGCGAGGAGATGGAACGCGACGTCCAGGCCATGCACGGCTACGGGCTGTGGGCCACGCTCACCCAGGACCGCACCTAATACCGCCACCGCACGGCCCACCCGTACCGCCCGACCATCATCGGAGAGAACCCATGGCCGGCCACTTCGAGGCCACTCCCGGCGGCGGCGCGGCCGTCGCGCTCGACGAGGTGGAGATCGCGATCCTGCGCTCCCTCGCCGTCCAGCTGCTCGAACTCATCGGCCCCGGCGACGAGCCCGCCGAGGGCGAGGACCCGCTCGCCGCGCTCTTCGCCGAGGGCCCCAGCGAGCCGCCCACCGACCCGGCCCTGGCCCGCCTCTTCCCCGAGGCGTACGGCGACGAGGACGACGAACTGCGCGCCGCGTCCTCCGAGTTCCGCCGGTTCACCGAGAACGACCTGCGCACCCGCAAGCGCGAGGACGCGCTCGTCGTCGTACGGACGCTCGACGCACTGACCCCCGCCGGTGACAGGGGCGCCGTCCTCACGCTCACCGCCGACGAGTGCCTCAACTGGCTCCGCTCGCTCAACGACCTCCGGCTCACCATCGGCACCCGCCTCGAAGTCGGCGAAGAGGACGAGGGCGAGGAGAGCTCGCTCTACCGGCTCCCGGACAGCGACCCCCGCAAGCCCATGGTCATGGCCTATCTCTGGCTCGGCGCGCTCCAGGAAACCCTGGTCGAGACCATGATGCCGTGACACCGGGTGGCCGCCCGGCCACCGCGTCCGCTCAACGGACACTCAAATCCGAATAACGATCGCGTCACCTGAACGGTCTTTTTTGCAGCGCCCGTTCCGCCTTGTCCGCTTTTACTTGTGGTGTGCGCCACAAGACGTACGCCGGACCGCCTTCCCGCCCGTGGTAAATCTTCACGACCACCCGGGAACGACACCCCTGTTCCCGGGTAGGCGCTATCAGCCGGTAACCACCGGCGGCACTCCATCCGTATCCGGGGGGATCAGGACCTGATCCGCGGCCGAAAGGCGCGGATCGGCGTGGAGAAAGGCGCAAGCACATGACATCGGCGCAGATCGACGACAAGGGGCCCGACGGCCCGCCCGCCGCGTCCGCGGATGCCACCACCTCGGCGGAGGGCTATCAGAGAGCACTCGGCGCCCGGCAGATCCAGATGATCGCGATCGGCGGAGCGATCGGCACCGGGCTCTTCCTCGGCGCCGGCAAGGCCATAGCCAAGGCCGGACCCAGCCTCATCCTGGCCTACGCCATCGCGGGTCTGGTCATCTTCTTCATCATGCGCGCGCTCGGCGAGCTCCTCATGTACCGCCCGGTCTCGGGCTCGTTCTCGGAGTACGCGCGCGAATTCATCGGCCCCTTCGCGGGCTTCGTCACCGGCTGGACCTACTGGCTGTTCTGGGTCGTCACCGGGATCACCGAAGTCACCGCGGCCGCCCAGTACATGACGTTCTGGTTCGACATTCCGCAATGGGTGTCGGCCCTGGCCTTCACGATCATTCTCTACGGCGTGAACCTCATCTCCGTGAAACTCTTCGGTGAGTTGGAGTTCTGGTTCTCGATGGTCAAGGTCACCGCCATCGTCGGCATGATCCTCATCTGCGCCGGAATCCTCACCCTCGGCTTCTCCGACGCCGGGGACACCGCGAGCGTCACCCACCTCTGGTCCGACGGCGGCTTCTTCCCGCACGGCATCAAGGGCACCCTGATGACCCTGCAGATCGTGATGTTCGCCTTTCTCGCCGTCGAACTCGTCGGCGTCACCGCCGGTGAGTCCAAGGACCCCAAGACCGTCCTGCCCAGGGCCATCAACACCGTGCCCTGGCGCATCGCCGTCTTCTACATCGGCGCCCTGATCATGATCCTCTCGGTGGTGCCCTGGACCGAGTTCACGCCGGACGTCTCCCCGTTCGTCGAGGCCTTCAAGAAGATGGGCCTCGGCATCGGCGCCGGAATCGTCAACTTCGTCGTCCTCACCGCCGCGCTCTCCTCCTGCAACTCCGGCATGTACTCCACCGGCCGCATGTTGCGCGACCTCGCGCTCAACGGCCAGGGCCCCAAGTTCTTCACCCGGCTCACCCGCAGCGGCACCCCGCTCATCGGCACCACGTTCTCCGCCGCGCTCATGCTCGTCGGCGTGTGGATCAACTACCAGTGGCCCGGCGACGCCTTCACCTACGTCGTCTCCTTCGCCACCATCTCCGGCATGTGGGCCTGGATCATGATCCTGATCAGCCAGATCCGCTACCGCCGCCTGGCCGGGCGCGGACTGCTCCCGCAGTCCTCCTTCCGGGCCCCCGGCGCCCCGTACACCAGCGGCTTCGCGCTGGCGTTCATCGCCGTGGTGATCGTGATGATGGGCATCGACAAGGACGCCAGGATCTCGCTCTACTGCGCCCCGGTGTGGGCCCTGCTACTCGGCGTCTCCTACCTGGTCCTGAAGGCCAGGAACCCGGACGGCAAGGCGTTCGCGGACCGTGTGAAGCGCTGACCGACACCTTCTGACCAGCGACGTTTCACGATGCGGGCCCCCGCGTACCACTCCTCGGTACGCGGGGGCCCGTCGTCCTATCCTGGGCGCCATGCTGACCATCACCCAGACGCTGTACGACCAGATCGTCGCGCACGCCCGCGCCGACCACCCCGACGAGGCGTGCGGCGTCGTCGCCGGGCCCGCCGGCAGCGGCCGCCCCGAGCGATTCATCCCCATGCTCAACGCCGCCCGCTCACCCACGTTCTACGAGTTCGACTCCGGCGACCTGCTCAAGCTCTACCGCGAGATGGACGACCGCGACGAGGAGCCGGTGATCGTCTACCACTCGCACACGGCGACCGAGGCGTACCCCTCGCGCACCGACGTCACGTACGCCAACGAGCCCGGCGCCCACTACGTCCTCGTGTCCACCGCGGACACCGACGACGCGGGCCCCTTCCAGTTCCGCTCGTACCGCATCGTGGACGGCGAGATCACCGAGGAGGAGGTCCGGGTCGTGGAGGCGCACCCGGCCGCCTGACCACCCCCGCAGTGGCGCGACAGGGCCGCGCGCACCGGGCCCTGTCCGCCCACCGAACGCCGACCATCCACTAGGTGAGATCACACTCCGAATCCCCGACCGGGAATCGATACGATGACCGCATGGTTCCCCATGACGTGAGTGACAAGACGCCGGGCTCGCTGCTCGTGGCGCGCCTGCACGTCGACCTGTGCCGCCTCTCCAGCGCGATCTGTACGAACCACCGGTCCGCCGGCCGCGAGGCCTGAGCCGGCCCACCCCGTCCGCCGCCGGCCGGCCGGGCGCCCACCGCACCACGTACCGACCCCGCGCGGGGGCAGAGCCGCACGTCCCACGCCCACCGCCACCACTCCGCTTCGACAGGAGCCCACGCCATGGCCATCGAGGTCCGCATCCCGACCATCCTCCGCACCTACACCGACGGCGCCAAGGCCGTCGAGGGCCAGGGAGACACCCTCGCCGACCTCTTCACGGACCTGGAGACCCGGCACACGGGCATCCGCGAGCGGATCGTGGACGGCGACCAGCTGCGCCGCTTCGTCAACGTCTACCTGAACGACGAGGACGTCCGCTTCCTGGACGGCATCTCCACCAAGCTCAGCGACGGCGACAGCATCACCATCCTCCCGGCCGTCGCCGGCGGCATGAACTGATGCGCTTCGACAGCCCGCTCGCCGCGGTGGGCAACACCCCGCTCGTCCGCCTGCCGCGGCTGTCACCCTCGGACGACGTACGCATCTGGGCCAAGCTGGAGGACCGCAACCCCACCGGCTCGATCAAGGACCGCCCCGCCCTCCACATGGTCGAGCAGGCGGAGAAGGACGGCCGGCTCACCCCCGGCTGCACGATCCTGGAGCCCACCAGCGGCAACACCGGCATCTCGCTCGCCATGGCGGCCAAGCTCAAGGGCTACCGCATCGTGTGCGTGATGCCGGAGAACACCTCCCAGGAACGGCGCGACCTGCTCGCCATGTGGGGCGCCGAGATCATCTCCTCCCCGGCGGCGGGCGGCTCCAACACCGCGGTCCGCGTCGCCAAGGAGCTCTCGGCCGAGCACCCGGACTGGGTGATGCTCTACCAGTACGGCAACCCGGACAACGCGGGCGCCCACTACGCGACGACCGGCCCGGAGATCCTGGCCGACCTCCCCTCGGTCACCCACTTCGTCGCGGGGCTCGGCACGACGGGCACCCTCATGGGCGTCGGCCGCTACCTGCGCGAGCACGTCGAGGGCGTCAAGATCGTCGCCGCCGAGCCGCGCTACGACGACCTCGTCTACGGCCTGCGCAATCTGGACGAGGGCTTCGTCCCCGAGCTGTACGACGCGTCGGTCCTGACCACGCGCTACTCGGTCGGCTCCGCCGACGCGGTCACCCGCACCCGCGAACTCCTCCAGCAGGAGGGGATCTTCGCGGGCATCTCCACAGGGGCGGCGCTGCACGCCGCGATCGGGGTCGGCAACAAGGCGGTGAAGGCGGGGGAGACCGCGGACATCGTGTTCGTCGTCGCCGACGGCGGCTGGAAGTACGTCTCCACGGGCGTGTACACGGCCCCGACCACGGAGGCGGCGATCGCCACGTTGCAGGGCCAGCTCTGGGCGTAACCCGTTTCCTGGGGCGCCGCCCCCGTACCCCCGTTGCCGCACCCCCGCGGCAACGGGGGTTCTGTCATTCGCGCCGCACGATCCAGCCCCTCCGGCGTCCGAGGAGCCGGGGCCGGGGGCGGACCCCCGGTTTCGGGAAGGGCCGGGGAGGGGAACGCCACCCGAACCGGTGACAGCGCAGGTGAGTTCCCCCACAACGAGCCACCCCGAAGGAGCGACCCGCACTTTCGCGCCTTACGCTCAACAAACCGCACCGCGCGAACCGCACGAACCCTCCCCGTTCCCACGTCTCGGAGGTTCACGCTCCATGAAGCTCACCGTCGTCGGCTGCTCCGGCTCGTTCCCCTCCCCGGGAGCGGCATGCTCGAGCTACCTCGTAGAGGCCGACGGCTTCAGGCTGCTCCTCGACATGGGCAACGGCGCCCTCGGCGAGCTGCAGCGCCACGTCGGTCTCTACGACCTCGACGCGATCTTCCTCAGCCACCTGCACGCCGACCACTGCATCGACATGTGCGCGTACTTCGTCGTCCGGTACTACCCGCACGGCGGCGACCGCCCCGCCCGCCTCCCGGTCTACGGCCCCGAGGGCACGGAACAGCGGCTCACCACCGCGCACGCGGACACCCCGTCCGACCACGCGATGAGCGAGGTCTTCGACTTCCACACGCTGAAGCCGGGCTGGTTCGAGATCGGCCCCTTCTCGGTGCGCACGGAGAAGCTCCGGCACCCCGTGGACACGTACGGCATCCGCATCGAGCACGGCGGCTCCTCGCTCACGTACTCCGGCGACACCGGCACCTGCGAGGCCCTGGACGAGCTGGCCGAGGGCACCGACCTCTTCCTCTGCGAGGCGTCCTTCGTGCACGGCAAGGAGGACATCCCGGACCTCCACCTCAACGGCCGCGAGGCCGGCGAGCTGGCGGCCCGGGCGGACGTCGGACGGCTGGTGCTCACCCACATCCCGCCGTGGACCGACGCCGAGCGCAACCTCGCCGACGCCCGCGAGGTCTTCACCGGCCCGACGGAACTCGCGGTCCCGGGCGCGGTGTACCAGCTCTGAGCGGTGCGCTCGTGCGCGTACGACGAAGCCCTCACCTTCCGCCGGGAAGGTGAGGGCTTCGAGCCGTCGGGCCGGACCTACTTGGTCAGGTCCTCGACCTCCTCCTCGGGCTCACGGCCCGGGGTGGTGAGGTTGAACTTGATGATCGCGAAGCGGAAGGTCACGTAGTAGATCACCGCGAAGACCAGACCGATCGGGATGATCATCCATGGCTTGGTGGCGTGGGTCCAGTTCAGTGCGTAGTCGATGAACCCGGCCGAGAAGTTGAAGCCCGCGTGCACGCCCAGGCCCCAGGTGATGGCCATCGACGCGGCGGTCAGCACGGCGTGCAGCACGTACAGGATCGGCGCGATGAACATGAACGAGAACTCGATCGGCTCGGTCACACCGGTGACGAACGAGGTCAGCGCGAGCGAGACCATCATGCCCATCACGGCCTTGCGGCGCTCGGGGCGGGCGCAGTGCGCGATGGCGATCGCGGCGGCCGGCAGGCCGAACATCATGATCGGGAAGAAGCCGGACTGGAACATGCCGGCGGACGGGTCACCGGCCAGGAAGCGCGTGATGTCACCGTGGACGACCTCGCCGGCCGAGTTGGTGAAGTCACCGAGCTGGAACCAGGCGACCGTGTTCACGAACTGGTGCATGCCGATCGGGATCAGCGCGCGGTTGACGCCACCGAACAGCGCGGCGCCGCCGGAGCCGAGACCGGTCATCCACTCGCCGAAGTTGGAGATGCCGTCACCGATCGGCTCCCAGACCAGGCCGAAGAAGACACCGACGATGACGCCGACGAAGGCCATGATGATCGGGACCAGGCGGCGGCCGTTGAAGAAGCCGAGCCAGTCGACCAGCTTGGTGCGGTGGAACTTCTGCCACAGGACCGCGGCGAGCAGACCCATGATGATGCCCCCGAGGACACCGGGGTCGTTGTACGTCGCGGCGACGTCCTCGCCCTTCTTGACCACCGCTTCGGTGACCGGGAACGCCTGCAGGACCTTGCTGTAGACGAGGAAACCGACGAGCGCGGCGAGCGCCGTCGAGCCATCGGACTTCTTGGCGAAGCCGATGGCCACGCCTATGCAGAACAGGACCGGAAGGCTGCCGGTGATGGCACCGCCCGCGTTGTTGAAGACGGCGGCGACCTTGTCCCAGCCGAGACCGTCCTTGCCGAAGATGTCGTCCTGGCCGAGGCGCACCATGATGCCGGCGGCAGGCAGCACCGCGATCGGCAGCTGCAGGCTGCGACCCACCTTCTGCAGGCCCTGGAACAGGCCGGAGCCCCGCTTCTTCGCGGGGGCCGCCGTAGCGGTGGCCGTACTCATCAACTTCCTCCAGTAAGCAAGGCGCCGCCGGGGACAGGGGGATGGGGGTGGGCGACGACTCGAGAAACGTGACGCGCGCGGCTTCACGTGGTCTGGACCACTGAGTGGTGTAGACCAGTTGTAGCACGGTGAGGGTTAGATAAGGAACCTGCAATTTGCGACTACTTCGCAGCAGCCACCGCATACGCACCGTGACATGCGAAAAGCCCCCGGACCGCATGGTCCGGGGGCCGCGCTCACAAGGTCAGTGACCTTGCGTAAAGGCTACTTCGTGAGGTTCCTCTCGATGTCCTCCTCCACCTCCTCGGGCTCGCGGCCCGGGGTCGGCAGGTTGAACTTGGTGATCGCGAACCGGAAGATCACGTAGTAGACGACCGCGAAACAGGCGCCGATGGGCAGGATCAGCCACGGTTTCGTATCCAGATGCCAGTTGACGACGTAGTCGATCAGGCCCGCCGAGAAGCTGAACCCCGCGTGCACCCCCAACGCCCAGGTGATGCCCATCGACGCACCGGTCAGCAGCGCGTGCACCCCGTACAGCAGAGGCGCCACGAAGAGGAACGAGAACTCCAGCGGCTCCGTCACACCCGTCACGAACGAGGTGAGGGCGACCGACAGCATCAGCCCCGCCACCTCCTTGCGCCGCTCCGGCCGCGCGGTGTGCGCGATGGCCAGCGCCGCCGCGGGCAGCCCGAACATCATGATCGGGAAGAAGCCCGAGGTGAACTGCCCGGCCGACGGGTCCCCGGCGAAGAAGCGGGAGATGTCGCCCTGGACGGTTCCGCCGTCGCTCCCGGTGAACTCGCCCGCCTGGAACCAGAAGAACGTGTTCAGGAACTGGTGCATGCCGATCGGGATCAGCAACCGGTTGGCGAAGCCGAAGATGGCCGCACCCCAGGCGCCCAGATCGATCAGATGCTTGGCGAACCAGGTCAGCGCGTCACCCACCGGCTGCCACAGCAGCCCGAACAGCACGCCCAGGATCGCGCAGAGGAACGCCATCAGGATCGGGACCAGCCGGCGGCCGTTGAAGAAGCCGAGCCAGTCGACCAGCTTGGTGCGGTGGTAGCGCTGCCAGACGACGGCGGTCAGCAGCCCGATGATGATCCCTCCCAGCACCCCCGGGTTCTGCGGCACCCCCTCCGGGACGTCCTTGGTCACCGAACCGTCCACCGGGAACGCCGTCAGCACCCCCCGGTAGACCAGGAAGCCGGCGACCGCGGCGAGGGCCGTCGAGCCGTCCGCCTTCTTCGCGAAGCCGATGGCGACCCCGATGCAGAAGAGCAGCGGCAGGCCCAGCTCGCCGTCGAGGATCGCGCTCCCGCCGTTGAGGAGGACCTTCGCTGTCTTGTCCCAGAAGCGCCCGTGCAGCGAGGAGTCGAAGAGGTTGCCGAGGCTCACCAGCAGGCCCGCCGCGGGCAGGACCGCCACCGGCAGCTGCAGGCTGCGGCCGACCTTCTGCAGGCCCTGGACCGGCCCGTTCCACCACTTCCGCTGCGGTAGCGCGGCCGCGTTCGAACTCATCGGCATCCTCCCGGAACACGCCTGGTTTGGCGGTCGTCGCATACTGGTGTAGACCAGTCGCGATACGGTGCGGAGCCCGGCCCGGAAGGCGGGGCGCCGGTGATCGTCATCATTGGGGACCGTGCGGTTGCCCGCCCGAGAAGTTGGGCCAACCGTGCGTTACCGTGACGAAACGGACCCGTGGTGGGCCGTCGCACACACATGAGGAACCAGGGAGAAGGCCATGGCCAGCAAGGCTGAGAAGATCGTCGCCGGGCTCGGCGGAATCGAGAACATCGAAGAGGTCGAGGGCTGCATCACGCGCCTCCGCACCGAGGTCATCGACCCGGGCAAGGTCGACGAGGCCGCGCTCAAGGCCGCCGGCGCCCACGGCGTCGTCAAGATGGGCACCGCGATCCAGGTCGTCATCGGCACCGACGCCGACCCGATCGCGGCCGACATCGAAGACATGATGTGACCACCGCCTGAACCCGCCCCCGCAGGCCCCGCCCACCCCGGGCGGGGCCTGCGGCGCACCCGGGCCCACGACCCGCGCGCACCCCCTCCGCACCGCGGCACCCGCCCCTCCGCACCCGGAAACCGCCACCCCCGCCACCCGATAGGCTCGGCGCCATGTCTCGTATCGACGGCCGCACCGCCGACCAGCTCCGTCCCGTCACCATCGAACGCGGATGGAGCAAGCACGCCGAAGGATCCGTGCTCATCTCCTTCGGCGACACCAAAGTCTTCTGCACCGCCTCCGTCACCGAAGGCGTGCCGCGCTGGCGCAAGGGCAGCGGCGAGGGCTGGGTCACCGCCGAGTACTCGATGCTCCCCCGCTCCACCAACACCCGCGGCGACCGCGAATCCGTACGCGGCAAGATCGGCGGCCGGACCCACGAGATCAGCCGGCTCATCGGCCGCTCCCTGCGCGCCGTCATCGACTACAAGGCACTCGGCGAGAACACCATCGTTCTGGACTGCGACGTCCTCCAGGCCGACGGCGGCACCCGCACCGCCGCCATCACCGGCGCCTACGTCGCCCTCGCCGACGCCGTCGCCTGGGCCCAGGGCAAGAAGATCATCAAGCACGGCCGCAAGCCGCTGACCGGCACCGTCGCCGCCATCAGCGTCGGCATCGTGGACGGCACCCCGCTCCTCGACCTCTGCTACGAGGAGGACGTCCGCGCCGAGACCGACATGAACGTCGTCTGCACCGGCGACGGCCGCTTCGTGGAGGTCCAGGGCACCGCCGAGGCCGAACCCTTCGACCGTACGGAGCTCAACGCCCTCCTCGACCTCGCCACCGCCGGCTGCGTCGACCTCGCCACGCTCCAGACCGAGGCACTGGCCACCACCCTCGGCGCCTGAAAAGACGGACCGAGAAGGTAAAGAGGCAACCAAGTCCCGCCCAGCGGCGTCGATACGCATACGGGCGCACGGGTCGAACCGTGCGCCCGTCCGCGTATCCGCACCCCGGGGAGGGACCACACCATGGCCGCGCGCCACCGGCTCCACCGCACCGCACTGGCCGTCACCGCCGTCCTGATCACCGCCACCGCCGCGGCGGGCTGCGGCGCCCTCGACAAGACACTCGACTGCGTCCGCACCGCCGACGCCATCGCCACCAGCGTCGACAACCTCCGCCAGGCCGTGTCCAACGCCTCCAGCGACCCCACCCAGGCGTCCGAGGCCCTGGACCAGATCCAGGAGGAGCTGGGCAACCTCGGCGACAAGACGGACGACGCCGACCTCACCAAGGCCGTGGACGACCTCCGCTCCGGCGTCACCAACGTCCGCGACGCCATCGACAAGGGCGACGCCACCCCGGACATCGGCCCCGTCACCGACGCCGCCGGCGAGATCGCCAAGGTCTGCACCCCGTGACGCACGGGTGCCCCCGGCAGTCGCGAAGACCGCCGGGGGCACCCCGACCCCGCTCGGCTCACGACGAGGCGAGACCCTTCCAGAACGCGTAGTGGTGGTCCGCCGCGAAGTCCGTCCGGCCGATACGCCCGGACGCCAGACGCTGCACGTACGCGTCACCGCCCGTGAACCGCTGCCACACCGGCAGCCCCGGACCGTTCATCCGACCGGTGCTCGCGAACCGGCTCCAGTAGCCGACCACCGCGTCCGACAACTCCGCCTGCGCCCCGTCGAGCGGCTCGAAGAGCTCGTTCTCGAACAGGTACGCCAAGTCCGTCATGTGTCCCGTCCCCAGGGAAAAGCTCGCCGGCCGCGGCACGTTCCGGAAATACGGAGCCGACGCCCCGGCGAACTCGTACGCGTACACCGACGTGTGCCGCGCCAGTGCCCGCTGCGTGTCCAGAGCCGCCGTCGACCACTCCGCATCCGTCAGCACCGCCGACAGCGCCGCCCCCGGAGCCGCATAACGCTCCACCGGATACTCGGCCAGCACCGCCGGGGCGTCCGCCCCGAACCGGCCCGCCACCTTCTCCGCATACCCCCCGGCGGTCAGCGGCTTCCCCGCCATCACCTCGTCCAGGCCGGCCAGCCCGCTCATCTCGTCGCGCGTCGAACCGTGCAGCACCGGCACCCGCGCGAACCGCCCCGCCGCGATCGCCCGCGCCGGCGCCTCCGGCACCACCTCGCCGTCCACCACCGGCCGGAACCCGTCATGCCCGGACGCCGACGCCTTCACCAGATCGGCCGTAGGCAGGGCCCGCAGACGGGAGTCGACATCCTCCGCGCCGTCGCCCAGGGCCGCCGCGACGACCGCCTCACCCTGCTCCTCCGCCTGCGCCCGTGTGAACGAACCGTCCGGCCCGACGCACCCCGCGCTCTGCACGATCGCCTTGTGGAACAGCCCCCGCGCCCCCGGTGACACCAGCTGCGCGCACACGCTGTAGCCCCCGCCCGACTGGCCCATGAGCGTCACATTGCCCGGATCACCGCCGAAGGCATTCGCGTTGCGCGCCACCCACCGCATCGCGGCCTGCTGGTCGAGCAGCCCCAGATTCGCCGGAGCGCGCAACCCGGGCGCCGACAGGAACCCGAACGCCCCCAGCCGGTAATTGATCGTCACCACCACCGCACCCTGCCGCGCGGCCGCCAGCTTCGCCGCGCCGTAGCTCGCCCCGTCCCCGTACGCGAAGCTCCCGCCGTGGATCCACACGATCACCGGGCGGGGCCGCGCCGACCGGCCGGCCGGCGTCGTGACGTTCAGATACAGGCAGTCCTCACTGCCCCCGCCCGCGATCGAGATGGGCTGATCCGTCGGCTGCGCGCACGCGCTCCCCGGCGTCCGGGCATCCAGCGTGGCCGACCACGGCCGGACCGGCTGCGGCTTCTCCCACCGGCGCTCACCGGTCGGCGGAGCCGCGTACGGGATGCCCTGGAACGTACGCACCGCGCCGGTGACCGCCCCCCGCACCGGGCCTTCGGCGGTCACCACCCGCGACGGAAGCGGACGCTCCGCGGCCTCGGCCACCGGCGCCGGGGCCGCTGCGGTGAGCGCCGCGCCGACGACGGCTGCGGCGAGGGCGGTGACACGGGACTTCAGGGGACTCATGCGGACTCCAGAGCTCGACGTGGTCTTCGGTGCGCCAACGGGACCAACGTAGCGGGGAGTTGGGCGATCGTGCAAGACGCTTGTATGAGGCGATCGCGCAAAACGCGCGGGTCGGGCACTCGCCTCACGTCCCGGGGCCGCCCTAGGATGCGCCGCATGGGAATGGGAAACCGCGAGAAGCTGCTGGAAGCGGCCAGGAAATGCCTCTTCGAGAAGGGGTACGAACGCACCACCGTCCGCGACCTCGCCACGGCGGCGGGCGTGAGCATGGCGGCCATCGGCTACCACTTCGGCTCCAAGGAGGCGCTGCTCAACCAGGCGCTCTTCGAAGCGCTCGACTCGGGAGGGCAGGCATTCGGCCCCTCGACACCGGACGACGGCCTCGGGGCACTGTGGACCCACCTCATCGAGGCGTTCTCGGCCAACAAGACCTTCTGGCTGGCCAACCTGGAGACGATCCTGCGCGCCCAGCGCGACCCGGAGCTCCGCGAGCAGGTCGCCTCAGGGCTGCGGCAGGGACGCAGCGGCATGGCCCACGAGGTCACGGGGACGCCCGAGGGCGAACTCTCCGAGGAGACGGTACGCACCCTCGGGTCCGTGCAGCTCGCGCTCGTCGGCGGCCTGATGATGCAGCACATCACCGACCCGGAGTCCGCCCCCACCGCCGACGAGGTGCTGGCCGGCATCCGCGCCCTGGCCGCCCGCCTGCCCGACGAGGCGTGACGCCGGACCAGGCGATACTGGGCGCATGACCCGCCTCATCCTCGCCACCCGCAGCGCCGGGAAGATCACCGAACTCCACTCGATCCTCGCCGACGCGGGCCTCACGTACGAGCTCGTCGGCGCCGACGCGTATCCGGAGGTGCCCGACGTCAAGGAGACCGGCGTCACCTTCGCCGAGAACGCCCTGCTCAAGGCCCATGCCCTCGCCCGGGCCACCGGCCACCCCGCGATCGCCGACGACTCCGGCCTCTGCGTGGACGTCCTCGGCGGCGCCCCCGGCATCTTCTCGGCCCGCTGGTCCGGCACCCACGGCGACGACCTCGCCAACCTGGACCTGCTCCTCGCCCAGCTCGGTGACATCTCCGACCCGCATCGCGGGGCCCACTTCGCCTGCGCGGCCGCGCTGGCCCTCCCGGACGGCACGGAACGCGTGGTCGAGGGCCGCCTCACCGGCACCCTCCGCCACACCCCCGCCGGCGACTACGGCTTCGGCTACGACCCGATCCTCCAGCCGGACGGCGAGACGCGCACGTGCGCGGAACTGACCCCGGCGGAAAAGAACGCGATCAGCCACCGGGGGAAGGCGTTCCGGGCGCTGGTGCCGGTGGTGCGGGAGCTGGTGGGGTGACGCCTCCCGCGAACGCAGCAGGCCCGACTCGTCGCTGAGCGAGTCGGGCCTGCTGATGGGGTACGCGAGGAGGGACTCGAACCCTCACGCCGCTAGGGCACTGGTACCTAAAACCAGCCTGTCTAACCAATTCCAGCACTCGCGCCTCCCCGGCAGTCTACAAGGGGACGCACCGTCGACCCGAAGGTTTGCGGTGTGCTCGTCTTCTTGGGACGTCGGTTGCGAGAGCATGTCTCGGTGAGTGCATGGCAGTTGGGGCACAGGTAGCGCAGGTTCCCGGCTCGGTTGTCGAGCCAGTCACCGTTGATGTGGTCGATCTGAAGCGTGAAGGACTGCCCCTGCCACTTGCCCCTGTTGCCGCAGGACGCGCACCGGTAGTCGACGCCGATCTCCTGCAGCGCGCGGTGAAGCCTTTCCCGGTTCACGCGTACCGATCCCGGCGGTCTGATGACCAAGGTCGTCGGCGCGATCGCTTTGGGCTTGCGCGCTTGGGGCGCTGCCCAAGGGCGACGCCGGAAGTGGCTGGTGTCGATGCCCGCCGCTGTGATGCGTCGGCCAATGTGAGACAGCGTGCCGGCCGCCCGTTCGCGACCTCGTACGGAGTAACGAACCGACTATCGGAGCGTCACGTCCGATATTCGACAAGATGCGGAACGGCCCGTACCGCTTCGAGGGGAAGCCGTACGGGCCGTTCCGCGGGGCGCTGGGTCAGAACTTCGGGTCCGGGGTCTGGGCCGCGACCAGTTCCGCAGCCTCCTCGCTCGTCTCCACCGACGGCGGGGAGCCGTCCAGCGGCTTGTTCGCGGTCTCCTTCATGCAGGCCACCGCGATCACGCCGACCAGGGCCGCCGCCATCGAGTAGTACGCCGGCATCAGGTTGGAGCCGGAGACGCTGATCAGGGCCGTGATCACCAGCGGGGTCGTACCGCCGAAGATCGACGCCGAGAGGTTGTAGCCCACCGAGAGCGAGCCGTAGCGGACGTTCGTCGGGAACAGGGCCGGGAGCGCCGCCGACATCGTGCCGAGCATGCAGACCAGGGAAAGGCCCAGCATCGCCATGCCGATGATGATCGCGGGGATGCTGCCCTGGCGGATGAGGAGGAAGGCGGGCAGCGACAGGATCAGGAAGCCGAGCATGCCCGTCATCAGGAGCGGCTTGCGGCCGAAGCGGTCGGAGAGCTTGCCGACCTGGCTGATGATCAGCATCAGGACGACCATCACGCCGAGCAGGATGAGCAGGCCGTGTGTCTCGCTGTAGCCGAGTTCGTCGGAGAGGTACGTCGGCATGTACGACAGCAGCATGTAGTCGGTGATGTTGTACGCGCCGACCAGGCAGATGCAGAGGATCAGCGTCGGCCAGTAGTCGCGGAAGATCTTCGCGAGGTCGCCCTTGGCCGTGGTCTCGACGTTGTCCGCCGCCTCCGTGGCGTGCGCCGTGCCGCCCTCCAGCTTCTGGAAGGCCGGTGTCTCGTCCAGGCGCAGTCGCAGGTAGAGGCCGACGAGGCCGAGCGGGCCGGCGACGAGGAACGGGATCCGCCAGCCCCAGGACTCCATCTGGGCGTCGTCGAGGAGCGCGTACAGCAGGGTCACGAGCCCCGCGGCGCCCACGTAGCCGGCGAGCGTGCCGAACTCCAGGAAGCTGCCGAAGAAGCCGCGTCGCTTGTCGGGGGCGTACTCCGCGATGAAGGTCGAGGCGCCGCCGTACTCGCCGCCCGTCGAGAAGCCCTGGAGCATGCGGAAGAAGATCAGCAGGACCGCGGCCCAGACGCCGATCGTGGCGTGGGAGGGGATCAGGCCGATCGCGAAGGTGCCGGTCGCCATCAGGATCATCGTGAGGGCGAGGACCTTCTTGCGGCCGATCTTGTCGCCCATCGGTCCGAAGAACATGCCGCCCAGGGGGCGTACGAGGAAGGCGACCGCGAAGGTGGCGAAGGAGGAGAGGAGCTGGGTGGTGTCGTTCCCGGACGGGAAGAAGACGTGGCCCAGGGTCGCGGCGAGGTAGGAGTAGATGCCGAAGTCGAACCACTCCATGGCGTTGCCGAGGGAGGCCGCCTTGACCGCGCGCTTGACCGCCTGGTCGTCCGTGACGGTGATGTCGGTGCGCCGCAGTTTGGGGTTCTGGCGCTTCCGGATGGCACGGAACAGCGCGGGGTGGCGTTTGACCGCTTCCGGGTCGGCCACCTGGTGGGGGTCGGAGGCCGCCATGGCCGGTTCCTTTCCTCGGCAACTGTTACAGGAAAGGCTTCTGCGCGGACATGGCGGCCGCAAACCGGTTCTGCGAAGGATTGGGATGTCCATCACATGATTTCGGCCATTCGGCTCAGTGAATGGCCCGTTTCGGACCGTTCCGTGCGGCCCGTGGACCGCCCCCGCGGACCCTCAGACCTTGAGGTCCTTGATGATCTTGGCGACGTGGCCGGTGGCCTTCACGTTGTAGAAGGCGTGGGCGACCTTGCCCTCCTCGTCCACCACGACCGTGGACCGGATGACGCCCGTCACCGTTTTGCCGTAGAGCTTCTTCTCGCCGTACGCGCCGTACGCCTCAAGGGTCTCCTTGGCCGGATCGCCCACCAGTGTGACCTTGAGGTTCTCCTTCTCGCGGAACTTCGCGAGCTTCTCCGGCTTGTCCGGGGAGACCCCGATGACGTCGTAGCCGGCCTCGGCGAGCAGACCGAGGTTGTCCGTGAAGTCGCAGGCCTGCTTGGTGCAGCCGGGGGTGAGCGCCGCGGGGTAGAAGTAGACGATGACCTTGCGGCCCTTGTGGTCCGCGAGCGAGACGTCGTTGCCGTCGGCGTCGGGGAGGGTGAAGGCGGGGGCGGTGTCGCCGGGAGTGAGGCGCTCGCTCATGGTTCTCCTCGTTGGTGCGTGGGGTCTAAGGGACCGAGCGTAATGGGGGTGCCGCCGGGTGCGGATGCGGCGGAACTGACAGACTGTCGATGAAGGTTTACCGGACGAGGACCACGGAGGCGGCGCGGTGTCGGATGCCAGGACCCCTGCGCAGATCGAGGCGGACATCATCAGCAGGCGCGAGCGGCTTGCGGTGGTACTCGATGAGATCGGGGTGCGGGTGCACCCGAAGACGATCATGGGCGACGCGAAGGCGAAGGTCGCCGGGACCGTGGACCGGACGGCCGGCCGGGCGTACGTGGCGGTGAACCGGGCGGTGTCGGACGTGAGGGCCCAGTTCGTGTCGGAGACGGGCGCCCCCCGGCTGGAGCGCGTGATCCCGGCGGCGCTGCTCGCGGTGGGCGTGGTCGGTCTGGTGGTCGTGTCCTCGCGGCGCGGCAAGCGCTGACCCGTCGCGCGTGCGCGGCCCGCCGACCGGTAGGTTGCGGGGCGTGAGCGAGAACAGCGACGACAAGCTGCCCATCCGGATGCTGCACGACCGAGTGCTGGTCCGGTCCGAGTCGCCCGAGGGCGAGCGGCGTTCCGGCGGCGGCATTCTGATTCCCGCGACGGCCGCGGTCGGCCGTCGGCTGGCGTGGGCCGTGGTGGTGGCGGTGGGGCAGAACGTGCGGACGGTCGAGCCGGGTGACCGGGTGCTGTTCGACCCCGAGGACCGGGCGGAGGTCGAGGTGCGGGGTGTGGCGTACGTGCTGATGCGCGAGCGCGACCTGCACGCGGTGGCCGCGGACCGGTTCGAGGGTTCGGAGGACTCGACCGGGCTGTATCTGTAGGCCCGTACCTGTGGATCTGTGGATCCGTACGTGTGGATCCGTGGGCGAAGGGCCTGGTGACGGTTGTCACCGGGCCCTTTGCCTTTCCTTTGCTACGGTGGGGGGACCCGACGAGACGCGCCGTACCGGGTTTCGCAAAGACGACGCACCCGTGTTGTTCGCGTGTTCTGTCTCGTCGGAGGTGCTGTCGTGGCGTGGGTTCTGCTGGTGGTCGCGGGTCTGCTGGAAGTGGCCTGGTCGATCGGGATGAAGTACACCGAGGGGTTCACCCGGCTGTGGCCGAGCGTGTTCACGGGTCTGGGGATCGTGGCGAGCATGATGCTGCTGTCGCACGCGGCCCGGACGCTGCCGATCGGTACGGCGTACGGAGTGTGGGTCGGGATCGGCGCGGCGGGTGCCGCGGTCCTGGGCATGGTGGTGCTGCACGAGCCGGTGACGGCGGCGCGGATCTTCTTCGTGTGCCTGCTGCTGGTGGCGGTGGTCGGGCTGAAGGCCACCTCGGGGCACTGAGGTCCGTGCCGGGCCCGG
This sequence comes from Streptomyces sp. SID9727, assembly GCF_010550605.1. Lineage (GTDB taxonomy): Bacteria > Actinomycetota > Actinomycetes > Streptomycetales > Streptomycetaceae > Streptomyces. The sequence continues at coordinate 29,178 of NZ_JAAGNI010000156.1, forward strand.
TTCAGGGGCGGGCGCTGGGGGCCCGCGTGCCCTTGGGGCCGTCGAGGAAGCCGCCGATGTCGCCGCCGTCTCCTCCGGTGTCGCCGCCGTCCCCGCCTCCCGTGTCCGTGCCGCCGTCGCCGGTGCCGCCGGCCGGGTTGTCCGTGGTGCCGGGGGTGGTGCGCGGGGCGGCGGGGGTCCGGGACGGGGTGGTGGTCCGGTTGTGGCGGGGGGTGGCCGAGGGGGTGCGGCGGCCGGTGTCGCCGGGGGCGGTGGAGTCGGCGGTGGGCAGCGCGGTGTCGTCGGTGTCCTCTTCCACGTCGAGGTCGAAGTTCTGGGCGGGGGTGCCCTTGAGGGCGGCCCCGGTGTACTGGGCCCAGGTTTCGGCGGGGGCGCCGCCGCCGTTGATGCGGGGGAGTCCGAGTGCGCCGTAGAGGGACTTCTGGGCGCCGGTGTCGGGGTCCTGGCCCATGACGGCGATGACGGTGGCGAGGTCGGGGGTGTAGCCGGCGAACCAGGCGGCCCGGTCCTCCTCGGCGGTTCCGGTCTTTCCGGCGGCGGGGCGGCCCGCGCCCCGGGCGGCGGTACCGGTGCCGCCCTCGACGACGCTCCGGAGGATCGACGTGGTGGTGTCGGCGGCCTCGCGGCTGACGGCCTGTTTCACCGTGCGGCCGGGCAGGGTGACGTCCTCGCCGTCCTTGGCGACCTTGCTGACCAGGACGTGGGCGCCGTGCTTGCCGTGGGCGGCGAGGGTGGCGTACGCCTCGGTCATGTCGAGGACGCTGGCGGTGGCGACGCCGAGGGCGATGGAGGGGGTGGGGGTGAGGTCGGAGGTGTCCTTGGGGATGCCGAGGTCGACGGCGGTCTGCCGGACCTTCTCGGGGCCGACGTCCTCGGCCATCTGGGCGTAGACGGCGTTGACGGACTTGTCGGTGGCGGTGGACACGGTGATGGGGCCGTAGCTGCGGTCGTCCTCGTTGGCGGGGTCGTAGCCGGTGGGTCCGTCGGGGCCTTCGACCATGCGTTTGTTGGTGCCGTCGTAGATGGTGCCCGGGGTGATGCGGCGGCCGTCCTGGGTGGTGGAGTCGTTGGCGACGGCGGAGGTGAAGACGAAGGGTTTGAAGGTGGAGCCGACCTGGTAGTCGCGGCGGGTCGCGTTGTTGACGTACTGGCGGGTGTAGTCGATGCCGCCGTACATGGCGACGACGTGGCCGTTGGCCGGGTCGATGGAGGCGCCGCCGACGCGGACGTCGCGGTCGGCCTCGCGGTCGTCGTCGGTCTTGGACATGACCTTGTCCTCGACGGCTTCGACGAGGGCGTTCTGCTTCTCGCGCTGGAGCGTGGTGGTGATGCGGTAGCCGCGGGTGGCGAGGGTCTTCTCGTCCAGGATGTCGTTGCCGACGAGGTAGTCCTCGACGGCTTTGACGATGTAGCCGCGCTGTCCGGAGAGGCTGTTGGCGGGCTTGACGGGGCCGGGGACGGGGAAGGTCATCGCGGCGCGCTCGGCGGGGTCGAGCCACTTCTCCTTGACCATGCCGTCCAGTACGTAGTTCCAGCGGGCGACGGCGGCGGCCTTGTTCTCGGGGTAGGCGACGACGTCGTAGGCGCTGGGTGCGTTGAGGAGGGAGGCGAGGTAGGCGCCCTGGGCGGTGGTGACGTCGCCGACGTCCTTGCCGTAGTAGGCCTGGGCGGCGGCCTGGATGCCGTAGGCGTTGCGGCCGAAGTAGCTGGTGTTGAGGTAGCCCTCCAGGATCTGGTCCTTGGACTGTTCGCGGTTGAGCTTGATGGAGATGAAGAATTCCTTGATCTTGCGGACGACGGTCTGTTCCTGGCCCAGGTAGTAGTTCTTGACGTACTGCTGGGTGATGGTCGAACCGCCCTGTTTGCCCTTGCCGGTGAGGGTGTTCCAGCCGGCCCGGAACATCGCTTTGACGTCGACGGCGCGTTCGGAGTAGAAGTCGCGGTCCTCGGCGGCGAGGACGGCGTGCCGGACGGTGCGCGGGACCTGGGCGAGCCGGATGTTCTCGCGGTTGATGTCGCCGTCGCGGGCGATGACGGTGCCGTCGGCGTACAGGTAGACGTTGGACTGGGCGGTGGCTTTGGCGTTGGCGGCGGGGATGTCGACCAGTTGGTAGCCGGCGATGAAGCCGCCGATGAGGATCAGGGCGATGAGGAGTACGCCGCCGAGGACCATGCGCCAGGTGGGGATGAGCCGCCGCCAGCCGGTGCGCTTGGGGCGCTTGGCCTTGCCGGGCTTCTTCGGGGCGGTGGGCTCGCCCGCCGGCGGGTCTTCGCCGGCGGGGGCGGCGGCGTCGGCAGGCAGGTCCCTGGGGGCCCAGCCCGGGGGGTCGGTGTCTCCGTTCTGCTGCTGTGGCTCGTCGCTCATGTCGGTGCAGACTCCTCGGCCGCGGTCAGTTCCCCCATAGTGCCCTTTTCTGGCGCATATCCCTTGGATCGACGGCCGAAAAGCGCTCGCGGCGGCTGGCTGGGCTGGACTAGGGTTCTGCGCTTTGGTGTCCACGCGCGGTGCGGCACCCGTTGACGGGGAGGCGGTTGCTGTGCGGGTCTACGCGGTGGTGGCGGCGGGCGGTTTCCGCCGTTACGCCACCTATCGGATCGAGACGGCGGCGGGGGTGTTCACCAACACCGTCTTCGGCTTCATCCTCGCCTACACGTACATGGCGTTGTGGGACGAGCGGCCCCGGCTCGGCGGTTACGACATGCCCCAGGCGCTCACGTTCGTGTGGCTGGGCCAGGCGCTGCTGATGACCTGCGTGATGATGGGCGGCGGTTTCGAGGACGAGCTGATCGAGCGCATCCGCACGGGCGACATCGCGGTGGACCTGTACCGTCCGGTCGACCTCCAGTTGTGGTGGCTGGCGCAGGACTTGGGGCGGGCGGCCTTCCATCTGCTGGGGCGCGGCATCGTGCCGATGGTGCTCGGCGGGCTGGCGTTCGACCTGGCGCTGCCGGGGTCGGCGGGGCCGTGGCTGGCGTTCCTCGTCTCGGTGGCGCTGGGGGTGGTGGTGAGCTTCGCGATCCGCTACCTGGTGGCGCTGTCCGCCTTCTGGCTGATGGACGGGGCGGGTGCGGCGCAGATCGCCTTCCTGGCGGGGCTGTTCTTCTCGGGGATGCTGCTGCCGCTGAGCCTGTTCCCGGGGCTGCTGGGCGAGGTGGCGCGGCTGCTGCCGTGGTCGGCGCTGCTCCAGGTGCCGGCGGACGTGTTCCTGGGCAAGCACACGGGCTGGGGTCTGGTGCGGGTGTACGTGTTCCAGGCGGCCTGGGCCGTGGTGTTGCTGCTGTTGGGGCGGATGGTGCAGTCGGTGGCGACGCGGAGGGTGGTGGTCCAGGGTGGCTGAGGTGGCGGAGGCGGTCGTGCCGGAGGCGCCGGGGGAGGTGTTCGCCCCGCGGCCGCGGCTGGTCGAGGGGGTGCGGGCGTACGGGCTGATCGTGTCGATGTGGCTGCGCTCCACGATGGCGTACCGGGCGTCGTTCCTGATGACGGCGGTCGGCAACTTCACGGCGACGGCGTTCGACTTCGTGACGATCATGCTGATGTTCGCGCACGTCGACGCGCTGGGCGGCTACACGCTGCCGGAGATCGCACTGTTGTACGGGGCGTCGGGGACGGCGTTCGGCCTGGCGGATCTGCTGATGGGGTCGATGGACCGGCTGGGCCGCCGGGTGCGTGACGGCACGCTGGACACGTTGCTGGTGCGGCCCGTCCCGGTCCTCGCGCAGGTGGCGGCCGACCGCTTCGCGCTGCGCAGGCTGGGGCGGATCACCCAGGGGCTGCTGGTGCTCGGCTACGGGCTGGTGGCGGCGGACATCGACTGGACCCCGGCGAAGGCGGTCGTGCTGCCGCTGATGCTGCTGAGCGGGTCGGTGATCTTCGGGGCGGTGTTCGTGGCCGGCGGGGCGTTCCAGTTCATCGCCCAGGACGCCTCGCAGGTGCAGAACTCGTTCACGTACGGCGGGAACACCCTGCTCCAGTACCCGCCGACGATCTTCGCGAAGGACCTGGTGCGCGGGGTGACGTTCGTGGTGCCGCTGGCCTTCGTGAACTGGCTGCCGGCGCTGTACGTGCTGGGCCGGGAGCTGCCGTTGGGGCTGCCGTCGTGGGTGGCGTTCCTGCCGCCGGTGGTGGCCGCGGTCTGCGCGACCGGGGCGGGTCTGGCGTGGCGGGCGGGGCTGCGGGCGTACCGGAGTACGGGAAGTTGAGGGACGGGAGAGGGAGCGGCATGAGTACGGACACGGGCGGCGGGGCGGCCTTCATCGAGCTGGACCGGCTGGAGAAGGTCTTCGACGTCCGCCGCAGGACGGGTTTCCTGCGCGGCGAGCGGCGCCAGGTGCGGGCGGTCGACGGGATCAGCTTCCGGGTGGAGCGCGGCGAGATGGTCGGCTACATCGGGCCGAACGGGGCCGGGAAGTCGACCACGATCAAGATGCTGACGGGCATCCTCACGCCGAGCGGCGGTTCCCTGCGCGTCGCGGGCATCGACCCTTCGCGGGAGCGTACGCGGCTGGCGCACCGGATCGGTGTGGTCTTCGGCCAGCGCACGACGCTGTGGTGGGACCTGCCGCTGCGCGACTCGTACCGGCTGGTGCACCGGATGTACTGGGTGCCGGACGCGCGCTTCCGGGCCAATCTGGACCGGTGTGTCGAACTCCTGGACCTGGGGGAGCTGCTGGACGTGCCGGTGCGTCAGCTGTCGTTGGGGCAGCGGATGCGCGGCGACATCGCGGCGGCGCTGCTGCACGATCCGGAGGTGCTGTACCTGGACGAGCCGACGATCGGCCTCGACGTGGTGTCCAAGGCCAAGGTGCGGCAGTTCCTGCGTGACCTGAACGCGGAGCGCGGGACGACGGTGCTGCTGACGACCCATGACCTCACGGACATCGAGCAGCTGTGCGACCGGGTGATGGTGATCGATCACGGCCGGCTGATGTACGACGGCGCGCTGGCCGGGCTGCACGAGGTGGGGGAGAGCGAGCGGACGCTCGTGGTCGACCTGGAGCGCGAACTCCCGCCGATCCGGTTGGAGTCGGAGCCTTCGGTGCGGACGGTGAAGGTGGAGGGGCCGCGCCAGTGGCTGGCCTTTCCGGCGTCGGCGTCGGCGGCTCCGCTGGTGGCGCGGATCGCCGCGGAGTACCCGTTGGCGGACCTTTCGGTGCGGGAGCCGGACATCGAGGCGGTGATCGCGAAGATGTACGCGTCCGAGACGGTCCGGGGAGCCGGTGACGTGAGCGCGCCCGTTCAATAGGCTGAGCGCCATGACGAGCGAACTCCCCGATATGCGCGCCTCCGACGCCGAGCGTGAACGTGTTGCCGAGATCCTGCGTGAGGCGGTCGCCGAAGGGCGTCTGGAGATGGAGGAGTTCGAGCAGCGCCTCGACACGGCCTACAAGGCGCGGACGCACGGCGAGCTGGAACCGCTCGTCCGCGATCTGCCGTCCGTCGGCTCCGGCTCGTCGGCGCCCGCCGCCGTGCGGCCCCGGTCGGGTTCGGCGGCCCGCTGGTCGGAGCGGATCGGGCGACCGGCGACGTCGACCGGCGGCTTCGCGTTCTGGGGCGGTTTCCGCCGCCGGGGCAACTGGACGGTCGGCAAGGTCTTCACCGCGTTCTCGATGTGGGGCGGCGGCGACATCGACCTGCGCGAGGCGAACTTCGAGTCCCGCGAGACCGTGATCCGCTGTTTCACGATCATGGGCGGCCTCCATGTGACGGTTCCGCCGGACCTCAACGTGGACGTCCGGGGCATCGGCATCATGGGCGGCTTCGGGGAGCACGCCAAGGACGAGTCGGCCCCCGCGCCCGACGCGCCCCGGGTCCGGATCACCGGCTTCGCGCTCATGGGCGGCGTCGGGGTGGAGCACAAGCGCGGCAAGGCGGAGAAGCAGCGGCTGCGGGAGGCCGAGCGCGAGCGCGGGCGGCTGGAGAAGGGCGACCGGTAGGCCGCCGCCTCCGGCTCAGAGCGCGTCGACCGCCGTCCTGGCCGCCTCCGGCTCAGAGCGCGTCGACCGCCGTCCTGGCCCCGGTCAGGGTGTCCACGTCCAGCAGCCCCGCCAGGCGGGCGTATCCGGCGTCGTTGAGGTGCAGGTGGTCGCCGGAGTCGTACGGGGCGCGGAGCTGCCGGGGGTGGGCCGGGTCGCGCAGGGACCGGTCGAAGTCGAGGACCTCGTCGAAGATCCCGCCCGCCCGGATCTCCGCGTTGACGTGCTGCCGCACCTGCTCCCCGCCGGCCGTCCAGGCCGCCGAGCCCCGGTACGGCATGAGGGTCGCGCCGATGACCTTCAGCCCGCGCGCGTGGGCCCGCCGGGTGAGGTCACGCAGGGCGTCGGTGATCCGCTCGGGGTCGGTCTCCCTCGGGAGCGCCTGGATGTCGTTGATGCCGAGCGCGATGACGACGGTCTTCGCGCCGGAGACACCGAGGGCGTCGCGCTCGAAGCGGTCGAGGGCGCGCGGGCCGGTGCCCTCGCGCAGGAGGCGGTTGCCGCCGATGCCCTGGTTGGCCACCGCGTACGCGCCGTGCAGCCGGTCGGCGAGGACGTCCGGCCAGCGGGTGTTGGCGTCGGTGGTGGTGCCGGTACCGGCGGTGAGCGAGTCGCCGAACGCGACGAGCGTCCCGGTCGCCCTCGTGTCGCCGCCCCGCACGTCGACGGTGGTGAGGTAGCGCCACTGCGTGGTGGCCCAGGTGCCCCGTTCGTCCTCGGTGTACGAGGTCTGGTGGCTGTTGGGGTGTGTGGTGACCGGCCCGTGGGCGGTCGGGGTGCGCAGGGTGACCACGAGGTCGGCGTCGGCGGCGACCGGGACGGCGACGGCGTCGCTGACGGTCTGCCGGCCGGCGGCGACCGTGACGGAGGAGGCCCCCCGGAACGTCACGGGGCGGGTGTTCACCGTGACGCGGTCGATGAGCAGGGGCTGCGTACCGAACAGGTTGGACAGCGTGACGCGGGCCTCGGTGCCGCCGATGCTGGTGTGCACCACGTTGCGGATGACGCGCCGGCGCTGGTCCTCCGCCTGCGCCGGGTCGGCCACGCCCCTCACGGGAGCCGCCGCCCAGGTGGCGAGCCAGTGCCCGGAGGAGTGCGCCGGGGCGGCCGGGTTGTGGGCCACGCCCCGCGGGGCCGTGGTGGCGGCGGCCGTCGCCCTGTCCCCGGTGAACAGCAGGGAACCGGCGAACGCCACGGCGGCGGCGAGCGCGGCGGTACCCGCCACGAGGGCTATGAGCAGGGCGTAACCCTGGCGCCTGGGCATGGGCGGTGTGTCTCCTTGCGGAAATGAGGAAAGCGGGGGAGTGGACCGGTTCCCATGATGCGGCAGGGCGCGGGGAACTCGACGTGCGGTCCGGGAGTAGGTCAGGTAGGCACAATGCGTAGCGGACGCTTGGGGCTGTGCGTACGCGGACGGGTGGAGCGGATGGAACGGATCGACGGAACCGGGCGGGCCGGGCGGGAAGAGCTGCCCCCGGGGCCCGGTGGCAGGGCGCGGCCCGGGGGGCTCGCCTCGTTCGCGTACACCGCGGCGGACGAGGAGAAGCGTCGTGGCGTACGCCGGATGAAGACCACGGCCACCGGCCTCCTTCTGCTGGTCGCGCTGGTGTACGTCCTCGCCACCTGGGCGAAGAACGAGGGGGTGAGCGGCTGGCCGGGCTTCGTCGCGGCGGCCGCCGAGGCGGGCATGGTGGGTGCGCTGGCGGACTGGTTCGCCGTCACGGCCCTCTTCAAGCGTCCGCTCGGTCTGCCGATTCCGCACACCGCCATCATTCCCACCAAGAAGGACCAGCTCGGGGCCTCCCTCGGTTCCTTCGTGGGCGAGAACTTTCTCTCCGGGGACGTCGTACGTGACCGGATTCACTCGCTGGGCATCGGCCGCAGGGTCGGGGCGTGGCTCGCGGAGCCGGCCCACGCGGACCGGGTCACGGCCGAGCTGTCGACCGCGCTGCGCGGGGCGCTCACGGTCCTGCGGGACGCGGACGTCCAGGCCGTCGTCGGGGAGGCGATCACCCGGCGGGCGAACGCGGCGGAAGTCGGCCCCGGCCTCGGCCGGATGCTGGAGAAGGTCGTCGCGGACGGCGGCCACCGCAAGCTGGTCGACCTGGTCTGCACCCGCGCGCACGACTGGCTCGTGCTGCACGGCGACTCGGTGATGGACGCGGTGCAGGGCGGGGCGCCCGGCTGGACGCCCCGGTTCGTGGACAAGCGGGTGGGGGAGCGGGTCTACAAGGAGCTCCTGCGCTTCGTCACGGAGATGCGGGACATGCCGGGGCACCCGGCGCGCGGCTCCATCGACACGTTCCTCGCGGACTTCGCGGCCGATCTCCAGACCGACTCGGAGACCCGGGACCGGGTGGAGCGCCTGAAGTCGGAGGTCCTGGGGCGCGGCGAGGTGCAGGACGTCATCGCCTCGGCCTGGGCGTCGGTGCGCGCGATGGTGATCGCGGCGGCGGAGGACGAGCAGAGCGAGCTGCGGCTGCGCGCCCGGGCCTCGCTGATGGCGCTGGGCGCCCGGCTGGCCGCGGACGAGCGGCTCCAGGGGAAGCTGGAGGGGTGGCTGGAGGACGCGGCGGCGTACGTCGTGACGACGTACCGGGCGGAGATCACGTCGCTGATCAGCGACACGGTGGCCGGCTGGGACGCGGACCAGACGTCCCGCAAGATCGAGGCCCACATCGGCCGCGACCTGCAGTTCATCCGCATCAACGGCACGGTGGTGGGGGCGCTGGCGGGGCTGGCGATCTACACGGTGTCGTGGGCGCTGTGGGGGTGAGGGTGTCCCGGGGCCGGGGCCCCGGGACCGCTTCGGTCAGGACGCCCGGCGGGTGACCGCCCAGGACGCGGCGGCGACCGTGCCCGCCACGGTGAAGACGGCGGGCCAGGCGCCGACCTTCTTGGCCAACGGGTGCGAGCCCGCGAACGCGGCCGCGTACGCGGTGGTCAGCGCGGCGGCCGCGCGCGGGCCCGCCTGCCGGTTCCA
>NZ_JAAGNI010000172.1 GCF_010550605.1 Streptomyces sp. SID9727
TTCTGCCCGCTCTCCACGGCGCGGACGGCCGCCAGCAGATCGGCCGCGGTCCCGCTCAGCTTCCCCCCGGCCTCGATGGGCCCGTCCTTCTCGGCCTTCCGCTTCTCGATCCGCTCCCGCAGCTCCCGCTGAGCGGCGATCTCGGCCTCGGCCTCGGACACCGCGGGGGCACCTTCGGCGCCGACCTCGTCGCCGGTGCCCGCCGGGGCGTCCTCGGCGGCGGGGGTGCCGCCCGGGTCCGTCGCGTCGGCGGCGGCCGGGTCGGCGGCGGTGTCGGCGCCGGGGGACTCCCCCCGGGGTAGCGCGGTCACAGCGTGCTCCAGTCCTGGTCGGGATAGCGGTGCACGGGCGCCGACACATCGTCCAGCGCCTGGCAGATCTCGTCAGGAAGACTAAGCGCCTCCACTGACAACGCCTCCGTCAGCTGCTGCGCGTTGCGCGCGCCGACGATCGGGGCCGCCACCCCGGGCCGGTCCCGGACCCAGGCCAGCGCGACCTGTACGGGCGTGGTGGCCAGCCCGTCGGCGGCGGTCGACACCGCGTCCACGACGCGGCTCGCCGCATCGTCCAGGTACGGCTCCACGAAGGGGGCCAGCAGCTCGGACGCGCCGCGCGAGCCGGCCGGTGTCCCCGTGCGGTACTTGCCGGTCAGCACGCCCCGGCCCAGGGGCGACGAGGGCAGCAGGCCGACGCCGAGGTCGAGCGCGGCGGGCAGCACCTCGCGCTCCACGCCGCGCTGGAGCAGCGAGTACTCCATCTGCGTCGCGGCGAGCCGGGTCCGTGCCCCGGGCGCGGCGAGCTGCCAGGTCGCGGCCTTCGCGAGCTGCCAGCCGCAGAAGCCGGACACCCCGGCGTACCGGGCGCGCCCGGAGGTCACCGCGAGGTCCAGTGCCTGGAGCGTCTCCTCCAGCGGGGTCTCCGGGTCGAACGCGTGGAGCTGCCACAGGTCCACGTAGTCCGTGCCGAGCCGGCTCAGCGAGGCGTCGAGGGCCGCCAGCAGGTGCCCGCGCGAGGCGTCGACCCTGCGGTACGGGTCGGCGACGCTGCCCGCCTTGGTCGCGATGACCAGGTCGCGCCTGGGCACCAGGCCGTCCACGAGCCGCCCGAGCAGGTACTCGGCCTCGCCGCCGCCGTACACGTCGGCCGTGTCGACCAGCGTGCCGCCCGCCTCCCAGAACACCTTCAGCTGCTCGGCAGCGTCGTGCTCGTCGGTGTCCCGGCCCCAGGTGAGGGTGCCGAGCCCGATCCTGGACACACGAAGGCCGGTGCGGCCCAGATGCCTCTGCTCCATGGGCGCTGAGATTACTGGTCACGGGCGCACGCGACGCAGGGCTGTGGACGACCGGCGCGTGGGGCCGCCCCCTGCCGGACCGGCCTCCCGCGCGCTAGAGTCCGGAACTCAGGGACGTTACTGATCGGTAAGGGGTTCGGCTATGCGGCTCGGCATCAATCTCGGCTACTGGGGCGCGGGGATGGACGGCGACAACCTCGCCGTCGCGCAGGAGGCCGACCGGCTCGGCTACGACGTCTGCTGGGCGGCCGAGGCGTACGGCTCCGACGCGCCGACCGTGCTGGCCTGGGTGGCCGCCCAGACGGAGTCCATCGACGTCGGCTCGGCCATCCTCCAGATCCCCGCGCGCCAGCCCGCGATGGCGGCCATGACGGCGGCGACCCTCGACTCGCTGTCCGGCGGCCGGTTCCGTCTCGGCCTCGGCGTGTCGGGCCCGCAGGTCTCCGAGGGCTGGTACGGCGTCAAGTTCGACAAGCCGCTGGCCCGCACCCGTGAGTACGTCGACATCGTCCGCAAGGCGATGACCCGCGAGCGGCTTTCGTACGAGGGGGAGCACTGGACGCTCCCGCTGCCGGACGGCCCCGGCAAGCCGCTCAAGCTGACCGTGCACCCGCAGCGCGAGCACATTCCGCTCTACATCGCCGCGATCGGCCCGAAGAACCTGGAGCAGACCGGCGAGATCGCCGACGGCGCCCTGCTGATCTTCCCGTCGGCCGAGCACCTGGAGGAGACCGCGGTCAGCCATCTGCGGGCCGGCCGGGAGAAGGCCGGGAAGACGATGGAGGGCTTCGACGTCTGCCCGACCGTGCCGCTCGCCGTCGGCGACGACATCCCCGGCCTCGCGGACATGTTCCGCCCGTACACCGCGCTGTACGTCGGCGGCATGGGCAGCGCGAAGCAGAACTTCTACAACCGGCTCGCCCAGCGCATGGGGTACGAGAAGGAGGCCGCCGAGATCCAGGAGAAGTACCTCTCCGGCGACAAGAGCGGCGCGGCGGCCGCCGTACCGCACCAGCTGATCGACCAGACCACGCTGCTCGGCTCCGTGGACCGCATCGCCGAGCGCATGCAGGCGTACGCGGAGGTGGGGGTCACGACGCTGACCCTCGCGCCGGCCGGCTTCACGCTCGACGAGCGGATCACCGCCCTCCGGGCCGGCACGGACGCCCTGGAACGGGCCGGGCTCGCCTAAGGGCTGTCCCGCAGAAGCTCTGCGGCCGTGGTGGGGGCTCGGGGGGTCCTCCCCGCCACGGCCGTCACGGGGAACAACGCGCCCGGTGCGGCGGGGTTACGGGTCCATGCGGAAACGGTTCGCCCGCCCCGGCGTCACCCGTCCGGCCCAGCCGCCGCCCGCTCCTGTTGCCCGCCCCCGCCCGGCGCCGTTGACTGGCGCTCGGCGACGCCGCACGGAGGTGGCAGTGATGCTCTCGGCAAAGAACCTGTTCCAGGAGATCCTCGACAACGACGACTCGTTCCGGCTGTTCTGCTCCATCGCGGCCAGCGGGGAGTCGCAGGGCGGCTGGGAGAACGGCCGCATCGCGGCCCTCGTCCCCGCGAGCCAGCGCCCGCTGGCCCCCAAGATCGCCCGGCACGGCGCCGACGAGGACAAGCACGGCAGGATCTTCAACGCCCTGCTCAAGAAGCGCGGCCTGCATCCCGCGCCCGTCCCCCCGGACACCGACTACACGATGCTCCTGGAGCGCCACGGCATCGGACTCGCGCACGAGCAGCTGCGCCGCGACGAGCCCCTGACCGAGCGCGACATCATCACGTATCTGGCCCACAGCCGGGTCACCGAGCAGCGCGCGTCCGAGCAGATGCGGCTGCTGAACAGGCATTTCGCGGACCACCCCGAGCTCGGCCGGGCGGTCCGGATGATCTCCGCCGACGAGGACAACCACCTCGCGTACTGCCACGAGGAGCTGCTGCGCTTCGCGCGGACCGGGCACGGCCGCACGATCCAGCGCATCCTGCGCGAGTGCGCGCTCGCCGAGATCCGGATCTACCGCGACGTCAGCCTCGCCGTCATGGATCACATGGGCCGGGTGCTCGGCTGGTCCCGGGCGAAGGCCGGGGTGCTCGCCGCGGGCATCCACGCCATGTACGCGTACGAACGCCTCGGCGGCTGGCGGCGCATGGTCAGCCTGGCACCGCCCGCCCGGCGCGACGCCCTCGGCGGACCCGCGACGCCCGCGGCCGAGTACGCCTGAGACCCGGGGGCGCGCTACAGCCAGCCGCGCCGCTTGAACTGGCGGTACAGGCCCACGACCGCGCCCGCCATCAGCAGCAGCACCAACGGGTAGGAGCCGACCCACCGCAGCTCCGGCATGTGCTCGAAGTTCATGCCGTAGATCCCCGCGACCATCGTCGGCACCGCGGCCATCGCCGCCCAGGCCGAGATCTTGCGCATGTCGTCGTTCTGCCGCACCCCCATCTGCGCGAGATGCGCGGACAGGATGTCGGACAGCAGCCGGTCGAGCCCCTCCACCTGCTCGTTCGCCCGGGTCAGGTGGTCCTGTACGTCCCGGAAGAACGGCTGCGCGTGCTTCTGGACGAACGGCACCCCGGCGCTCGCCAGCCGGGCCATCGGCGCGGACAGCGGGACCGTCGCCCGGCGGAACTCCAGCACCTGGCGCTTGAAGGTGTAGATGCGGGCCGCGGTGTTCTTGGAGTCGTCCGTACCGCTCGGTGCGAAGACCTGCGTCTCCAGCTCCTCCAGGTCGACCTGGAGCTCGCCCGCCACGTCTATGTAGTGGTCCACGATCGCGTCGCTCACCGCGTACAGGACCGCCGTCGGCCCGTGCTTCAGCACTTCCCGGTCGGCCTCCAGGCGACGGCGTACGGCCGCGAGCGGCGCGCCCTCGCCGTGCCGCACGGTCACGACGAACGAGTCGCCCATGAACACCATCAGCTCGTGCGTGGTGACCGTGTCGCTGTCGTGGTCGTACAGGACCGGCTTGATCACCGCGAACAGCGAGTCGTCGTACACCTCCAGCTTCGGCCGCTGGTGGGCGGAGAGGGCGTCCTCCACGGCCAGCGGATGCAGGCCGAACTCGTTGCTGACGAGGTCGAACTCCTTCTCCGTCGGTTCGTGCAGGCCGATCCAGAGGAACGCGTCGCCGGACTCCCGCGCCTGGGCGAGCGCGTCGGAGAAGTCGGCGGGGCCCTCGGTCCGGCGTCCGTCGCGGTAGATGGCGCAGTCGACAATCACGGCGCGCATTCTTCCCTGCTTCGGGCCCGGTATGCACCATTGGCCCCGCCGGGAGACCGGGCCGCGCCCGTACGCTGGACGCCATGCCCACCCTGATCCTCGTACGCCACGGACGCTCGACCGCCAACACGGCGGCGGTGCTCGCGGGCCGGACCCCCGGCGTCGCCCTCGACGAGCGCGGCGCCGCACAGGCCGCCGCGCTCCCCGGACGACTGGCCGCACTGCCGCTCGCCGCCGCCGTCAGCAGCCCCCTGCAACGCTGCCGGGAGACCCTGGAACCCCTGCTGGCCGCCCGCCCGGACCTGCCGCTGCACGTGGAGGACCGGATCAGCGAGTGCGACTACGGCGACTGGTCGGGCCGCAAGCTCGCCGAACTCACCGACGAACCGCTGATGACCGTGGTCCAGCAGCACCCCTCCGCCGCCGCGTTCCCCGGCGGCGAGTCGATGCGCGCGATGCAGGCCCGCGCCGTCGACGCCGTACGGGAGTGGAACGCGCGGATCGAGGCGGAGCACGGCGAGAACGCCGTCTACGTCATGTGCTCGCACGGCGACATCATCAAGTCCCTGGTCGCCGACGCGCTCGGCATGCACCTGGACCTGTTCCAGCGCCTCCACGCCGACCCGTGCTCGGTCACCGCGATCCGCTACACGAGGCTCCGCCCCTATCTGCTGCGCCTCGGCGACACGGGCGACCTCGCCGGACTCGCGCCCGGCGAACCGGTTCCGGACGCCGCCGCCGGGCAGGACGCGACGGTAGGGGGCGGCGCTGGGGCGCCGTGATCGCCGCGCGCAGTAGGGTGGACGCGCCGTAGAACGCTTTCCGAGGCTCCGGCCCACCCTCATCTGCCCGTCGACTCTCAAGGGAGACAGGACGTGTCCCGTCAGGTGTTCCTCTACGACCCCCCGGACCGTTTCGTGGCCGGCACGGTCGGGCTGCCTGGACGCCGTACGTTCTTCCTCCAGGCATCCTCAGGCGGACGTGTCACCAGCGTGGCCCTGGAGAAGACCCAGGTCGCCGCACTCGCCGAGCGCGTGGACGAACTGCTCGACGAGGTCGTACGCCGCACCAGCGGGAACTCCCCGGTGCCCGCCGTCGCCCCGATGGACGTCACGGACACCGCGCCGCTCGACGTCCCCGTCGAGGAGGAGTTCCGCGTCGGCACCATGGCGCTCGCCTGGGACGGCGAGGAGCAGCGCATGATCGTCGAGGCGCAGGCCCTGGTCGAGCTGGACGCCGAATCCGTCGAGGACCTGGCCGAGGCCGAGGAGCGGCTGCTCCAGGACGAGGAGAACGGCCCGCCGATGCTCCGCGTCCGGCTCACCGGCGCCCAGGCCCGCGCCTTCGCCAAGCGCGCCCTGGACGTGGTGAACGCCGGCCGCCCGCCCTGCCCGCTGTGCAGCCTGCCGCTCGACCCGGAAGGACACGTATGCCCGCGCCAGAACGGATACCGCCGGGGCGCCTGACCGACGCGGAGCAGGTCGCCCTGCTGACCGAGGGCACCCTCACCGTCCTCGGGCAGGTCCGCGGCGCGTCCAACGCGGTGCTGTACTGCTCCGTCGCCCACGGGGGCGAGGAGGCGTACTGCGTGTACAAGCCCGTGGCCGGCGAGCAGCCGCTCTGGGACTTCCCCGACGGCACCCTCGCCCAGCGCGAGGTGGCCGCCTACGAGGTCTCCGAGGCCATGGGCTGGGGCCTGGTCCCGCCGACCGTGCTGCGGGACGGGCCGTACGGCCGGGGCATGTGCCAGCTGTGGATCGAGGCCGAGGAACCGGGCGAGGACGAGCCGGGGCTGCTCGCGCTCGTCGAGGACGAGGAGCCCGGCGAGGGCTGGAAGGCCGTCGCGTTCGCCGAGGTGGGGGAGGGGAGGACCGCGCTGCTCGTGCACGCGGACGACCCCCGGCTGCGGCGGCTCGCCGTCCTGGACGCCGTCATCAACAACGGCGACCGCAAGGGCGGCCACCTGCTGCCCGCGCCCGGCGGCCGGCTCTACGGCATCGACCACGGGGTGACCTTCAACGCCGACGACAAGCTGCGCACCCTGCTCTGGGGCTGGGCGGGCGAACCCCTGACCCCGGAAGCCGCCGAGGTCCTGGACCGGCTGGCCGCGGAGCTGGAGCCGGGGGCCCCGCTGGTCACCCGGCTGGCCGAACTCATCACGCCGGCCGAGATCGAGGCCCTGCGGGCCCGCGTGGCCGGCCTGCGCACGACCGGGCTGCACCGGGAGCCCAGCGGCGAGTGGCCCGCCATCCCCTGGCCGCCCGTCTGACACCCGGCCCGCCCCGATGCACGCCGGACGCGGCGGCGCAAGGGTGCCTCTTCGGTCAGGATCACCCCTCCGGTTCGTATCCGGAAGCCGCATCCGGTTACGCTCGTGGCATGCATGCCTGGCCCGCTTCTGAGGTCCCCGCCCTGCCCGGCAAGGGCCGCGACCTTCGGATCCACGACACCGCGACCGGCGGACGGATCACCCTTGACCCCGGTCCCGTCGCCCGCATCTACGTCTGCGGCATCACGCCGTACGACGCGACCCACATGGGTCATGCGGCGACCTACAACGCGTTCGACCTCGTGCAGCGCGTGTGGCTCGACACCAAGCGGCAGGTTCACTACGTCCAGAACGTGACGGACGTGGACGACCCGCTGCTGGAGCGGGCCGTACGCGACGGACAGGACTGGACCGAGCTCGCGGAGCGCGAGACGGCCCTGTTCCGGGAGGACATGACCGCGCTCCGGATGCTCCCGCCGCGCCACTACATCGGAGCCGTCGAGGCGATACCCGGCATCGTGCCGCTCGTGGAACGGCTCCGCGACGCGGGCGCCGCCTACGAGCTCGACGGCGACATCTACTTCTCCGTCGACACCGACCCGCACTTCGGCGGGGTCTCGAACCTCGACGCCGAGGCGATGCGCCTGCTCTCCGCCGAACGCGGCGGCGACCCGGAGCGCCCCGGCAAGAAGAACCCGCTCGACCCCATGCTCTGGATGGCCGCCCGCGAGGGCGAGCCGAGCTGGGACGGCGGCTCGCTCGGCGCCGGCCGGCCCGGCTGGCACATCGAGTGCGTGGCCATCGCCCTCGACCACCTCGGCATGGGCTTCGACGTCCAGGGCGGCGGCTCCGACCTCGCCTTCCCGCACCACGAGATGGGCGCCTCGCACGCCCAGGTGCTGACCGGCGAGCACCCCTTCGCCCAGGCGTACGTGCACGCCGGGATGGTCGCCCTGGACGGCGAGAAGATGTCCAAGTCCAAGGGCAACCTCGTCTTCGTCTCCGCGCTGCGCCGCGACGGCGTGGACCCGGCCGCCATCCGCCTGGCGCTGCTCGCCCACCACTACCGCTCCGACTGGGAGTGGACGGACCAGGTGCTCGCCGACGCCGTGGCCCGGCTCGACCGCTGGCGCGCCGCCGTCTCCCGGCCCGACGGGCTGTCCGCCGACGCCCTGGTCGAGGAGGTCCGCGCGGCCCTCGCCGACGACCTGGACGCCCCGGCGGCGCTGGCCGCCGTCGACCGCTGGGCCGAGCGGCAGACCGCCGAGGGCGGTACGGACGAGGGGGCGCCCGGTCTCGTCTCCCGTACCGTGGACGCCCTCCTCGGTGTGGCCCTGTAGGTTTCTTCGCAACTCTCCGTCGCAGCAGCCGACTTCACCGGCCCCGGACTTCTTCACGAAGTTCGGGGCCGGTTCCGTTTTGTCCATGGTCAAATGCTTGGTGCTGCGCTAAAAGCGCTCTATGCAATCATCAGCGCGCATCAGATCGGCGGTAGTTGCAGCGATGCTGGGACTCCTCGCCGTACTCACCGGACCGGGGGCGGCCCGGGCCGCCGACACGGCGGAGCCCGCCTCCACGACGGTCGGTGATCTCACCGGCTTCGCGGCCGACGGGGCCGTGTACCGCCTGACGGCGGGGGCGGCGAAGGTCCGGGTCGGTTTCGTCTCGGAGGAGACCTTCCGTATCGAACTCGCCCCCGACGGCACCTTCGAGGACCCGGCCGGCGACGCCATCGTGCTCCCGCAGGGCACCCCGCCCCGCACCCGCTGGAAGGAGCGCGGCGACCGCTACGAGCTGTCCACCCGGAGCGTCACCCTCCGTGTCTACAAGTCGCCTTTGCGGTTCGCCCTGTACCGGGCCGACGGCAGCCGGGTGTGGTCCGAGACGAAGGGGCTGAGCTGGGACGCCGAACAGACCACCCAGACCCTCGCCCGAGGCGCCGACGAGCAGTTCTACGGCGCCGGCATGCAGAACGGGCGGGGCAACACCTCGCACCGGGGCAAGACCGTCGAGGTGGGCGTCGACTACGACTGGGACGACGGCGGCCACCCCAACTCGGTGCCGTTCTACCTCTCCTCGGCCGGTTACGGCGTCTTCCGCAACACCTTCGCGCCCGGCACCTACGCCTTCGGCGACCCGGTGACCACCAGCGAGAAGGAGCGGCGTTTCGACGCGTACTACTTCGCCGGTGACAGCGCCAAGGACGTCATCGGCCAGTACACGAAGCTCACCGGCAAGCCCTTCCTGCCGCCCGTCTACGGCATGGAGATCGGCGACGCCGACTGCTACCTGCACAACGCCAACCGGGGCGAACGGCACACCCTGGACGCGCTGAAGGTCGCCGACGGCTACCTCGACAACGACATGCCCAACGGCTGGATGCTCGTCAACGACGGCTACGGCTGCGGCTACGAGAACCTCGCCGAGACCGCCAAGGGCCTCCAGGACCGGGGCATGCAGGCCGGCCTCTGGACCGAGGACGGCATCGACAAGCTGGGCGACCAGGTGAAGGCCGGACAGCGCGTCGCCAAACTGGACGTCGCCTGGGTCGGCGCGGGCTACAAGTTCGCCCTCGACGGCTGCAAGGACGCCTACGCGGGCATCGAGGCCAACAGCGACGCGCGCGGCTTCACCTACGCCCCCGAGAGCTGGGCCGGCGCGCAGCGCTGCGGGGTCCAGTGGTCCGGCGACCAGTACGGCACCTGGGACTACATCCGCTGGCAGATCCCGACCTACGCGGGCGCCACGATGTCCGGCCTCGCCTACACCACGGGCGACGTCGACGGCATCTTCGGCGGCAGCGCCAAGACGTACACCCGCGACCTCCAGTGGAAGATGTTCCTGGGGACCACGATGACCATGGACGGCTGGGCGGCCAGCGACAAGCAGCCCTTCCGCTACGGCGAGCCGTACACCTCCGTCAACCGCGACTACCTCAAGCTCAAGGAGTCGCTGCTGCCCTACCAGTACTCCTACGCCCACGAGGCGACGAAGACCGGCGTCGGGATGGTCCGCCCGCTGGCCCTGGAGTTCCCGGACGACCCGAAGGCCGCGACCGACGCCGCGAAGTACGAGTTCATGTCGGGCGAGGACTTCCTCGTCGCCCCGGTCTACGAGGACAGCACCGAGCGCGACGGCATCTACCTGCCGGAGGGCACCTGGACCGACTACTGGACCGGGCGCACCTACGAGGGCCCCGCCACCCTCGACGACTACAGCGCCCCGCTGGACACTCTGCCGCTGTTCGTGAAGGCCGGGGCGAGCGTGCCGATGTGGCCGGGCATCCGCTCGTACACCGACCGCACCGCCGACTCCCCGCTCGCCTGGGACGTCTACCCGCAGGGCCGCTCCTCGTTCACGCTGTACGAGGACGACGGCGTGACCCGCGAGCACCGCGACGGCGCGTACGCCACCCAGACCGCCGACGTCCGCGCACCCGCCCGGGGCTCGGGCGACGTGACCGTGGACATCGGCGCGAGCAAGGGGGAGTTCAGGGGCAAGCAGAGCAGCCGCCCGTACGAGTTCACCGTGCACACCGGTTCCGAGCCGAGCGCGGTCCAGCTGACGGGCGAGCTGCCCCGGCTCACCTCGGCCGCCGCGTACGCGAAGGCGGAGCAGGGCTGGTTCTACGACCGGGACGACCGGGGCGGTGTGGTGAGGATCAAGACCGCGCCGCTGCCCACGGACCGGAAGTTCTCCGTGAAGCTCAAGCACACCAGCGCCGTCGGCGGCCGGAACGCCGCCGCCACGGCCACCGTCACCGCCCCGCGCGGCCAGGAGACCGGCGCGGGCGCCCCGGGCACTGTCGCCGTCGACATCACCGCCGGCCGGGCGGACGTCACGGACGCGACGCTCACCCTCGACGTCCCCGAGGGCTGGCAGGCCGCCCCCGCCGCGTCCGTCGAGCGGATACCGGCGGGCACCACCCGCCGCGTCGAGGTACGGGTCACCCCGGCGAAGGACGCGCAGGCGGGCGAGGCGCGGCTGACCGCCCTGGCGCGCTACCGGTCCGCGGGTGAGTCCCGGACCGCCGCGGAACGCCTCGCGGTCACCGTCATGCCGGCGCCGCCCAGCGGTGAGACCTGGGCGAGCGACATGGTGTGGCTGAAGGCGGCCAACGGCTACGGCCCCGCCGAACGCGACCGCAGCAACGGCGAGTCGGGCGCCACCGACGGACACGCGCTGACGCTGGCCGGGAAGACGTACGAGAAGGGGATCGGCACCCACGCCGACTCCGACATCGAGGTCTACCTCGGCGGACAGTGCTCCCGGTTCACGGCGGACGCCGGAATCGACGACGAGATCAACGGGTACGGCGAGGTCGCCTTCTCCGTGGAGGCGGACGGCAAGGTGCTGTGGACCTCGCCGAAGGTGACCGGGGCGTCGGAGACCGTACCCGTCGATGTGGGGCTCGACGGGGCGCGGCATGTCCACCTGAGGGTCACGGACACGAACGGGTCCAAGACCGGCGACCACGGCGACTGGGGCGCGGCGCGCTTCAGCTGTTCCTGAATGGCCGTCACACAGCGGAGGAGCCGGGCGGGTTCGCACCCGCCCGGCTCCCTGCCGGGCTCAGTCCTGCGACGGAGGGCCGTCGTCCGGCGCGTCGCCGTCCGGACGGTGGCCGGCCGGGCCGCTGTCGTCCGTACGGTCGTCGTCCGCGCGGTCGCCGGGCCCGTCGGCCGGCGGCCTTGCGGGCCCCGGCTGTCCCGGACCGGCCTCCGGCCGGATCGGCTTGGGCGGTCTCGTCCGGCCGCTCGACGTGTCCCGGAGGTACGTCGCGTCACCGCTCTCCGTGGCGTGCCCGCCGGGCGGCTGGCCCGGGCCCGGGTCGCGGCGCCGCAGATAGCGTTCGAACTCGCGGGCGATCGCCTCGCCGCTCGCCTCGGGCAGCTCTGCGGTGTCCCGGGCCTCCTCCAGTGTCTGCACGTACTCGGCCACCTCGCTGTCCTCGGCGGCCAGCTGGTCGACGCCGACCTGCCAGGCGCGCGCGTCCTCCGGCAGCTCGCCGAGCGGGATGCGCAGTCCGATCAGGTCCTCCAGGCGGTTCAGCAGGGCCAGCGTCGCCTTGGGGTTGGGCGGCTGCGACACGTAGTGCGGCACCGCCGCCCACAGGCTCACCGCGGGCACCCCGGCGTGCGTGCACGCCTCCTGGAGGATGCCGACGATGCCGGTCGGGCCCTCGTACCTGGTCTCCTCCAGGTCCATGGTGCGGGCCAGGTCCGGGTCGGACGTCACCCCGCTGACCGGGACCGGTCGGGTGTGCGGGGTGTCGCCGAGCAGCGCGCCCAGCACCACCACCATCTCGACGCCCAGTTCGTGCGCGAACCCCAGGAGCTCGTTGCAGAACGAGCGCCAGCGCATGGACGGTTCGATGCCCCGGACGAGGACCAGGTCCCGGGGCTTGTCCCCGCCGACGCGGACCACGGAGAGCCGGGTCGTCGGCCAGGTGATCTTGCGTACCCCGTTGTCCAGCCACACCGTCGGGCGGTTGACCTGGAAGTCGTAGTAGTCCTCGGCGTCCAGCGCCGCGAACACCTCGCCCTTCCACTCCCGGTCCAGGTGCGCGACCGCTGTGGAGGCGGCGTCACCCGCGTCGTTCCACCCCTCGAACGCGGCCACCATGACCGGGTCGATCAGCTCGGGAACGCCCTCGAGCTCGATCACCCCAGCCTCCTTCCGAAGTTCCCTTGCGTACGGGACAACCTTACGGCCTGCGGCCTCCCGTACCGCAGCCCCCGTGCACGGCCGGGTGAACCCGGAGCATCGAGGTGCGGGGGACCGCTCGATGGGGCAATGTATCCCCGATACATCCGAGCTGTCTGTCGAAAATTCCCGCCTCTCTCTGGACTTGCGCACTCCAAGGCGGCTATACATCGGATGACCGGAACAGAGGTCCGATGTTATTTCCCCTGGGGGCGCGCATGAGTCAGTCCGTCACGGACTTCGAGGTCCACGACATCCGTTTTCCGACCTCGGAACAGCTGGACGGCTCGGACGCCATGAACCCCGACCCGGACTACTCGGCCGCCTACGTCGTGCTGCGGACCGACGCCGCCGGCCCGGACGGCGAGCCGGCCGAGGGCCACGGCTTCTGCTTCACCATCGGCCGCGGCAACGAGGTGATGGCCGCCGCGATCGAGGCACTGCGCCCCTATCTGACCGGGCGCCCCGTGCCGCGGACGGCAGCCGGCCTCGGCGCCCTGTACCGGGACCTCACGCACGACTCGCAACTGCGCTGGCTCGGGCCCGAGAAGGGCGTGATGCACATGGCGGCCGGCGCGGTGGTCAACGCCGCCTGGGACCTGGCGGCCAAGCTGGCCGGCAGACCCGTCTGGGAGTTCCTGGCCGGGATGACGCCCGAGGAGCTGGTCTCCCTCGTCGACTTCCGCTACCTCACCGACGCCCTCACCCCCGACGAGGCACTGGCCCTCCTGCGCGCGGCCGAACCGGGCCGCGCCGAACGCGCCGCCCGGCTGCGCGCCGAGGGCTACCCCGCGTACACCACCTCACCCGGCTGGCTCGGCTACTCCGACGACAAGCTGGTCCGGCTCGCCAAGCAGGCCGTGGCCGACGGCTTCACCCAGATCAAGCTCAAGGTCGGCGGCCGGGTCGAGGACGACGTCCGCCGGATGGCGCTCGCCCGCGAGGCCGTCGGACCCGGCGTCCGGATCGCCGTCGACGCCAACCAGCGCTGGGACGTCGCCGACGCCGTCGCGTGGATGACCGCGCTCGCCCCGTACGACCCGCACTGGATCGAGGAGCCCACCAGCCCCGACGACGTACTCGGCCACGCCGCCGTCCGCGCCGGCCAGCCGGTCAAGGTCGCCACCGGGGAACACGTCGCCAACCGGGTCGTGTTCAAGCAGCTCCTCCAGGCCGGGGCCGTCGACTTCGTCCAGATCGACGCCGCACGCGTCGCCGGCGTCAACGAGAACCTGGCGATCCTGCTGCTCGCCGCCAAGTACGGCGTCCCGGTCTGCCCGCACGCGGGCGGCGTCGGGCTCTGCGAACTCGTCCAGCACCTCGCGATGTTCGACTACGTGGCCGTCTCCGGTACCCGCGAGGACCGGGTGATCGAGTACGTCGACCACCTCCACGAGCACTTCACCGAACCCACCGTCATCGTGAACGGCCGGTACACCGCCCCGGCGTCCCCCGGCTTCTCGGCCAGGATGCGCCCCGAGTCCATCACCGCACACCGCTACCCGCAGGGCCCCGTCTGGCAGGCCCGGCGCCACGAGAAGGAGGAGAGCCGATGACCGGCACACGCGACTTCGAGGGGATGAACGCCCTGGTGACCGGCGGCGCCTCCGGCATCGGGGCCGCCGTCACCGCCCTGCTCCTGGAGCGCGGAGCCCGGGTCGCCGTCCTGGACCGGGACACCTCCGGAGCACCGCGGGGCGCCCTCGCCGTCGAGGCCGACGTCACCGACGACGCCGCCGTGCGCGCCGGGGTGGACCGGGCAGCCGCCGAACTGGGCTCCCTGCACACCCTCGTGTCCAACGCGGGCATCGGCGCCATCGGCACCGTCACGGACAACGACGACACCGAGTGGGCGCGGGTCCTCGACATCAACGTCCTCGGCATGGTCCGGGCCGCCCGGCACGCCCTCCCGCACCTGCGCCGCGCGGCCGCCGAGCGCCCCGGTGCCGTGTCCATCACCCACACCTGCTCCATCGCCGCGACCGCCGGGCTGCCCCAGCGCGCCCTGTACAGCGCGAGCAAGGGCGCCGTCCTCGCGCTCACCCTCGCCATGGCCGCCGACCACGTCCGCGAGGGCGTCCGCGTCAACTGCGTCAACCCGGGCACCGCCGACACCCCGTGGGTCGGCCGCCTCCTCGACCAGGCGGAGGACCCGGCCGCCGAACGCGCCGCGCTGAACGCCCGGCAGCCGCTGGGCCGGCTGGTCTCCGCCGACGAGGTGGCCGCCGCGATCGGCTACCTCGCGAGCCCCGCGGCGGCCTCCGTGACGGGCACCGCCCTGGCCGTCGACGGCGGGATGCAGGGCCTGCGCCTGCGCCCCGCCGGCAGCTGAACCCGTACCCCCGCCACGCCCACCGGGTCCGAGCCGCGACCCCACACAGGAACGGGACACCAATGAGAGTGCGTACGACGAGTGCGGCCGCCTGTGCCGTACTGCTGGCCGTCACCGCCCTCGCGGGCTGCAACCGCGAATCGTCGGACGCCGGCGCGGGCGGCGGCAAGGTCGGCATCGACCTGCCGCGCAGCGACAGCGACTTCTGGAACTCGTACCAGAACTACGTCGAGAAGGGCGTCAAGGGCGGCGAGGTCTCCGCGCTCCCGCTCACCAACTCGCAGAACGACATCGGCAAGCTCGTCGCCAACGTCCAGACCTTCACCGACCAGGGCGCCAAGGCCGTCGTGATGGCCCCGCAGGACACCGGCGCGATAGCCGAATCCCTCAACACGCTCAACGAGAAGAAGATCCCCGTCGTCAGCGTCGACACCCGTCCGGACAAGGGCGACATCTACATGGTGGTGCGCGCCGACAACAAGGCGTACGGCACCAACGCCTGCAAGTACCTCGGCGAGCAGCTGAAGGGGAAGGGCAAGGTGGTCGAGTTCCAGGGCGACCTGTCCTCCATCAACGGCCGCGACCGCTCCGAGGCGTTCAAGGCGTGCATGGACAAGGACTTCCCCGGCATCGAGGTGTTCGAGCTGGCCACCGACTGGAAGGGCGACGTCGCCTCCGCGAAGCTCCAGTCCACGCTGGCCGCCCACCCCGACGTCAACGGCATCTACATGCAGGCCGGGGGCGTCTTCCTCCAGCCCACCCTGGCGCTCCTGGAACAGAAGAAGCTGCTGAAGCCCGCCGGTCGGGACGGCCACATCACCATCATCTCCAACGACGGCATCCCCGAGGAGTTCGACGCCATCCGGGCCGGGAAGATCGACGCCACCATCTCCCAGCCCGCCGACCTGTACGCGAAGTACGCGCTGTACTACGCGAAGGCCGCACTCGACGGCAAGTCCTTCGACGAGGGCCCCACGGACCACGACTCCACCATCATCAAGATCCCCAACGGTTACGAGGACCAGCTCCCCGCGCCGCTGGTGACCAAGGAGAACGTGGACGACCCGAAGCTGTGGGCCAACCAGCTGGAGAAGAAGAGCTAGCCATGGACCAGGCAGCACCACCACCCGCCGTGCGGGCGGAAGGCGTCGTCAAGCGCTTCGGGCCGACCGTGGCGCTCGACGGGGTGAAGCTGACCGTGCGGCCCGGCGAGTCCCACGCGCTCGTCGGCCGCAACGGCGCCGGCAAATCGACCCTGGTCGGCGTCCTCACCGGCCTCCACAAGGCGGACGCGGGCACCGTCACCTTCGGCGGCGAACCCGCGCCGGCCTTCGGGGACACCACGGCCTGGCAGTCCAGGGTCGCCTGCGTCTACCAGAAGTCCATGGTCGTACCCGACCTCACCGTCGCCGAGAACCTCTTCCTCAACCGGTTCGACGAGAACGCCCGCTGGATCAGCTGGGGCAGGCTGCGCAGGCGGGCCGAGCGGTTGCTCGCCGCGTACGGCGTCGAGGTCGACCCGAACACCCGGGCGCGCGATCTCGCGGTCGAGCAGCGGCAGTTCGTGGAGATCGCCCGCGCCCTGTCCTTCGGCGCCCGGCTCATCGTCCTGGACGAGCCGACCGCCCAGCTCGACGCCCGGGGCATCGCGCGGCTCTTCGGCAAGCTCCGCGAACTCCAGAGCCAGGGCGTGGCGTTCCTCTTCATCTCGCACCACCTCCAGGAGGTGTACGAGCTGTGCACCGCGGTCACCGTCTACCGCGACGCCCGCCACGTCCTGACCGCCCCCGTCGCCGAGGTCGCCAAGGAGGACCTGGTCGCCGCGATGACCGGCGAGCGGGCGGCCGCCGCCACCGCCTGGCACGCGGCCGGTGACGCGGCGCCCGACCCGTCGGCGGAACCCGTCCTGAGCACCGAGCGGCTGAGCCTGCCCGGCCGGTTCGAGCCGCTGGACCTCCACGTGCGCCCCGGCGAGGTGCTGGGCCTGGCCGGCGCGGCGGCCAGCGGCAACACCGCCGTCGGCGAGGTGCTGGCCGGGATGCGCAAGGCGGGCGGCGGCACGGTCCGGGTGCGGGGCAGGGCCGTACGGGCGGGCAGCGTGCCGGACGCGCTGGCCGCCGGCATCGGCTACATCCCCGAGGACCGGCACGACCAGGGCCTCGTCCCGGAGCGCAGCGTCGCGGAGAACGCCACCCTGACGGTCGCCGACCAGCTCGGCCCCTGGGGCACCGTCCTGCCCTCCCGTACCCGGCGGTTCGCCCGGTCCATGATCGACTCGCTCGACATCAAGACCCAGGGCCCCGAGCAGCCCGTCTCCGGGCTGTCCGGCGGCAACCAGCAGAAGGTCGTCGTCGCCCGGGCGCTGGCCCGCGACCCCAGCGTGCTGGTGGCGGTCCGGCCCACGGCGGGCGTGGACGTCAAGTCCAAGGACTCCCTTCTCGGAGTCGTACGCCGGGTCGCCGACGCGGGCAACGCGGCCGTCGTCGTCTCCGACGAACTGGACGACCTGCGGGTCTGCGACCGGGTCCTCGCCCTCTTCCACGGGCGGGTCGTCGCAACGTTCGACAGCGGGTGGACCGACGGGGAACTCGTCGCCGCCATGGAAGGTGTGGGGGAGAGGGAATGACCGGCACGGTACGGCCGTCCACGGCCGACGACTTCGACACGGCGCTGAAGGACGGCGGTGCGAGCGGCGACTCCCCGCTCAGCAGGCTCAAGCTGATCCGGTGGAGCGACTTCTCGCTGGTGCCGGTGATCCTGGCGCTGATGCTGATCGGCTTCATCGTCTCGCCGGTCTTCCTCACCTCCGACAACCTGATCAGCGTCGTCCAGCAGTCCTCCGAGCTGAGCCTGCTCGTCCTCGGTCAGGCC
Organism: Streptomyces sp. SID9727; assembly: GCF_010550605.1. Taxonomy (GTDB): domain Bacteria; phylum Actinomycetota; class Actinomycetes; order Streptomycetales; family Streptomycetaceae; genus Streptomyces. The sequence continues at coordinate 17,681 of NZ_JAAGNI010000172.1, forward strand.
CTGATCCTCATCTGCGGCCGGATGGACCTCTCGCTGGAGTCCACGATCGGCATCGCGCCGGTCGTCGCCATGTGGCTGGTGCTGCCTCCCGACGGCGGCCGCTTCGCCGGCCTCGGTCTGCTCCCCGGCTGGTCCGCGATCCCGCTCTGCCTGCTGGCCGGCCTCGCGGTCGGCGCCGTCAACGGCTTCCTGATGCTGAAACTCCGGGTCAACGGCTTCATCGCCACGCTCGGCATGCTCACGATGCTGCGCGGCCTCCACATCGGCATCACCGAGGGCAAGTCCATCACCGATGTGCCGGAGTCCTTCCGCTACCTCGGCAAGAGCGAGTGGTTCGGGGTGCCGGCCGCCGTCTGGATCTGCCTGGTCCTCTTCGCGGCCGGCGGCGCCGCCCTCGCCTGGCTGCGCCACGGACGCGCGCTGTACGCGATCGGCGGCAACCCGGAAGCGGCCCGGGCGGCCGGCATCCGCGTCGACCGGGTCACCTGGATCGTCCTCGCGATCGGCGGCCTGCTCGCGGCCTTCGCCGGCATCCTCTACACCGGCCACTACGGGGCGGTCGCCGCCACCCAGGGCGACGGCTGGATCTTCCAGGTGTTCGCCGCCGCGGTGATCGGCGGCATCAGCCTCAAGGGCGGCCGGGGCACGCTGTTCGGTGCCCTCACCGGTGTGCTGACGCTCCAGCTGGTCGTCAACGTCATGACCCTGGGCGGTGTCCCGGCCCTCTGGAACCAGTTCCTGAACGGCGCGATCATCATCGTCGCCCTGGTCATCTCCCGCTTCGCGAGCGGCGAGAAGCAGGACTGAAGGGGGTGTTTCCAGCCGCGCCGGCGTTTGAGGCGCGGGGTCCGGGGCGGAGCCCCGGTCACGGTGAGGGGCGGGTGGGGGAGGTCCCCCCCGCCCCTCAAGCGCTTGCCGCTACAACGTGGAGCGCAACCACTGCTCCACGCTCGCCACATGCACCGTCGCCCACGCCCGCGCGGCCTCCGCGTCGCGGTCGCGCAACGCCCCCAGAATCGCCCGGTGCTCATGCAACGTCCGGCTCACCGCGTCCTCCTGCGTCAGCCCCCGCCACACCCGCGCCCTCGTGGTCGGCCCCGAGAGCCCGTCCAGCAGCGAGCAGAGCACCGAGTTGCCCGACGACTGGACGATGCCCCGGTGGAAGTCCAGGTCGCAGGCGACCAGCTCCTCCACCGACGGGTGCTCACCCAGCGCGTCGAGCTGCGCGCTCAGGGCGTCCAGCTGGTCCTCGCCGATCCGGCTCGCCGCCATCGCCGTCGCGGCGGGCTCCAGGATGCGGCGCACCGCCAGGAACTCCAGCACGGTGTCGTCCCGGTGGAAGTCCACGACGAAGCTCAGCGCTTCGAGGAGCAGCTGCGGGTCGAGGCTCGTCACGTACGTGCCGTCGCCCTGGCGGACGTCGAGAATGCGGATCAGCGACAGGGCGCGCACCGCCTCCCGCAGCGAGTTGCGGGAAAGCCCCAGCTCCGAGGCGAGTTCGCTCTCCTTGGGGAGACGATCGCCGGGCCGTAGCGCACCCGAGACGATCATTCCCTTGATCTTCTCGATGGCCTCGTCGGTGACAGCCATGGGCGACCTCCAGACATCCGATGTATCGCCCCATTATGCGGTCACGACGAAGGCCGGTACGACCGTCGGACCGCCCCCCGGTCCGCCCGGCCGTCCGGCCCGTCCCGCTCAGCCGCGCCGCTCGCCGAGCACCTTCTCCACACCGGCCCGGACCTCGTCCGTCGCCAGGCCCCGGATCGTCAGCGTCGTCCGCCGCCGCAGCACGTCGTCCGCGGTCTCGGCCCACTCGTGGTCCCGGGCGTAGGCGACCTGCGCCCACACCTCCGGGGCGTCCGGGTGGACGCGCTCGGCGAGCGCCGGGTTCTCGTTGGCCATCCGGGCGATGTCGAAGGCGAGCGAACCGTAGTGCGTGGCCAGATGGCGCGCGGTGTCGGCGGCCATCCGGGGGCCGGGGGCCCCGCCGTCCACCAGCAGCCGGTGCGCCACCGCGTTCGGGGAGGCGATCCCGGGCAGCGGCAGCTTCCTCGGCAGCCGGGCCATCGGCTCCATGTCCTCCGCCAGCGGGTGCCCGGGCAGCGCGGCCAGCTTGTTCATCACCGTACGGCCGATGTGGCGGAAGGTCGTCCACTTGCCGCCGGCCACCGACAGCATCCCGCCCCGGCCCTCCGTCACGACCGTCTCGCGCTTGGCCTTCGAGGTGTCGCCGGGCCCGCCGGGCAGGACCCGCAGTCCGGCGAAGGAGTAGGTGATCAGGTCCCGGGAGAGCTGCTGGTCCCGTACCGAGAACGCCGCCTCGTCCAGGATCTGCGCGGTGTCCTTCTCCGTCACCGCGACATCCGCCGGGTCGCCCTCGTACGCCTCGTCCGTCGTACCGAGCAGCAGCATGTCCTCCCAGGGCAGGGCGAACGTGATGCGGTACTTGTCGATCGGCGTGGCCAGCGCGGCCTTCCACGGCCGGGTCCGCTTCAGCACCAGGTGGGCGCCCTTGGACAGGCGTATGGAGGGCGCCGCGTTCGGGTCCTCCATCTTCCGCAGGTGGTCCACCCACGGCCCGGTCGCGTTCAGCACCAGCCGGGCGGTCACCCCGAACTCCGTACCGTCCAGGGAGTCCCGCAGCTCCGCGCCCGTCACCCGGCCTCGGGTGAACCGCAGCCCGGTCACCGCCGCGTGGTTCAGCACCACCGCGCCCGCGTCGACGGCCGCGCGGACCGTCATCAGCGCCATCCGCGCGTCGTTCATCTGGTCGTCGCCGTACACCGCGACGGCCCGCAGGTCGTCCGTACGCAGCTCCGGCACATCGCGTGCCGCCCGCGCCGGGCTGATCACATGGCCGACACCGTCGCCGAAGGCGGACAGCGCCGAGTACGCGAACACGCCCGCGCCGAGCTTCGCCGCGCCGTGCGGCCCGCCCTTGTAGACCGGCAGGTAGAAGGTGAGCGGGTTGGCCAGGTGCGGGGCGACCTGGCGGGAGACCGCACGGCGCTCGAAGTGGTTCTCCGCCACCAGCTTCACCGCACCGGTCTGGAGGTAGCGCAGACCGCCGTGGAGCAGCTTGGAGGAGGCGGAGGAGGTGGCGCCGGCGAAGTCGCCGGCGTCCACCAGGGCCACCCGCAGTCCGGACTGCGCGGCGTGCCAGGCGGTGGAGATGCCCAGGATGCCGCCGCCGATCACCAGGAGGTCGTACGTCGCCTTGGAGAGCTGCTCCCGGGTCTCGGCACGGCTCGGGAGGGAGCCGGAGGCCGGATGCGTCCCGAGTGCGGGGACGCTCTGCAGGGTGGTCATGTCGTCTACTCCTCGTCGTCCAGCCAGCCCATGGTGCGTTCCACGGCCTTGAGCCAGCTCTTGTACTCGCGGGCGCGGGTGTCCGCGTCCATGCGGGGGGTCCACTCGGCGGCGCGGCGCCAGTTGGCGCGCAGCGCGTCGGTGTCCGGCCAGAAGCCGACGGCCAGGCCGGCGGCGTAGGCGGCGCCGAGGCAGGTGGTCTCGGCGACCATCGGGCGCACCACGGGCGCGTCCAGGAAGTCGGCGAGCGTCTGCATCAGCAGGTTGTTGGAGGTCATGCCGCCGTCGACCTTGAGCGAGGTCAGCTCGACGCCGGAGTCCTTCGTCATGGCGTCGCTGATCTCACGCGTCTGCCAGGCGGTGGCCTCCAGTACGGCACGGGCGATGTGCGCCTTGGTGACGTAACGGGTGAGACCGGCGATGACACCGCGGGCGTCCGGGCGCCAGTACGGGGCGAACAGGCCGGAGAACGCCGGCACGAAGTACGCGCCGCCGTTGTCCTCCACCGAGGAGGCCAGGGTCTCGATCTCGGCGGCGGACTGGATCAGCCCCATCTGGTCACGCATCCACTGGACCAGCGAACCGGTGACGGCGATCGACCCCTCCAGGGCGTACACCGCCTTCTGGTCGCCGATCCGGTAGCCGACCGTCGTCAGCAGCCCGTTGTAGGAGTTGACGGGCGTCTCACCGGTGTTCATCAGCATGAAGGTGCCGGTGCCGTACGTGGACTTGGCCTCGCCCTCGGAGAAGCAGGTCTGGCCGAACAGCGCCGCCTGCTGGTCGCCCAGCGCGGAGGCCACCGGCACCCCGTCGAGCACGCCGCCCCTGGTGGTGCCGTAGACCTCGGCGGAGGACCGGATCTCGGGCAGCACGGCCGTCGGCACGCCGATGGAGGAGCAGATCTTCTCGTCCCACTGCATGGTGTGCAGGTTCATCAGGAGGGTGCGCGAGGCGTTGGTGACGTCGGTGACGTGGACGCCGCCGTCGGTGCCGCCGGTCAGGTTCCAGATGACCCAGGAGTCCATCGTGCCGAAGAGGATGTCGCCGCGCTCGGCCCGCTCGCGCAGCCCCTCGACGTTGTCGAGCAGCCAGCGCACCTTGGGCCCGGCGAAGTACGAGGCGAGCGGCAGCCCGGTCTCGCGGCGGAAGCGGTCCTGGCCGACGTTGCGGCCGAGTTCCTTGCAGAGCGCGTCGGTACGGGTGTCCTGCCAGACGAGGGCGTTGTGGACGGGCTCACCGGTGTGCTTGTCCCACAGCAGGGTGGTCTCGCGCTGGTTGGTGATGCCGATCGCCTTGACGTCGGCGGCGGTGATGCCCGCCTTGGAGATCGCCCCGGCGACGACTTCCTGGACGTTCGTCCAGATCTCGGCCGCGTCATGTTCGACCCAGCCCGGCCTGGGGAAGATCTGCTCGTGCTCCTTCTGGTCGACGGAGACGATCCGCCCGTCCTTGTCGAAGACGATGCAGCGGCTGGAGGTCGTGCCTTGGTCGATGGCCGCGATGAACGGCCCGGCGCCGTGGCTGCCGGTGGTGTGTGCGTCGGTCACGGTGTGCTCCCGGAGGTCTGTGCGGTGTGGGGTGAGGGCGGGTCAGGCGAAGGCGAGGTTGTAGAGGCCGCCCGCGAGGGCGGCGCCGATCAGCGGGCCGACGACGGGGACCCATGCGTAGCCCCAGTCGGAGCCGCCCTTGTTCGGCAGCGGCAGCAGCGCGTGCACGATACGCGGACCGAGGTCGCGGACCGGGTTGATCGCGTAGCCCGTCGGCCCGCCGAGCGACAGGCCGATGCCGACGACCACCAGGGCGGTGATCAGCGCGCCCAGCGCGCCGAGCCCGTTGCCCTCGTCGTTGAGCCCCTGGGTGAGGATGGCGAGCACCAGCACCATCGTGGCGATGACCTCGGTGAGGACGTTCTGCACGGCGTTGCGGATCTCGGGGCCCGTCGAGAAGACACCGAGCACCGGCCCGGCCTTGGGGGCCGCGGCCTGGTCGACCATGCCCTCCTCACCCGAATGGGCGCGCAGGATCTCCGGATCGTTGAGGTGCGCCCGGAACTGCCCGTAGTAGGTCAGCCAGACCAGCACGGCGCCGATCATCGCGCCGAGCAGTTCGGAGGCGAGGTAGAGCGGCACGTCGCTCCACTTCGTTCCGCCCTCGATGGCCAGGCCGATGGTGACGGCCGGGTTGAGATGCGCCCCCGACACGCCGCCGGCGAGATACGCGCCGGTCAGCACCGCGAAGCCCCACCCGAAGGTGATGGCGACCCAGCCGGCGTTCTGCGCCTTCGAGTGCTTGAGCGTGACGGCGGCACAGACACCGCCGCCGAGCAGGATGAGCACGGCGGTACCGATGGTCTCGCCGATGAAGATGTCGGAGCTGGACACCCGCGACTCCTTTGTCCTTCGTCCAGGAAGCCGAACCCCGGGTCCCACCGGTGGTCCGCGCCCTCGTGTGAGGGCTTGGCCGGCCCCCGGGGGGTGTCTTGCCGACCATGGCCAGGTCCACGGCGTCCGGCACGGCACCTCGCGGCGTTCCCGAACCGCCCCGACAGCTCCGCTATCGCGACACTCCGGCACCTTGGATGCACCGCACCGGACGCCGTGGCCTGTCCGGCCCTGATCGGCAAGACACCCCCCAGGCACGGTCACACCCTAACGCGTATATCCGTTAGGTGTTCGACAATGCCGACCGGTGAACGGCAGTGTTTCTCCCGGGCGAAGCCAGCGTCAAGAGGGATGTGACGTACGAATCGATCGTTACGAGGGAAGCCGGCCGAGTGCGCGGCCGGCTCAGAAGCGCCTGGCGCCCAGGTCCCGCGAGACCGCGCGGGCGCAGTCGCGGACCGCGGCGACCAGCTCCGGACGCAGCTCGCCGTCCTTGCAGACCCGCTCCACCGCACCCGTCACGGCTATGGCCCCGACCGGCATCCGGCGCCGGTCGTGGATCGGGGCGGCCACCGCGGCGACGCCCTCCCAGGTCTCCTCCACGTCGGACCCCCAGCCCCGGGCCCGCACCCCGTCGAGCACGGCCTCGAACTCCTCGGCGCCGGTCACCGTCCGGGGCGTGAACGACTGCCGCTCCGCCTCCACCGCCTCGGTGTGCGCCACCGGGTCGTACGCGGCCAGCACCTTGCCCAGGGCCGTGGAGTGCAGCGGCTGCATGGCGCCCACCTCCAGGACCTGGCGGCTGTCGTCGGGCCGGAAGACGTGGTGGACGATGAGCACGCCCTGCTGGTGCAGTACGCCGAGGTGGACGCTCTCGCCGCTGGACCGGGCCAGGTCGTCCGTCCAGACCAGGGCCCGGGCCCGCAGCTCGTGGACGTCGAGATAGCTGTTGCCCAGGCGCAGCAGCTCCGCGCCCAGCTGATAGCGGCCCGAGGCGGTGTCCTGCTCCACGAAGCCCTCCTGCTGGAGGGTGCGCAGGATGCCGTGTGCGGTGCCCTTGGCCAGGCCCAGTGAGGAGGCGATGTCGGACAGCCCGAGCCGCCGCTCGCCGCCTGCCAGCAGGCGCAGCATCGCGGCCGCCCGCTCCAGCGACTGGATGTTCTTGGCCATCGCGCCGTACTCCTCCACCTTGTTCGACAATGCTGAACACTATCGGTCGATGCCGAACCGCGCTCGGCCGCGTGGAAAGTCCGCAGCACCTCGTGACACCCGGACTCCCCGTCATCAGGATGCCGTCCGGCTCGTGGGACAGAGTGACGGCCCACGTCGAGGCCCGGCTACCCTGGCCGGGTGCGCCTTCCGCCGAAGACGCAAAGCCGACAGCCGTCGCATCCCAGGGAGTACATCCATGGCCCCGTCGCCGACCCCTTCCGCCGACAGCCGGAACCGAGCCGCAGCCCTCCGTGAGGCGCTCGCCACCCGAGTAGTGGTGGCCGACGGTGCCATGGGCACCATGCTCCAGGCCCAGGACCCCACGCTCGCGGACTTCGAGAACCTCGAAGGCTGCAACGAGATCCTCAACATCACCCGGCCGGACATCGTGCGCTCCGTCCACGAGGCGTACTTCGCCGTCGGCGTCGACTGCGTCGAGACGAACACCTTCGGCGCCAACACGGCGGCCCTCGGCGAGTACGACATCCCTGAGCGCGTCCAGGAGCTCTCGGAGGCCGGTGCGCGTATCGCCCGCGAGGTCGCCGACGACTACACCGCTTCCACCGGTGAGCAGCGCTGGGTGCTCGGCTCCATGGGCCCCGGCACGAAGCTGCCGACCCTGGGCCACGTCCCGTACGCCACCATCCGCGACGGCTTCCAGGCGAACGCCGAGGGCCTGATCGCCGGCGGCGCCGACGCGCTGATCGTGGAGACGACCCAGGACCTCCTCCAGACCAAGGCCGCCGTCCTCGGCGCCCGCCGCGCCCTCGACGCCCTCGGCAGCGACCTCCCGCTGCTGTGCTCCCTGGCCTTCGAGACGACCGGCACCATGCTCCTGGGCTCCGAGATCGGCGCGGCCCTGACCGCCCTGGAGCCGCTGGGCATCGACATGATCGGCCTGAACTGCTCGACCGGTCCGGCCGAGATGAGCGAGCACCTGCGCTACCTCACCCGGCACTCCCGCATCCCGCTGCTCTGCATGCCCAACGCCGGACTGCCGGTCCTCACCAAGGACGGCGCCCACTTCCCGCTCGACGCCGAGGGACTGGCCGACGCGCAGGAGACGTTCGTCCAGGAGTACGGCCTCTCGCTGGTCGGCGGCTGCTGCGGGACGACCCCGGAGCACCTGCGCCAGGTGGTCGAGCGGGTACGCGGAACGGTCCCGGCCGCCCGCGACCCGCGCCCCGAGCCCGGGGCCGCCTCCCTCTACCAGTCCATCCCCTTCCGCCAGGACACGGCGTACCTGGCGATCGGCGAGCGCACGAACGCCAACGGGTCCAAGAAGTTCCGCGAGGCCATGCTCGAAGGCCGCTGGGACGACTGCGTGGAGATGGCCCGCGACCAGATCCGCGAAGGCGCGCACATGCTCGACCTCTGCGTGGACTACGTGGGCCGCGACGGCGTCGCCGACATGGAGGAGCTGGCCGGCCGGTTCGCCACCGCCTCCACCCTGCCGATCGTCCTGGACTCCACGGAGCTGCCCGTGCTCCGGGCCGGGCTGGAGAAGCTGGGCGGCCGCGCGGTCCTCAACTCCGTCAACTACGAGGACGGGGACGGCCCCGAGTCCCGCTTCGTCAAGGTCACCCGGCTGGCGGCGGAGCACGGTGCCGCGCTGATCGCGCTGACCATCGACGAGGAGGGCCAGGCCCGGACCGCCGAGCACAAGGTCGCCATCGCGGAACGGCTCATCGCGGACCTGACCGGCAACTGGGGCATCCAGGAGTCGGACATCCTCATCGACACCCTGACCTTCACCATCTGCACGGGCCAGGAGGAGTCCCGCAAGGACGGCGTCGCCACCATCGAGGCGATCCGCGAGCTGAAGAAGCGCCACCCCGCGGTGCAGACCACGCTCGGCCTCTCCAACATCTCCTTCGGTCTGAACCCGGCCGCCCGCGTCGTGCTGAACTCGGTCTTCCTGGACGAGTGCGTGAAGGCGGGCCTGGATTCGGCGATCGTGCACGCGTCGAAGATCCTGCCGATCGCCCGTCTCGAGGAGGAGCAGGTCGAGGTCGCGCTGGATCTGATCTACGACCGGCGCGCCGAGGGCTACGACCCCCTGCAGAAGCTCATGGAGCTGTTCGAGGGCGTCAACATGAAGTCCCTCAAGGAGGGCAAGGCCGAGGAGCTGGCCGCCCTGCCGCTGGACGAGCGGCTTCAGCGCCGGATCATCGACGGCGAGAAGAACGGCCTGGAGGACGACCTCGCCGAGGCGCTGCAGGACACTCCGGCGCTCGACATCGTCAACAACACCCTCCTGGAGGGAATGAAGGTCGTCGGCGAGCTCTTCGGCTCCGGCCAGATGCAGCTGCCGTTCGTCCTCCAGTCCGCCGAGGTCATGAAGAGCGCGGTCGCCTACCTCGAACCGCACATGGAGAAGTCGGACGCCGAGGGCAAGGGCACCATCGTCCTGGCCACGGTCCGCGGCGACGTCCACGACATCGGCAAGAACCTGGTCGACATCATCCTCTCCAACAACGGGTTCAACGTCGTCAACATCGGCATCAAGCAGCCCGTCTCCGCGATCCTGGAGGCCGCCGAGGAGCACAAGGCGGACGTCATCGGGATGTCCGGCCTCCTCGTCAAGTCCACGGTGATCATGAAGGAGAACCTGGAGGAGCTGAACCAGCGCAAGCTGGCCGCCGACTACCCGGTGATCCTCGGCGGCGCCGCGCTCACCCGCGCCTACGTCGAGCAGGACCTGCACGAGATCTACGAGGGCGAGGTGCGCTACGCGCGCGACGCCTTCGAGGGCCTGCGCCTGATGGACGCGCTCATCGCCGTCAAGCGCGGCGTACCCGGCGCCACCCTCCCCGAGCTGAAGCAGCGCCGCGTACCCAAGCGGGACACCGCCGTCCTGGAGGTGAACGAGCCGGAGGAGGGCGTCCGCTCCGACGTCTCCGTCACCAACCCGGTCCCCACGCCGCCGTTCTGGGGCAGCCGGGTCGTCAAGGGCATCCAGCTCAAGGAGTACGCCTCCTGGCTGGACGAGGGCGCCCTCTTCAAGGGCCAGTGGGGCCTCAAGCAGGCCAGGGCCGGCGACGGACCCACGTACGAGCAGCTCGCCGAGAGCGAGGGACGCCCGCGGCTGCGCGGCCTCCTCGACCGGCTCCAGACCGACAACCTGCTCGAAGCGGCCGTCGTCCACGGCTACTACCCCTGCGTCTCCAAGGGCGACGACCTGATCCTGCTCCACGAGGACGGCTCGGAGCGCACCCGCTTCACCTTCCCGCGCCAGCGCCGCGGCCGTCGGCTGTGCCTCTCGGACTTCTTCCGGCCCGAGGAGTCCGGCGAGACGGACGTCGTCGGCCTCCAGGTCGTCACCGTCGGCTCGAAGATCGGCGCCGAGACCGCCAAGCTCTTCGAGGCCAACGCCTACCGCGACTACCTGGAGCTGCACGGCCTCTCCGTCCAGCTCGCCGAGGCCCTCGCCGAGTACTGGCACGCCCGGGTCCGCTCGGAGCTGGGCTTCGCGGGGGAGGACCCGGCGGACGTCGAGGACATGTTCGCCCTGAAGTACCGGGGCGCGCGCTTCTCGCTGGGCTACGGCGCCTGCCCGGACCTGGAGGACCGCGCCAAGATCGCGGACCTGCTCCAGCCGGAGCGGATCGGCGTCCACCTCTCCGAGGAGTTCCAGCTGCACCCCGAGCAGTCGACCGACGCGATCGTCATCCACCACCCGGAGGCGAAGTACTTCAACGCGCGGTAAGGCACTGTTCGACGCGTCGTTGCCGATCACGTCGTACACTGGTCGGTCCAGCGCAGGCCGGTCGCCCATCCTCCGGGACGGGTGGCCGGCCTTCTCGTCCCTCATGGAAGGTGTGCCGGATGACCAGTACGGTTCCCGCGTCCCTGACCCGCACGGCGGAGGGCGCTGCCCTCCAGGCCGTCTTTCTCGACATGGACGGCACCCTGGTCGACACCGAGGGCTTCTGGTGGGACGTCGAGGTCGAGGTCTTCGCCGGCCTCGGTCACCGGCTGGACGAGGCATGGCGGGAGGTGGTCGTCGGCGGGCCCATGTCCCGCAGCACCGGATACCTCATCGAGGCGACCGGCGCGGACATCACCCTCGACGAGGCCGCCGTCCTGCTCAACGACCGGTTCGAGAAGCGCATCGGCAACGGGGTGCCGCTGATGCCCGGAGCCGCCCGCCTCCTCGCCGAACTGCACCGGCACGAGATCCCGACCGCCCTCGTCTCCGCCTCGCACCGCCGCATCATCGACCGCGTCCTGGACTCGGTGGGCCGCCACCACTTCGCGCTCACCGTCGCCGGCGACGAGGTCACCCGCACCAAGCCGCACCCCGAGCCCTACCTCACCGCCGCGCGCGGCTTCGGCGTCGACCCCCGGCTGTGCGCCGTCGTCGAGGACACCGCGACCGGGGTGGCCGCCGCCGAGGCCGCCGGCTGCCGCGTGGTCGCCGTGCCCTCGGTCTCCCCGATCGCCCCCGCCGAGGGCCGGGTCATCGTGACCTCGCTGGAAGAAGTCAATCTCACATTCCTCCGGAGCCTCGTCAACTGAATGCGCCGGAGTGGGCACCGAGAGTATTCCTGTGAATGAAAGGAAAAGCTCTCGCGGTGGCGGTGCGAAATAATTTCGCACACGGCCCCCCTCCGGGATTCCGGAAGACGCCCGCTAATGTCTTTCTCCCTGAACCGATGAGGGAGAACGGCCACCCATGAAACGCAAGACCCTGGTGCTGCCGGCCGTCGCGGGCCTCCTGGCGCCCGTGCTGGCCGGCTGCGGCGTGGCGGACGGCGGCAGCACCGGAAGCGGCACCGGCACCGTCGTCGTCGGCACCACGGACCGGATCGCCGCCTCCGCCGGCGCCCCCGCCCCGCTCGACCCGGCCGTCGGCTACGAGGCAGGCGTCTGGAACGTCCTGCGGCAGACCGTGCAGACCCTGATGGCCACCCCGCGCGGCGGCGGGCTCCCGGTTCCCGAAGCGGCCGAGAGCTGCGGCTTCACGGACCGCGAGAGTGAGAGCTACCGCTGCCGGCTGCGCGCCGGACTCACCTTCGCCGACGGCACCCCGGTCACCGCCGACGACGTCACGTACTCCCTCGACCGGGTGCGGCGCATCAAGTCCGCGAACGGGCCCGCCGCCCTCCTGGACAACATCGACACCGTCGAGACCGCCGGCACCCGCGAGGTCGTCTTCCACCTCAGAACCCCTGACGCCACCTTCCCGTACAAGCTCGCCACGCCGGCGGCCGGAATCGTCCCACGCGCCCAGTACCCCGCGCATTCCGCCCGCAGCGGATTCCAGGTGGACGGCTCGGGGCCGTACACCATGAAGCCGGAAGTGAAATCCGGCCGGGTTGTGAAAATCGCCTTCACGAGGAATCCCCATTACCGGGGGAGCTACGAGGTGCGGAGCGAGTCCGTCGAACTCGACCTCTTTTCCGACGCCACGGCCATGGGCAAGGCGTTCGACGCCGAGAAGATCGACATGATGGCCCGCACCGTCCCGGCCGACCGGGTCCAGCGGATGCTGGCCGAGCCCGAGGACGGGGTCCGGCTCACCGAGATGCCCGGGCTGGCCATCAGCTACCTCGGCTTCGACACCGAGGAACCCGCCCTCCGGAACAGGGCCGTCCGCCAGGCCGTCGCCCAGGTGGTCGACCGGGGCGCGATCGCCGGCAAGGTCTACGGCGCCACCGTCGAACCGCTGTACTCACTCATCCCGAGCGGTATCACCGCCCACGACAACGCCTTCTACAGCACCTACGGCGAACCCAGCGCCGCCAAGGCCGCCGCCCTCCTCAGGAAGGCGAAGGTCCGCACCCCCGTGCGCTTCACCCTGCACTACACCGACGACCACTACGGCCGGGACACCGCCACCGAGTTCCAGGCGCTGAAGAAGCAGCTCAACGACACCGGGCTCTTCGACATCACCGTCGAGGGCACTCCGTGGGCCCGCTTCCGGCCCGCCGAACTCCGAGGCGACTACGCCGCCTACGGCATGGGCTGGTTCCCCGACTTCCCGGACCCCGACAACTACACGGCGCCCTTCCTCGGGCCGGACAACTTCCTCGGCTCGCCCTACACCTCCGACGAGGCCCGGACCCTGATCGCGCACTCCCGCCGCCAGGCCGACCGGGGCGCGGCCGCGCCCGCCTTCGAACAGCTCCAGGACATCGTCGCCCGGGACGTGCCCGTCCTCCCGCTCTGGCAGGGCAAGCAGTACGCCGTCTCCCGCGAGGACCTGAGCGGCGTCGAATGGGCGATCGACTCGGGCGCCGACCTCCACCTGTGGGAACTGGGGCGCGGCACCGGCTGAGCCCGTCGCGCGCCCCGCGTCACTGCGCGCCGGGGCGCACCAGGCCGCTCTCGTACGCGTACACCGCCGCCTGCACCCGGTCGCGCAGGCCCAGCTTCGTCAGCACATGGCCCACGTGGGTCTTCACCGTCGTCTCGCTGACGAACAGGTCGGCGGCGATCTCCGCGTTCGACAGGCCGCGCGCCACCAGCTTCAGCACCTCGACCTCGCGGTCCGTCAGCGTGTGCAGCGTGTCCGGCACGGGGTCCTCGCCCGACGGCAGATGGTCCGCGTACTTGTCGAGCAGCCGGCGCGTCACGCTCGGGGCGAGCATCGCCTCACCGCCCGCCACCACCCGGATCGCCTGCACCAGCTCATCGGCCGGCGCGTCCTTCAGCAGGAAGCCGCTCGCCCCGGCACGCAACGCCTCCACCACGTACTCGTCCAGGTCGAACGTCGTCAGCACCAGCACCTTCGCCGGACCGTCCCGGCCCGGACCGGTGATCTGGCGCGTCGCCTCGACCCCGTCCATCCGCGGCATCCGGATGTCCATCAGGACCACATCGGGCTGGAGCGCGCGCACCTGGTCGAGAGCCTGGAGACCGTCACCGGCCTCACCCACCACCGCCAGATCGCCCTCGGCCTCCAGAATCATCCGGAAGCCCGTGCGCAGCAGCGGTTGGTCATCGACCAGAAGGACGCGGATAGCCACCAGATCTCCTCAATGCCCGTCGAGGGCCGCAGGCCGGCCGGCCTCGGCCCGGACCGGCTCCATTCTGCCCTGGCCATCCTCCGCCGCACCGGCCGGGCGGACCGTCAGCGGATAGACCGGGGGAGTCCCGCCGAATTCCGGGCAGAGCGCCTGGTGGTCGCACCAGCCGCACAGCTTCGTCGGACGCGGCCGCCACTCGCCCGTCCGCGTCGCCAGCGAGATCGCCTCCCACAGCGCCAGCAGCTTGCGCTCCACCCGCTCCAGATCCGCCACGACCGGGTCGTACGTCAGCACGTCACCGCTGCCCAGATAGACCAGCTGGAGCCGGCGCGGCACCACGCCCTTCAGCCGCCAGATCACCAGGGCGTAGAACTTCATCTGGAACAGCGCCCCCTCCGCGTACTCCGGACGCGGCGCCTTCCCCGTCTTGTAGTCCACGATCCGGACCTCGCCCGTCGGCGCCACGTCGATCCGGTCGATCACCCCCCGCAGCCGCAGCCCCGACTCCAGCTCCGTCTCCACGAACAGCTCGCGCTCCGCCGGCTCCAGACGCGCCGGATCCTCCAGCGAGAACCAGCGCTCCACCAGCTGCTCCGCCTGCCCCAGCCACCGCGCCAGCCGCTCGCCCCCGGGATCCTCCGCGAACAGCTCCCCCAGCTCCGGCTTCGACTCCAGCAGCCGGTCCCACTGCCCCGGGATCAGCGCCGTCGCCCGGCCGGGCGTGCGCTCCGCCGCCGGCTTGTCGAAGAGCCGTTCGAGCACCGCATGGACCAGGGTCCCCCGGGTAGCAGCCTCGCTGGGCTTCTGCGGCAGCTTGTCGATCACGCGGAAGCGGTACAGCAGGGGGCACTGCATGAAATCGCTCGCCCGCGAGGGGGAGAGCGAGGAGGGCGGCTGCGGCATCGACGGGGACGGCGGCGGAACGGAGGTCATGCGAAGACCCTACGACCCGCCACTGACACCGATCGGCATACCATCGACCACAGACCCTCCAACACTGCATCATCGTGGCGAAAGACACCGCGAAAGAGATCGAACCGAAGGGACCTCGTGGACGAGAGCGGCGACGGCCGGCGGCCGCAGCCCGGCCCAGCGGGCCCCGGGCCCGGCAAGGACGGGCCCCCGCGCCGGGACGAGCCCGGAGGCGGCATCCTCATGGGCCGCCCCTTCGGCGTGCCCGTCTACGTCGCCCCCAGCTGGTTCCTGGTGGCGGCCCTCATCACGTGGGTCTTCGGCGGCCAGCTCGACCGGGTGCTGCCCGACCTCGGCGCCGCCCGCTACCTCGTCGCGCTCTTCTTCGCGATCGCCTTCTACGCCTCCGTCCTCGTCCACGAACTCGCCCACACGATCGCCGCCCTGCGCTACAAGCTCCCCGTCCGGCGTATCCAGCTCCAGTTCTTCGGCGGCGTCTCGGAGATCGAGAAGGAGTCCGAGACCCCCGGCCGCGAGTTCGTCCTCGCCTTCGTCGGACCGCTGCTCTCCCTCGTCCTGGGCGGGCTCTTCTACGTGCCCCTGCGCTTCGTGGAGCGCGGCACCGTCCCGGCCGTCCTGCTCGGCGGGCTGATGATCTCCAACCTCATCGTCGCCGCCTTCAACCTGCTGCCCGGCCTCCCGCTCGACGGCGGCCGCATGCTCAGGGCCGTCGTCTGGAAGATCACCGGAAAGCCGATGAGCGGCACCGTCGCCGCGGCCTGGGCAGGCCGCGCCCTCGCCGTCGGCACCCTCGTCGGCCTCCCCCTCCTCACCCGCAGCGGCTCCCTGGGCAACGACGCGGGCGAGATCAGCGGCATGGACACGCTCACCGACGCCCTGCTCGCCGCGATCCTCGCCGCCATCATCTGGACCGGCGCCGGAAACAGCCTGCGCATGGCCCGGCTCCGCGAGCACCTGCCCGCCCTGCGCGCCCGCAGCCTCACCCGCCGCGCCGTCCCCGTCGAGGCCGCCACCCCGCTCTCCGAGGCGCTGCGCCGGGCCAACGAGGCCGGTGCCCGCGCGCTGGTCGTCGTGGACGGCACCGGCGAGCCCAAGGCCCTCGTCCGGGAGACGGCCATCGTCGCCGTTCCCGAGCACCGCCGCCCCTGGGTCGCCGTCAGCGGCCTCGCCCAGGACCTCAACGACGGCATGAGGATCCCCGCCGAACTCGCCGGCGAAGCCCTCCTGGACCGCCTCAAGGCCACCCCCGCGACCGAGTACCTCGTCGTGGAGGAGACCGGCGAGATCTACGGCGTCCTCTCCACCGCCGACGTCGAACGCGCCTTCGTCGCCGCCATGGCCCGCCCCTCCGCCTGACAGCCGGCCCGTCCTCGTACGTCCGTGCGGGCAGCGGTCGGCGGCTCCCGAAACACCGGTACGCTGGTCACATGTCTGAACCGACCGGTGCCGCCCGCCGACGCGGGCCCTTCAAGGTCGGGGACCAGGTCCAGCTCACCGATCCCAAGGGACGCCACCACACCTTCACGCTCGAAGCCGGAAAGAACTTCCACACCCACAAGGGTTCTTTCCCGCACGACGAGCTGATCGGCGCCCCCGAGGGCAGTGTGGTCCGTACCACGGGAAACGTCGCCTACCTCGCGCTGCGCCCCCTGCTCCCCGACTACGTCCTGTCCATGCCCCGCGGCGCCGCCGTGGTCTACCCGAAGGACGCGGGCCAGATCCTCGCCTTCGGCGACATCTTCCCCGGCGCACGCGTCGTGGAGGCGGGCGTCGGCTCGGGCGCGCTCTCCACCTTCCTGCTCCGCGCCATCGGCGAACAGGGCATGCTGCACTCGTACGAGCGCCGCGAGGACTTCGCCGAGATCGCCCAGCAGAACGTGGAGCGTTACTTCGGCAGCCCGCACCCCGCCTGGCAGCTCACGGTCGGCGACCTCCAGGACAACCTCACGGACACCGACGTGGACCGCGTCGTGCTGGACATGCTGGCGCCCTGGGAGTGCCTGGACGTCGTCTCCAAGGCACTCGTCCCCGGCGGCATCCTCTGCGCGTACGTCGCCACCACCACCCAGCTCTCCCGGACGGTCGAGTCCATCCGCGAGATCGGCTGCTTCGCCGAGCCGCAGCCCTGGGAGTCGATGATCCGCAACTGGCACGTGGAAGGCCTGGCCGTGCGCCCGGACCACCGCATGATCGGGCACACCGGCTTCCTCGTCACCGCCCGCCGGCTCGCCGACGGCGTCGAGGCCCCGGCCCGTCGCCGCCGCCCCTCCAAGGGCGCCTACGGCGAGGACTACGACGGCCCGGGCGGCCGGAGCGCCTCCTCCCGCGACTGAGCCCGCGGCACCATACCGGCGCCGCCGCCGGGTTCCCGGACCGACCCGGGGCCCGGCGGCGGCGCCTTTTCCGTACGCGGCCCGTCATCCTTGCGCACCCCACCGTTCCGCTGCCGTGTGAGGTGTGGCACGATGCTGGCCACCCCCGCACCGCCGACGCCGACGGCCGCACCACAGGAACCACAGGAGACAGCCCGCGTGCAGACCTCCGCGCTCCCGGACCTCGCGCACACCGACACCAGGCTCATGCACTGGCTCGCCACCGCGGCGGCCATGGCCGCCGTCGTCGCGGCAGCCGGTCTCCTCCAGCCCGACAGCAGCGCCTCGGCCTCCACCCGGCACCGCACGACGTCCCAGCGGCAGCACGAGGCGGCGGCCGTCGCCCCGGACCCGGCCGATGCGGACTTCCCCCTGGACTGCGGCAACGTCGGCAGCACCGTGGCCAAGCAGGCCCCCGGCGACCTCGACGGGGACGGCAGGCCGGAGACCGTCGCGGTGGTCCACTGCGCGGCCGGATCGGGCACCCCGCCCAGCGGCGTCTACGTCCTCACACGGGCGGGCGGAGCCGCGCCCAGGGTCGTCGCGACCCTGGTGGACCCCGCCCAGCGGCTGACCATCGGCGACTTCACGGTCCGCGACCGCGTCATCTCCGCCACGCTCCTCGGCTACTCCTCGTCGTCGGTGCCCTCCTGCTGCCCCGATCAGCGGGAAACAGTCACCTGGAAGTGGCAGAACGGCGCGTTCACGCGCAGCAGCGACACGGACAGGGGAGCCGGCGCCGGCGCCTGACCCCGGCCCGGCACCGCCGCCCCGAGCCCCGGAAGTCTAGGCCGCCTCGGGGCCGTACACCTCGACCCTGTCCGAAACGCGACGCACGTGAATGCAGTCGCCCGGGCACTCCTTGGCCGAGTCCACGACGTCCTGGAGCAGCGGCAGCGGCACCGGGGTGGTCGCGCCCTTGTCCTGCAGCAGCTCGTCGTCCCCGCTCTTCACGTACGCCAGACCGTCGATGTCCAGCTCGAACACCTCGGGCGCGTACTGCACGCAGATGCCGTCCCCCGTGCACAGGTCCTGGTCGATCCACACCTCCAGGTCCTGCGCCTCGCCACCGGTGGGAGCGTCCTGCCGCACGGTCATGTCGCCTGCCGTTTCCTGCGTAGCCGGACCGGGAAAGAGCCAGCCCTGACGGGTGTTGAACGCTTCGACGATACAACCGGCCGCTTTCCGACGGTGAACGGCGGGTATCCCCCTGGGACGGGGAGAGCGCAAGGGTGAAGATCGGACACACCTCACAGTCTTTGTGATCTAGGGGTTTCAATCACCACCCACGCAGGTAGGGTCAGGAAGCGTCCAGCTCCCCTTGGAGGAGGTGAGGACCGTGGCAGCCCACGACGACGACATCAACCGCGGCATCCGGCCCGGGCGGGGGTCCGACGACCCAGCCGGCCAGGTCGCCTATCTCGAGCAGGAAATCGCCGTCCTGCGACGTAAGCTCGCCGACTCTCCGCGTCATACGAGGGTTCTCGAAGAGCGGATCGTCGAATTGCAGACCAACCTCGCAGGCGTGTCCGCCCAGAACGAACGACTCGCCAGCACGCTCCGCGAGGCCCGCGACCAGATCGTGGCCCTCAAGGAGGAGGTCGACCGGCTCGCACAGCCGCCGGCCGGCTTCGGGGTGTTCCTGCAGGCGAACGAGGACGGTACCTGCGACATCTTCACCGGGGGCCGCAAGCTCCGGGTGAACGTCAGCCCCAGCGTCGCACTCGAAGACCTCAGGCGCGGCCAGGAGGTCATGCTCAACGAAGCGCTCAACGTGGTCGACGCCATGGAATTCGAGCGTGCCGGGGACATCGTCACCCTCAAGGAGATCCTTGAGGACGGCGAACGCGCCCTGGTCATCGGGCACACCGACGAGGAAAGGGTGGTGAGGCTCGCCGAGCCGCTGCTGGACATCACCATCCGCCCCGGCGACGCCCTGCTGCTCGAACCCCGGTCCGGCTACGTCTACGAAGTCGTGCCCAAGAGCGAGGTCGAGGAACTCGTCCTCGAAGAAGTGCCGGACATCGACTACGACAAGATCGGCGGCCTGGGCGACCAGATCGAGCTGATCCGCGACGCGGTCGAGCTCCCCTATCTCCACCCCGACCTCTTCAAGGAGCACGAGCTCCGCCCGCCGAAGGGCATCCTGCTCTACGGTCCGCCCGGCTGCGGCAAGACGCTCATCGCCAAGGCCGTCGCCAACTCCTTGGCGAAGAAGGTCGCCGAAGTCACCGGACAGCCCGCCGGCAAGAGCTACTTCCTCAACATCAAGGGCCCCGAGCTCCTCAACAAGTACGTCGGCGAGACCGAGCGCCACATCCGCCTGGTCTTCCAGCGTGCCCGCGAGAAGGCGAGCGAGGGCACCCCCGTCATCGTCTTCTTCGACGAGATGGAGTCGCTCTTCCGCACCCGTGGATCGGGCGTCAGCTCGGACGTGGAGAACACCATCGTCCCGCAGCTGCTCGCCGAGATCGACGGCGTGGAGGGCCTGGAGAACGTCATCGTCATCGGCGCCTCCAACCGCGAGGACATGATCGACCCGGCGATCCTGCGCCCGGGCCGGCTCGACGTCAAGATCAAGATCGAGCGCCCCGACGCGGAGGCCGCGAAGGACATCTTCGCGAAGTACCTGACGCCTTCGCTGCCGCTGCACTCGGACGACCTGGCCGAGCACACCGGCTCGAAGGAAGCCGCGGCGCACGCCATGATCCAGTCGGTCGTCGAGCGGATGTACACCGAGTCCGAGGAGAACCGCTTCCTCGAGGTCACGTACGCCAACGGCGACAAGGAAGTCCTGTACTTCAAGGACTTCAACTCCGGCGCGATGATCCAGAACATCGTGGACCGGGCCAAGAAGATGGCCATCAAGGCCTTCCTCGACCACGGCCAGAAGGGCCTTCGCGTCTCCCACCTCCTCCAGGCGTGCGTGGACGAGTTCAAGGAGAACGAGGACCTGCCGAACACCACCAACCCGGACGACTGGGCCCGTATCTCCGGCAAGAAGGGCGAGCGGATCGTCTTCATCCGCACGCTCGTCACCGGAAAGCAGGGCGCGGACACCGGCCGCTCCATCGACACGGTGGCCAACACCGGTCAGTACCTGTAGAAGGCGTACCGGCTGCGGATGCCCGGCCGGGCATCCGCAGCCGGTTGCTTTCCGGCCGTCCGCGGGCGACACCGCGGCAATGACGACGCGATTGATCTCCCCACCGGCACGCGGGCGTTCTAGGCTCAGGCGTACCACCCGTTCACGCAGCGCGGGACGGGCAGACCGCGCACGCACCGAACAAGCAGCGGTACTTGAGCGCCGCCCCGGAAGGGAGCGCCGCCGGGCAAGGAGGGCCGCATGACCGTACGGCGAGTAATGGGCATCGAGACGGAGTACGGGATCTCCGTCCCCGGACACCCCAACGCCAATGCCATGCTCACCTCGTCCCAGATCGTCAACGCCTACGCGGCGGCGATGCACCGGGCGCGCCGCGCCCGCTGGGACTTCGAGGAGGAGAATCCGCTGCGGGACGCGCGAGGCTTCGACCTCGCCCGCGAGACCGCCGACTCCAGCCAGCTCACGGACGAGGACATCGGCCTGGCCAATGTCATCCTCACCAACGGGGCCCGGCTCTACGTGGACCACGCGCACCCCGAGTACAGCTCCCCGGAGATCACCAACCCCAGGGACGCGGTCCTCTGGGACAAGGCCGGCGAGCGGATCATGGCCGAGGCGGCCGAGCGCGCGGCGCAGCTTCCGGGCGCCCAGCCGATCCACCTCTACAAGAACAACACCGACAACAAGGGCGCCTCCTACGGGACGCACGAGAACTACCTGATGAAGCGGGAGACCCCGTTCTCGGACATCGTGCGCCACCTGACGCCGTTCTTCGTCTCGCGCCAGGTGGTCACCGGCGCCGGACGGGTCGGGATCGGCCAGGACGGCGGCGAGCACGGCTTCCAGCTCAGCCAGCGCGCCGACTACTTCGAGGTCGAGGTCGGCCTGGAGACCACGCTCAAGCGCCCCATCATCAACACCCGCGACGAGCCGCACTCGGACGCCGAGAAGTACCGCCGGCTCCATGTGATCATCGGCGACGCCAACCTCTCCGAGATCTCGACGTATCTGAAGCTCGGCACCACCTCGCTCGTCCTGTCCATGATCGAGGACGGCTTCATCAACGTCGACCTGGCCGTCGACCAGCCGGTGCGCACCCTGCACCAGGTCTCCCACGACCCCGGGCTCCAGCAGCTGATCACGCTGCGCAGCGGCCGGACACTCACCGCGGTGCAGCTCCAGATGGAGTACTTCGAGCTGGGCCGCAAGTACGTCGAGGAACGGTACGGGGCGGACGCCGACGAGCAGACCAAGGACGTCCTGAGCCGGTGGGAGGACACCCTGAACCGGCTGGAGAACGACCCGATGAGCCTGGCCGGTGAGCTGGACTGGGTGGCGAAGCGGCAGCTCATGGAGGGCTACCGGCGCCGCGACGGCCTGGACTGGGACGCCGCCCGGCTGCACCTGGTGGACCTGCAGTACGCGGACGTACGGCAGGACAAGGGGCTGTACAACCGTCTGGTGGCCCGCGGCCGGATGAAACGCCTCCTGGACGAGCGGGAGGTCGAGCGGGCCCGGACGGCGCCTCCGGAGGACACCAGGGCGTACTTCCGCGGCCGCTGTCTCGAACAGTACGCGGACGACGTCGCCGCGGCCTCCTGGGATTCGGTGATCTTCGACCTGCCGGGCCAGGACTCCCTGCAGCGCGTACCCACGATGGAGCCCCTGCGGGGCACCCGGGAGCACGTGAAATCCCTGCTGGACCGGTGCCGCACGGCGCAGGAGCTGGTCCAGGTCCTCTCGGGCGGCTGAAAGCGCCTGAAAGGGCTCCCGGCTGGGAATCATTCCGATGACCTCCGGACGTTGAGACAAGTACCGGGCCAATGTCGGACCCCATGGGTAGGGTCTGATCAAGTGCTTCGAACCGAGCGGGGTGAGCTAGATGGCGACCAAGGACACCGGCGGCGGACAGCAGAAGGCGACGCGCTCCACGGAGGAGGTCGAGGAGCAGGCGCAGGACGCGCAGGCTTCCGAGGACCTCAAGGAACGCCAGGAGAAGCTGAGCGACGACGTGGACGACGTCCTCGACGAGATCGACGACGTGCTCGAGTCGAACGCCGAGGACTTCGTTCGAAGCTTCGTTCAAAAGGGCGGCGAGTAACCGGCCCGGAGCAGGAGCCCCGCGGTGTGCGGCACGGGCTGTCAGCCCGTGCCGCACACCGCGGGCACCGGACCGCGCTACCGGTCCGATTGCCCCCGTCTTCGATGTGGATCACCGTCACCGGGCGGGTAGGGTCCGGAGCGTAACGTGCTTCAACTGCAATTCGGCGCAGGGCCGTCGCATACCTGGAGGGAAACGCGTGGAAGCCAACACTCGTAGCACCGGGCGTCTACCAGCTGCCTTCCTGACGCCGGGATCGTCCTCCTTCATGGACTTCCTGTCCGACCAGGCGCCGGAGATGCTGCCGGGCAACCGGCAGATGCCGCCCATGAAGGGCGCCGTCGAGGCGCCGCACGGCACGACGATCGTGGCCGCGGCCTTCCCCGGCGGCGTCGTCCTGGCCGGTGACCGGCGGGCGACCATGGGCAACATGATCGCGCAGCGCGACAT
Organism: Streptomyces sp. SID9727; assembly: GCF_010550605.1. Classification (GTDB taxonomy): domain Bacteria; phylum Actinomycetota; class Actinomycetes; order Streptomycetales; family Streptomycetaceae; genus Streptomyces. Next base: position 40,522 of record NZ_JAAGNI010000172.1, read on the forward strand.
CGAGAAGGTCTTCCCGGCCGACGAGTACTCGGCGGTGGGCATCGCCGGTACGGCGGGTCTCGCCGTGGAGATGGTCAAGCTCTTCCAGCTGGAGCTGGAGCATTTCGAGAAGGTGGAGGGCGCCCAGCTCTCCCTGGAGGGCAAGGCCAACCGGCTCTCCACGATGATCCGGAGCAACCTGGCGATGGCCATGCAGGGCCTCGCCGTCGTCCCGCTCTTCGCCGGTTACGACATCGACCGCGAGCGCGGACGCATCTTCAGCTACGACGTCACCGGCGGGCGTTCCGAGGAGCACGTCGGCTACGCGTCCACGGGTTCCGGCTCGATCTTCGCCCGGGGCTCGATGAAGAAGCTCTACCGCGAGGACCTGACGGAGGAGGAGACGCTGACGCTGGTCGTGCAGGCGCTGTACGACGCGGCCGACGACGACTCGGCGACGGGCGGTCCGGACGTGGGCCGCCGCATCTATCCGATCGTCACCGTCATCACGGACGAGGGCTTCCGGAAGCTGACCGACGCGGAATCCTCCGAGATCGCCCGCTCGATTCTGGAACGCCGTCTGGAACAGCCCGACGGCCCGCGCGCCGCGCTGCTCTGAGCACGCGTCCGTATCCAGCTTCTTCGATGCTCCCGCCACTGACAGAAAGGGACGGATAGCCGGTGTCGACGCCGTTCTATGTCTCACCTCAGCAGGCCATGGCCGACCGGGCGGAATACGCCCGGAAGGGCATCGCCCGCGGTCGCAGCCTGGTTGTGCTGCAGTACGCCGACGGAATTGTGTTCGTCGGCGAGAACCCGTCCCGTGCGCTGCACAAGTTCAGCGAGATCTACGACCGGATCGGTTTCGCCGCCGCCGGCAAGTACAACGAGTACGAGAACCTCCGCATCGGCGGAGTCCGCTATGCGGATCTGCGCGGTTACACCTACGACCGCGACGACGTGACGGCCCGTGGGCTGGCGAACGTCTACGCGCAGACGCTCGGCACCATCTTCTCCAGCGCGGCCGAGAAGCCGTACGAGGTGGAGCTCGTGGTCGCCGAGGTGGGCGCCGAGCCCGAGGGCGACCAGATCTACCGGCTGCCGCACGACGGCTCGATCGTGGACGAGCACGGCTCGGTCGCGGTCGGCGGCAACGCGGAGCAGATCAGCACCTTCCTCGACCAGCGCCACCGCGACGGGATGTCGCTCGCCGAGGCGCTGAAGCTGGCGGTGCAGGCGCTGTCCCGCGACCCCAACGGCAGCGAGCGGGAGATCCCCGCCGACCGGCTGGAGGTCGCGGTCCTGGACCGCACACGGCCGCAGCAGCGCAAGTTCAAGCGGATCGTCGGCCGGCAGCTGGCCCGGCTCCTCGACGCGGAGGCCGCCGCGTCGACGCCGACCGACGCCCCGTCCGACGCCGAGGACGGCGACACCGCCTCGGACAGCCCCACGGCCACGACCGACACGACGGATTCCGGCGGCGACGTGGAGTAGCGACCGCCGCTCCGGCCCGCCGAGCCCCGGCCCGCCCGCAGGCGGACCGGGGCTCCGTCATGCGCCCGCGCCTCCCGGCACCGGCCCCGTCGAGCCCCGGACGACCAGCCGCACCGGCAGGCTGCCCGGCTCGGCGGCCCGGCCGTCCAGGACCGCCAGCAGGGCGGCCATACCGCGCTCGCCGACCCGCACGGCGGGCAGCCGGACCGTGGTCAGCTCCGGCTCCACCGCGGTGGCCAGGGCCAGGTCGTCGAAGCCGGTGACCGAGAGGTCGTCCGGCACCCGCAGCCCGAACCGTCGGGCCGCCTTGCACGCGCCCGCCGCCAGGATGTCGTCGTCGCAGACGATCGCGGTCGGCCGGGGCCCGGGCAGCCCGAGCGCGTGTTCCGCCGCGTCCCGCCCCGCCCGTACGTCCAGCTCCGAGGTCACCGTGCGGACCGCGGTGCCGGGGGCCCGGCGCAGCTCCTCGCGCAGGGCGTCCGCCCGGCAGACGAAGGTCCAGGTGTCGACGGCCGAGGCGAGGTGGAGGAAGCGCCGGTGGCCGAGGGCGAGCAGATGGCGGGCCACCTGGCGCATCCCGTCGGCGATGTCGAGGTTGACCCGGGCCGCGGGCCCCGGCGCCGAGGGGTCGCTGTCCAGCATCACGAGGGGGACGTCCGCGCCGTGCAGGGCGTCGAGCGCGTCGGCGGCCATGGAGGAGGCGATGACCCCGTCCAGCGCGGCCCGGGCCGACGGAAAGGGGTCGCGGGCCGGTCCGGTGCCGTCGGGGGAGGGGTAGAGGACGACCCCGAAGCCGTGCTCGGCGGCGACCGCGGCGGCCCCGGTGTACACCTGGGCGAAGAACTCGTTGGTGAGGGCCGGGACGACCAGGAGGGCCGTCCGGGTGCGGCCGAGGCGCAGATTGCGGGCGGCGAGGTTGGGCCGGTAGCCCAGGCCGCGGGCGGCGTCGCGGACCCGGCCCGCGGTGGACTCGGAGACCCGGCCCCGCCATTTCTCGCCGAGCACCAGCGAGACCGTGGCCTGGGAGACGCCGGCGGCCCGGGCCACGTCGCGGCTGGTGGGCCGGGGCGGGCCGGGGGGTGCGGGGCTGGTCACGCGGGCCTCCGGGCCGTTCGGTTCAGGCCCGTGAGGTGGACCTGGGGACGGGCTCATGGTACGTATGAACCCGGAAGTTATACGTAAAACCTCGCAGCCCGCACAGGCGCCCGAGGGAGAGGGGCGGGACATGGCCGCGGGATATCTGGACATCCTCCGGGCGCGGCACGCCGCCAGGCTGCTGACGGGCACCCTGGTGGGCCGGCTGCCGAACGGCACCGCGAGCATCGCGATCGTGCTGTTCGTCCGGGCCGAGGGCGGCAGCTACAGCGTCGCCGGCGCGCTCGCGGCGGTGTACGGGCTGGCCACGGCGGTCGGGCAGCCCCTGCTCGGCCGGGCGGTGGACCTGTACGGGCAGCCGCGCGTCCAACTGCCCGCCGCCCTGGTGTCCGCGCTCGGTATGGCCCTCCTCGCCGTGGCGGGGACCGGCTCGCTCCCGCTCGCCTACGCGGCGGCGGCCGTGGCCGGTCTCTTCACGCCCCCGTTGGAGGGCGGCCTGCGGGCGCTGTGGCCGAGCGTGCTGGGCGGTGAGGACCGGGTGCACCGGGCCTATGCCATGGACGCCGTCGCGCAGGAGGTCATGTTCACGGCGGGCCCGCTGCTCGTGACGCTGCTGACCGCCCTCTGGTCGCCCGCCACGGCGCTGCTCGTCATCAACGCGATCGGGGTGCTCGGCGCGCTGTCGGTCGTGCTCTCCGAGCCCTCGCGGGCCTGGCGCTCCGCCCCGCGCGAGGCGCACTGGCTGGGCGCGCTGCGCTCGCCCGGACTGCTGGCGCTGCTCGGCTCGTTCTTCTTCGTGGGCCTGGCGCTGGGCTCGATCACCGTGGCCGCCATGGCGTACGCCGACGACCAGGGGCGGGAGTCGGTGTACGGCTGGCTGATGGCCGCGCTCGGCCTCGGTGCCCTGATCGGCGGGGCGGTCTACGGGGCGCGGCAGTGGGCGGGGGCGCCGGAGCGGCGGCTGCGGGTGATCGTGGCGCTGCTCGCGGTGGGCTATCTGCCGCTGGTGCTGACGCCCGGCCCGGTCGCGATGACCGTGCTGGCGGGCGTCTCCGGGGTGTTCCTCGCGCCGGCCGTCGCGTGCTCGTTCATCGTGGTCGACCGGCACGCCCCGCGCGGGACGGTGACGGAGGCGTTCTCGTGGCTCGTGACGACCTTCGGGGTGGGCGCGGCCGTGGGGACCGCGGTGGCCGGTCCGGCCGTCGAACTGGGCGGGACGGCGTGGAGCTTCGCGGTCGCGGGGGCCGGTGGAGTGGCGGCGCTGCTGGTGCTGCTGGCCACCGGAAGGGTGCTCGCGGCTCCGCCCCGTACCGCCGTGGCGGTGCGAGGATCGGAAAATGATCGAAACGGTGCCGTCGAACCCGGTTTCAGCTCGGGCCATCAGGCGTAATGTTCAGTCATGGACCGCCGCATTTTCGGGCTGGAGAACGAGTACGGCGTCACGTGCACGTTCAGGGGACAGCGCCGACTGTCTCCTGATGAAGTGGCGCGCTACCTCTTCCGCCGTGTTGTGTCATGGGGCCGCAGCAGCAATGTCTTTCTGCGGAACGGCGCCCGCCTCTACCTCGACGTGGGATCGCATCCGGAATATGCAACCCCCGAATGCGACAACCTGACCGAGCTGGTCACCCACGACAAGTCCGGCGAGCGCATTCTCGAGGGCCTGCTCGTCGACGCCGAACGCCGCCTGCACGAGGAGGGAATCGCCGGCGACGTCTATCTCTTCAAGAACAACACCGACTCGGCGGGAAACTCCTACGGCTGCCACGAGAACTATCTCGTGGCCCGGCACGGGGAATTCTCCCGCCTCGCGGACATCCTCATTCCCTTCCTCGTCACCAGGCAGCTGATCTGCGGCGCCGGCAAGGTGCTCCAGACCCCGCGGGGCGCGGTCTACTGCGTCAGCCAGCGTGCCGAGCACATCTGGGAGGGCGTCAGCTCCGCGACGACGCGTTCCCGCCCGATCATCAACACCCGCGACGAGCCGCACGCGGACGCGGAGCGCTACCGCCGCCTCCACGTCATCGTCGGGGACTCCAACATGTCCGAGACGACCATGCTGCTCAAGGTCGGCGCGACCGACCTGGTGCTCCGCATGATCGAAGCGGGCACGGTGATGCGGGACCTGACCCTGGAGAACCCGATCCGGGCGATCCGCGAGGTCAGCCACGACCCCACCGGTCAGCGCAAGGTCCGCCTCGCCAGTGGCCGGGAGGCGTCGGCCATAGAGGTGCAGCGCGAGTACTACGAGAAGGCCGTGGACTTCGTGGACCGCCGCGGCATCCGCACGGGCAACGTCGAGCGCGTCCTCGAACTGTGGGGCCGCACGCTCGACGCGATCGAGGCCGAGGACCTCGACCGGATCGACACCGAGATCGACTGGGTCATGAAGTACAAGCTCATCGAGCGGTACCGGGCCAAGCACAACATGACCATGTCGAACCCGAGGGTCGCGCAGATAGACCTCGCCTACCACGACATCCACCGCCGGCGGGGGCTGTACTACCTCCTGGAGCGCAAGGGGCAGGCCGCGCGCATCTGCAACGACCTGAAGATCTTCGAGGGCAAGTCGGTGCCCCCGCAGACGACCAGGGCGCGGCTGCGCGGGGACTTCATCCGGCGGGCCCAGGAGCAGCGGCGGGACTTCACCGTCGACTGGGTCCACCTCAAGCTCAACGACCAGGCGCAGCGCACGGTGCTGTGCAAGGACCCGTTCCGGTCGGTGGACGACCGGGTGGAGAAGCTGATCGCGGGTATGTGAGGCGCAGGGTACGCCCCGGCGCCCGGTGCGACTCGGGCCCCGTACGTTCCTCGTACGGGGCCCTTCGTACGGCCTAGAGTGGCGGGGTCCCGGAACCCCTGGGGCGTGTCCCCCACATATGCCGTCTGAGATCTGAGGAACCAGTGCGCCGACTTGCCGGCCTTCTCGTCGTCCCCCTGCTGATGTTGTCGTCAGCGGCCTGCGGCAGCGACGACAAGGGCTCCGACTCCGCTTCCGCCTCCGCGTCCGCCCCCTCCAAGGGCGGTTTCCCCGCCATCACCGCGGGCGCGAAGTTCGGCGAGAAGCCCACCCTGGCCAAGGGCACGGGTACGCCCCCCAAGGAGCTGAAGACCAAGGTCATCAGCGAGGGCGACGGCGCGAAGCTGAAGAACGGCGACGTGACCCAGGTCAACTACCTCGGCCAGGCGTACGACTCCACCGAGCCGTTCGACAACAGCTTCGACCGCAAGCAGCCGTTCGACCTGACGCTCGGCGCGGGCATGGTCATCCAGGGCTGGGAGAAGGGCCTGGTCGGCCAGAAGGTCGGCAGCAGGGTCCAGCTCGTCATCCCGCCGGACCTCGGTTACGGAGCCCAGGGCCAGGGCGACATCAAGCCGAACGCCACCCTGGTCTTCGTCGTGGACATCCTGAAGGCGAAGCAGATTCCGGCCTCGGCCAAGGGCACCGCGGTCGCCCAGGACAACACCGACCTCCCCAAGGTGGGCACCAACACCGACGGCAAGGCGCCGAGCGTCACCATTCCGAGCAAGGTCGACCCGCCCAAGAAGCTGGTCTCCGACTACGTGCTGGAGTCCAAGGGCGACGTGGTCAAGGAGACCGACTCGGTCGTCGTGAACTACGTGGCCAAGATCTGGAAGAGCGGCAAGGAGTTCGACAACACCTACACCACGGGCAAGACGCAGACCTTCCCGCTGGCGCAGGTCACCCTCAAGGGTCTGAAGGACGGCCTGGTCGGCAAGAAGATCGGCAGCCGGGTGCTGCTGGTCGTGCCGCCGGACCAGGGTCTCGGCGACAAGGAGCAGTCGGGCGTGCCCGCCAACTCCACGCTGGTCTTCGCCGTGGACCTCCTGGCGAAGATGTAAGACTGTCCCGGTTGCCCAGTTCATCAGTAAGAGGAGCAAGTCAGTGAGCATCGAGAAGCCCGAGGTCGACTTCCCGGGTGGCGAGCCGCCGGCCGATCTGGAGATCAAGGACCTCTGGGAGGGTGACGGCGAGGAGGCCAAGCCCGGCCAGTTCGTCTCCGTCCACTACGTGGGTGTCGCCTTCTCCACGGGCGAGGAGTTCGACGCCTCGTGGAACCGCGGCAAGCCGCTGCAGTTCCAGCTCGGTGCCGGCCAGGTCATCGAGGGCTGGGACAAGGGCGTGCAGGGCATGAAGGTCGGCGGCCGCCGCCAGCTGATCATCCCCGCGCACCTCGCCTACGGCGACCGCGGCGCCGGCGGTGGCGCGATCGCCCCGGGTGAGACGCTGATCTTCGTCTGCGACCTGGTCGCCGTCTGATCCGCGCGCGGTAGCAGCAGGGCCCGTACCGCGAGGTGCGGGCCCTCGTGCCGCGGCGGGCGACGATTGCCCCGTCGCGATCGTTGCCCGCCGCGGCACTGGCTTTTGTCCGGACACCCCGGGGCGGTACGGTCGAGCGTCGTAGAGCACGAGGGAAAGGGCGTCGATGGCGATTGCCAAGGCCGAGCGGCTGATGAACCTGGCGCTGTGTCTGCTGGGGACCCGGCGCCCGCTCAGCAAGCGCGAGCTGCGCGCCTCCATCGAGGCGTACCTCGAAGCGGCTTCCGACGACGCCTTCAACCGGATGTTCGAGCGGGACAAGGACGACCTGCGCGAGCTCGGCCTGGTCATCGAGACCGTGGAGAACCTGGACGGCGACACCGGCTATCTCGCCCGCCGCGACAGCAACCGGCTGCCGCCCATCACGCTGGACGCCGAGGAGGCCGCCGCGCTCGGCCTGGCCGCGAAGGTCTGGCAGCAGGCCCGCCTCGCCGGCGCGGCCAGCGGGGCCCTGCAGAAGCTGCGGGCGGCCGGGATGCCCGAGGCCGAGGACGCCTACGAGGTGCACAGCGCCCTCGAACCCCGCATCCCCGTCCACGAGGCCGCGTTCGAACCCCTGATGCTGGCCTGCCGCGACCGCCGCCCGGTGACCTTCGACTACCGCAAGGCCAACGCCGCCCAGCCCGAGCAGCGCCAGGTCGAGCCGTGGACCCTGGAATGCTGGCGCGGCCACTGGTATCTCGCCGGCTGGGACCGGGAGCGGGGCGCCGAGCGCGTCTTCCGGCTCTCCCGGATCACCGGAAAGGTGCGCTCCCGGGCCGGCGCCTTCACCGCCGAGGTGCCCGACGTGGTCACCGTCCGCGAGACCGTGGAGAGCTGGGCCGGCGAGACGGCCACCCGGACCGCCCTGATCAGGCTCCGCACCGACTCCGGCTACCCGCTGCGCGCCCGGGCCCTGTCGGTCCGGGAACTCGGGAACGGGTGGGACGAGTTGGAGATCCCGTACGGACACGGCCTGGACGCCTGGCTCGTGGAATTCGGGCCCGACGTCGTCGTGACCGGACCCGAGGACCTGCGGGCCGACGTGGTGGACCGGCTGCGCGCCGTGGCCAAGGACTGAGGGGACCGTAATCCATGGCCACGAACGCCATCGACCAGACGCGCCGGATGCTCTCCCTGGTGACGTACCTCCGTGAGCGCCCCGGCGCCCACGTCCAGGACGTCGCCCGGGCCTTCGGGATCACCGAGGACGAGCTGATCTCCGACCTGGACGTGCTGCCCATGTGCGGGACCAGCTTCCGGGGCGGCGACCTGCTCGACATCGACACCGACGGCGACCGCATCTGGTGGCACAACGCGGACGACGTCGCCGAACCGCTGCGGCTCGCCGCCGACGAGGCGACGGCCCTGCTGGTCGCCGCCCGTGCCGTGGCGACCCTGCCCGGGCTGCGCGAGAGCGACCGGCAGGCGCTGCTGCGGGCCACGGCCAAGCTGGAGACCGCCGCCGGAGAGGTGGGCGCCGCCAGCTCACGGCTCTCGGTCACCTTCGAGTCCGAGGGCGGCGTCTTCGCCGAGGTGGACCGGGCCATCTCGGAGCGGCGCCGGCTGTGGCTGCGCTACTACTCGCCCGCCCGCGACGAGCTCACCGAGCGCGAGGTGGACCCGATCCGGCTCTTCGCCGTCGGCCACACCTACATGGAGGCGTGGTGCCGCTCGTCCGAGGACCGGCGCACCTTCCGCCTCGACCGGGTCGCCGAGATCCGGCTGCTCGACGAGCCCGCCGCCCCGCCCGAGCTGGAGCTGCGGGACCTGTCCGAGGGGCTGGTCCAGCCGGCCGCCGAGGACCCGGAAGTCGTCATCGAGGTCGGCCCCGGCGGGCGCTGGGTCGCCGAGTACTACCCGCACGACCGGGCGGAGGAGCGGCCCGACGGCGGTCTGCGGATCACCCTGCGCTCCCCGGACCCGGCCTCGCTGCGCCGGCTCGCGCTGCGGCTCGGCCGGGAGGGGCACATCGTCTCGCCCCCGGAGCTGGCCGAGAGCGCGCGGAGTGCGGCGCGGGCGGCGCTCGCCGCGTACGACGGCACGGCCTGAAGGGACGGCTGCAGACATGGGCCACCTGTCCGCGCTGCCGGGCCGCGCCGCCGTACCGACCGCGGCGGTGCCGGAGTCGGCGCGCTTCAAGGCCGCCTGCCCCGACTGCCGCGCGCGGTCCGAGCTGGCGGCGGCGGAGTTCCGGCTGGTGATCGGCGCGACCAGCCGCACCACCTTCTACTCCTTCACCTGCCCCGACTGCGCCGCGTGCGTCCGCAAACCGGCGGGGGAGCGGATAGTGGAGCTCCTCACCGACGGCGGCGTACGGACGCTGCGCCTGCACACCGGCTCCTGAAAGGCTCCTCGCGCATGTTCTGGCCCATGCTCGCCATCGCCCTGGGATTCCTCGGAATCGCCGTGCTCGGCGTGCTCGCCATCAGGGTGTTCGTCGAGGCCCAGCGCCTCGGCAACCAGGTGACCCGCACCACGGAGCGCATCAACCGCGCCGCCGACGACCTGGAGCGCGCGGCCGAACGGCTCGCCGCCACGGGAAAGACGCTGCCCTAGAGGCCCCGTAGACGCGGCCTCCTGTTTCCAGGGCCCGGGAGGTACGCTGCTGCAAGACGGCCCAGGCAGGGAGGTGCGGGCCGCAATCGAAAGTATGCACGGGCATTGCCTCGCGTTTACTCCCGCGGGTTACGATCGCTGCCGGCGCATCGTCGGACGTGTATCCGCCACTCAAGGGCAGCGAGCCCACCTCCAGCCGCCTCAGCCAGAAGGAAGCACACCATGGGCAATCTGAAGCCTCTCGAGATCGTATTGATCATCGCTGTCATCCTGCTGTTGTTCGGCGCCAAGAAGCTTCCCGACATGGCCCGTTCGCTGGGCAAGTCGGCCCGCATCCTCAAGAGCGAGGCCAAGGCCATGAAGAAGGACGACGAGCCGACGGCCGCCGCCACCACGGACGCCGCCGCCGACCAGGGCACCCAGCAGGCAGCGCGTACGATCCAGGCCGCGCCCGGTGACGTCACCAGCTCCCGCCCGGTGAGCGAAGCGAAGCCCACCACCCAGAGCTGACCGCGCTGACGGACTCTTCCGTCAGCCGCCGCACGAGACGAGGGAAGTGGGTTGCTCAAGTCTGCCCGCAAGCAGGAGAAGGACAGCGAGGGGCGGATGCCTCTCGCTGATCACCTGCGAGAGTTGCGTAACCGACTGTTGGTCGCCGTCGTGGCGATCCTCGTGATCACCACGGTCACGGCCTTCTTCTACAACGACCTGATCAGCTTCCTGATCCATCCGGTCCTGGAGTCGGTCGGTTGCGCCCATGGTGAGACGAGGCAGTCCAACGGCAACCCGTGCGCCGAGATGACGGTGCAGGGCTTCGTCGCGCCCTTCTCCATCGCCCTCAAGGTCTCACTCATGGCGGGAGTGGTGTTCTCCACCCCGGTCTGGCTCTACCAGCTGTGGGCGTTCCTCGCCCCCGGCCTGCACAAGCACGAGAGGCGCTACGCGCTCAGCTTCGTCGGCATCGGTGTCCCGCTCTTCCTGGTCGGCGCCGCCCTCGCCTACATCCTGATGCCGCAGACGGCGGCCGTGCTGCAGGAATTCACCCCCGACGACACGAAGCCCCTGCTGCCGATCGACGACTACCTCAACATCGTCACGCGCATGGTGGTCGTGTTCGGCCTCGCCTTCGAGCTGCCCCTGCTGCTCGTCCTGCTGAACTTCACCGGGATACTCACGGCCAAGCGGCTCGGCTCCTGGTGGCGCGCGATGGTCATGGGCATCACGGTCTTCGCCGCGGTGGCCACGCCCACCGGTGACCCGCTCACGATGCTGACGCTGGCCGCGCCCATCGTGCTGCTGTACTTCCTCGCCCTCGGCATCTGCGTCGCCAACGACCAGCGCCGGAAGCGGAAGAACCCGGACGCCGACCTGGACGACGACGAGGCGTCGCAGCTCGACCTCACCCCCGAGGACATCGGCGACATGGAACAGGTGTCGGCGTCGCCCACGCTGCCCGGCCAGGCCGACGGCGGACGGTCCTCGGCGCGCGACGGTTACGACGACATCACCTGACCTTGTAGGGTCCCCGGGTGACCAGCGAGATCACCCTCTTCGTCAATCCCACCGCGGGACGCGGCCGGGGCGCGCGAGCCGCGCAGCCGGCCGCTTCCGCGTTGCGGGAGGCCGGCTTCTCCGTACGCACGATCCTCGGCGAGGACGCCGGTGACGCGCTGCGCCGGGCCCGGGACGCGGTCGCGGAGGGCACGGGCGCGCTCATAGCCGTCGGCGGGGACGGGCTCATGTCGCTGGCCCTCCAGGCGGTCGCCGGGACGCTCACCCCGCTCGGCGTGGTGGCGGTGGGGACGGGCAACGACTTCGCGCGCGCCCTGGGCCTGCCGGTACGCGACCCGCAGGCGTCGGGCCGGCTCGCCGCCGACGCGCTCAAGGGCCGGGCGCCCGTGCGCGAGATCGACCTCGGCCGGACCGGGGAGCGCTGGTTCGGCTCCGTGCTCGCCTCCGGCTTCGACTCCCGGGTCAACGACCGGGGCAACCGGATGCGCTGGGTGGGCGGCCGCTTCAAGTACGACCTGGCGATCCTCGCCGAGCTGGCCGCCTTCAAGCCGGTCACGTACCGCATGGCGCTCGACGGCGGCCCCGCGCGCGAGATCCGGGCGACGCTCGTCGCGGTCGGCAACGGCACCTCGTACGGCGGCGGCATGCGCATCTGCGCGGACGCGGACATGGCTGACGGCCTCTTCGACATCACGGTGGTCGGTGAGTGCAGCCGTACGACCCTGCTCAAGGTCTTCCCCCGGGTGTACAGGGGGACCCACCTCAGCCACCCCGTCGTCACCGTGCACCGGGCCTCGTCGGTCACCCTCGAAGCCGTCGGCGTCACCGCGTACGCGGACGGCGAACCGCTCGGCGCGCTTCCGCTGACCGCCGCCTGCGTGCCGAAGGCCGTACAGGTGCTGGGGGCCGCCCCGGCCTCTGTCATGGGCGATTAAAGATCGCGTCACTGTCAGAGGGGGCGGGTAGGCTCGACAACAAGATGACAGAGGACCTCTCACCAGCTGAGCGCTACCAGGCTTCCCGGCTCCGGGCGGCCGAGCAGGCGACCGCTCTCGGGCCGTTCCGCGAGATGTACGACTTCGATCTCGACCCGTATCAGATCGAGGCGTGCAAGGCGCTGGAGGCCGGGAAGGGCGTGCTCGTCGCCGCCCCCACCGGCTCGGGCAAGACGATCGTCGGCGAATTCGCCGTGCACCTCGCCCTGGAGCAGGGCCGCAAATGCTTCTACACCACGCCGATCAAGGCCCTGTCGAACCAGAAGTTCGCGGACCTGGCCCGGCGCTACGGCTCCGACAAGGTCGGCCTGCTCACCGGTGACAACAGCGTCAACGCGGACGCCCCGGTCGTCGTCATGACCACCGAGGTCCTGCGGAACATGCTGTACGCGGGCTCCCAGGCGCTCAACGGCCTCGGACACGTGGTCATGGACGAGGTGCACTACCTCTCCGACCGCTTCCGGGGCGCCGTCTGGGAAGAGGTGATCATCCACCTCCCCGAGTCGGTCACCCTGGTCTCCCTGTCGGCGACCGTGTCCAACGCGGAGGAGTTCGGCGACTGGCTGGACACCGTGCGCGGTGACACCGAGGTGATCGTCTCCGAGCAGCGGCCCGTTCCGCTCTGGCAGCACGTGCTGGCCGGCCGCCGGATGTACGACCTCTTCGAGGAGGAGACCGACCACGGCGGCCGCGGCACCGGCCGCCGCGAGGTCAACCCCGACCTCGTCCGCCTCGCCCGCATGGAGAACCAGCGCGGGTACAACCCCCGCGACCGCCGCCGCGGCAAGATGGTCCGCGAGGCGGACCGCGAGCGCGAGCGGCGCCAGCGCAGCCGGATCTGGACTCCCTCGCGGCCCGAGGTCATCGACCGGCTGGACGCCGAGGGGCTGCTCCCCGCGATCACGTTCATCTTCAGCCGGGCCGCCTGCGAGGCAGCCGTCCAGCAGTGCCTGCACGCCGGGCTCCGGCTCAACGACGACGACAGCCGCCGGCTGGTGCGGGAGATCGTGGAGGAGCGGACGGCGTCCATCCCGTCCGAGGACCTGCACGTCCTGGGCTACTACGAGTGGCTGGAGGGCCTGGAGCGGGGCATCGCCGCGCACCACGCCGGGATGCTGCCCCGCTTCAAGGAGATCGTCGAGGAGCTGTTCGTCCGGGGCCTCGTCAAGGCGGTCTTCGCGACGGAGACGCTGGCCCTCGGCATCAACATGCCCGCCCGCTCGGTGGTCCTGGAGAAGCTCGTCAAGTGGAACGGCGAGCAGCACGCCGACATCACCCCCGGCGAGTACACCCAGCTCACCGGCCGGGCCGGGCGGCGCGGCATCGACGTCGAGGGCCACGCCGTGGTGCTCTGGCAGCGGGGCATGGACCCGGGCGCCCTGGCCGGGCTCGCCGGGACGCGCACCTATCCACTGCGCTCCAGCTTCCGTCCGTCGTACAACATGGCCGTGAACCTGGTGCAGCAGTTCGGACGGCACCGCTCGCGCGAGCTCCTGGAGACCTCGTTCGCGCAGTTCCAGGCGGACCGCTCGGTGGTGGGGATCTCCCGTCAGGTCCAGCGCAACGAGGAGGGCCTGGAGGGCTACCGCGAGGGCATGACCTGCCATCTCGGTGACTTCGAGGAGTACGCCCGGCTGCGCCGCGACCTCAAGGACCGGGAGACGGAGCTGGCCAAGCAGGGGGCCTCGCAGCGGCGGGCCGCCGCCGCCGCGTCCCTGGAGAAGCTGAAGCCCGGCGACGTCATCCACGTCCCGACCGGCAAGTTCGCCGGTCTCGCGCTCGTCCTCGACCCCGGACTCCCGGCCGGCCGCACCAACGGGCACGGGCACCGCGGCATGGAGTACCACGACGGGCCCCGCCCGCTGGTGCTGACCGCCGAGCGGCAGGTGAAGCGGCTCGCCTCGATCGACTTCCCGGTGCCCGTGGAGGCCGTGGAGCGGATGCGGGTGCCCAAGTCGTTCAACCCGCGCTCGCCGCAGTCGCGCCGGGACCTGGCCTCCGCGCTGCGGAGCAAGGCCGGGCACATCGTCCCGGACCGGCACCGCAGGGGGCGCGCCCCCGCCGCCGACGACCGGGAGATCGCGCGCCTGCGGGCCGAGCTGCGCGCCCACCCCTGCCACGGGTGCGACGAGCGCGAGGACCACGCCCGCTGGGCCGAGCGCTACCACCGGCTCCAGCGCGACACCCGTCAGCTGGAGCGCCGCATCGAGGGGCGCACCAACACCATCGCCCGCACCTTCGACCGGATCGTGGCCCTGCTCACCGAGCTGGACTACCTCCGCGGCAGCGAGGTCACCGAGCACGGGCGGCGTCTCGCCCGGCTCTACGGCGAGCTCGATCTGCTGGCGAGCGAGTGCCTGCGCGCCGGCGTCTGGGAGGGGCTGAACGCGGCGGAGCTCGCGGCGTGCGTCTCCGCCCTGGTGTACGAGGCGCGGCAGGCCGACGACGCGGTGGCGCCGAAGCTGCCGTCGGGGCCCGCGAGGACCGCGCTGGGCGAGATGGTCCGCATCTGGGGGCGGCTCGACGCCCTGGAGGAGGACTTCAAGATCAACCAGGCGGAGGGGGTGGGCCAGCGGGAGCCCGATCTCGGCTTCGCCTGGGCGGTGTACATGTGGGCGTCCGGCCGCTCGCTGGACGAGGTGCTGCGCGAGGCGGACATGCCGGCCGGTGACTTCGTGCGCTGGTGCAAGCAGGTCATCGACGTGCTGGGCCAGGTGGCAGCAGCCGCGCCCCGGGAGAACAGCTCGGTGGCCAAGAGCGCCCGCAAGGCGGTCGACGAGGTGCTGCGGGGCGTCGTCGCGTACAGCTCCCTGGGCTGAGACACGCGGAAGCCGGCCGGGCGCGCGGTCCGGTCGGCTTCTGTACGGGGTCCCTTCCCCGGGGAGGGCCGGCTAGGGCGTGTTTCGAAAGTAGCGCCGTCCGCCCGTAGGGCGGGTCCGGCGGCGTCTGGTGCGTGCGATCGCAAGGCGGAGGGTCGCCCCGATACTGGTTGTATCGGGGTGATCCCGACAACGCGGCGAGCGTGCGTGCCAGGCGTCGCCGGACAGGCGGGACTTTCGAAACACGCCCTAGGACCGGCCGCCTCGGCTCATTTTCATCGACGCGCCCGCGCAGACCAGTCCGAGCAGTGCGGTCAGTCCGCCGATGATGACGTTGTTGAGGATGACGCCGGTGTCCGGGCTGCTGCCCACCACCCAGGGCGAGATGATCATCCAGGCGCCCATGGCGCAGATGGCCCAGCTCAGGCCGTACATCCGCTGCGGCATCGCGGTGAACCCGAGGCCGAGCACGGCGATCGCGATGCCCATGACCAGGTTGTGCGTCACCAGCGCGGACTGCGAGGTGGTGAAGTGCAGCACCCACGGAGACACGGCGCAGTAGAGGCCGACCAGGAAGACCGGCGCGTCCACGAGCGCCACGTCGCGGCCGCCCATCACGCGTGCGTAACGGTCGCTCATTTCCGACATGTCGGGGTGCCCGGCCATGTCGTGGCCGGCGTGCGAGACGTTTGACATGAGTTTCGTCCCCTTCGGATCGCGCGGACCCGGTCACCGTTGTGCGCGGGAAGTGGCCCGCACTGACCATTCTGCTCTTATTCGTCGCTTATGTGCAGCTTCGAGGCGATGTGATGTCCGCAGGATCCGCACCGGCCGGCCGGTGGCCTCGCGGTGGGCCGGGGGGGCCCACCGCGAGGAGAGCGGTCAGGCGGCCGGCGGCATCAGGACCGTGTCCACGATGTAGACCGTGGCGTTGGCCGTGGGGACGTTGCCGCAGACGATCTTCGACGCGTCGTTGACGGTGTACGTCATGTCCGAGCCCGAGGTCGTCAGCGCACCCTTCTCCAGGGTCTCGAACGAACCCTTCTCCAGCTGCTCCGGCGTCAGCTTCTGGCCCACCACGTGGTACGTGAGGACCTTGGTGAGCGCGGCCTTGTCGGCGAGGAGCTTGTCGAGGTCGGCCTTCGGGACCTTGGCGAAGGCGTCGTTGGTCGGGGCGAACACGGTGATGTTCTGCGCGTTGTTGAGCGTGTCCACCAGGCCGGCCTTCTTGACCGCGGTGACCAGGGTGGACAGGGCCGGGTTGTTCGAAGCCGCCGTGGCGACGGGGTCCTTCGCCATGCCAGTGAAGGAGCCCGCTCCGCTCTTCGGGACCGAGGCGCAGGCCGGGCCGAAGGGCTTGTCCGTGTCCATGGACTTCTCGGCGGACGGCGAGGCCGGGGCCTTCGCGGAGCTCGCGCTCGACCCGGACGCGCTGTCCTTGGAGTCGTCGGAACAGGCCGTCAGGGCCAGCGGCAGGACAAGCGCGGCGGACAGCGCGACGGCGGCGCGGCGGGCGTGGATGACCTTCATGGTGTTCTCCTGTATGGGTAACCGATTGATTGCGTACGGTAATGGGACAGGGGTGCGCGCGGCCCGGACGGACGGTGCGCATGTCGGGGGGAGGCGGCGGGACCGCGTGTTCAGGACACGTCGACCACCACCGAGTGCCGGCCGGTGGCCCCGTTCGGCACGGTGCCGGCGCGGCGGGCGGTCTGTGTGGCGCCGGTCCCGTCGGTGGCGCGGACCTCCAGGGTGTGGCTGCCCGGGGTGGCCGGCCACTCCCACACCCACTGGCGCCAGACGTCCCGGCCCGCCGGCGCCGCGAGCCGCGCCGGGTGCCACGGGCCGCCGTCCACCCGCACCTCGACCCGGGTGATGCCCCGGTGCTGGGCCCAGGCGACCCCGGCGACCGGCACCGTGCCCGCCCTCGGGGACGCGAAGGGGCGCGGGGTGTCGATGCGGGCCTGGGTCTTGACGGGCGCCCGCCGGGACCAGGTCCGCTTCACCCAGTACGCGTCGTACGCGTCGAAGGCGGTCAGCTCGATGTCCTTGATCCACTTGCAGGCCGACACGTATCCGTACAGGCCGGGGACGACCATCCGGACCGGGAAGCCGTGCTCGAAGGGCAGCGGCTCCCCGTTCATGCCGAAGGCGAGCAGCGCCTCGCGGCCGTCCATGACGTCCTCGACCGGGGTGCCGATCGTCATGCCGTCCACCGAACGCGCCACGAGCTGGTCGGCCGGACCGCCCTCGGACGGGGGCCGTACCCCCGCCTCCCGCAGCAGATCCGCGAGACGCACGCCGAGCCACCGGGCGTTGCCGACGTACGGCCCGCCCACCTCGTTCGAGACACAGGTCAGCGTGATGTCGCGCTCGACGGCCCTGCGGCCCATCAGGTCCCGCAGACTGAGCGTCAAGGGCCGGGACACCCCCCTCCCGTGGATCCGCAGCCGCCATGCCCCGGCGTCCACCCGGGGCACGACCAGGGCCGTGTCGACACGGTAGAAGTCCTTGTTGGGCGTGACGAACGGGCTGAGCCCTCGGATCCCCAGCTCCGCACCGGCCGGTACGGCGGGGGCGGGCGAGGCGGGCGCGGGGAGCTTCAGATCGCGCCGGGACGCCTCCGCCCCGGCCTGCACGGCCGAGGTGAGGCGCCGCCCCAGCAGCCCGGCCCCGGCGGAGGCCACCGCAGCGATGCCCGCCGCGACGACGAAGCCGCGCCGGTCGAAGCCTCCGGCCGGCCGCTCCCCGTACGAGCGGGCCGGATACAGCCGCCCGGACAGCAGATACAGCACCCCGGCACCGGCCAGCGCGCCCGCCACGGACGGCAGCGCGTCCGAGACCCGGCCCTCGGGCCGTCCGACCGCCGCCACCGCCCCGACCGCGCCGAAGACCAGCACGGCCGCCGAGCCGGCGATCCGGTGGCGGAGCGTCAGCAGCCCGACGGCCACGGCGAACAGCGCCAGGATCGCCAGGATGCCGAGCTCCAGGACCAGCTTGTCGTTGGTCCCGAAGTTCCGTACGGCGAAGTCCTTGAGCGCCGGGGGAGTGCGGTCGATCACCGCACCGCCCACCGCCGTCACCGGACCCGCCTCGGGCCGCACGACCGCCGCCGCCAGCTCGGCGACGGCCAGGGAGGCGAACCCGGCGATCACCCCGCTGAGCGCGGCACAGGCCGCGCGCAGCGCTCGGGATCGCCGGGGCTCGGTGGCCCCGGTCTCCGGATCGTTCCGCTCTTCACTCACGACGGGGATTCGGTGCCGGGTGCCGAGCGGATGGGTCTGTCACTCGATCGGATGAACGCAGGGTTCCGCCAATCCGACCAATGACCGGCAACGAATCACTTTCCAAACAGGCATCCGCCTCCCCCTCCGTCCTCGGGGAAGGGCGTCGGGGCCGATCCGGAAGGAGCGCGATGAGCGACAGGCGGCGACGCACGGCCGTCGTGGGCAGCGGGGTGGCCGGGCTGACGGCCGCCCACATCCTGCGCAGAGCCCACGACGTGACCCTGTTCGAGGCGGACGACCGGATGGGCGGCCACGCGCACACCCACGACCTGCCCGGGGCCGACGGCCGCGTCCACCAGGTCGACTCCGGCTTCATCGTGCACAACCGGCGCACCTACCCCCACCTGCTGCGGCTCTTCGCGGAACTCGGCGTGCCCACGCAGGAGTCGGAGATGAGCATGTCCGTCCGGTGCGAGGGATGCGGCCTGGAGTACGCGGGGGCCCGCGGCCCGGCCGGTCTCCTCGCCCGCCCGGCGTCCTTGCGCGACCCCGCCTATCCGCGGATGCTCGCCGCCGTGCCCCGCTTCCACCGGCTGGCCCGGCGGCTGCTGCGGGACGGCGGGCCGGACGCGGACACGCTGACGCTGGGGGAGTTCGCGGCGCGCGGGCGCTTCTCGCCGTACTTCACCGCGCACTTCCTGACGCCCGTGGTGGCGGCGGTCTGGTCCTGCGACCCGGTGACCGCGATGCGCTACCCGGCCCGCTACCTTTTCCGCTTCCTCGACCACCACGGCATGCTCACGATCGGCGGCTCCCCGGTCTGGCGGACCGTCACCGGAGGCTCCCGCGCCTATGTGGAGCGCGTGACCAAACAACTCTCCGCCGTCCGCACCGCCACCCCGGTCCGCAGCGTCCGCCGGCACGCCGACGGGGTCGAGATCACCACGGAGGACGGCACCGCCGAACCCTTCGACCGCGTCGTCGTCGCCACCCACCCCGACCAGGCCCTCCGCCTCCTCTCCGACCCGACCGAGGACGAGAGCCGCGTCCTGGGCGCCTTCCGCTACTCCCGCAACGCGACCCTGCTGCACACCGACACCCGGCTGTTGCCCACGGCGCCCAGAGCCCGCGCCGCCTGGAACTACCTGATGCCGGACTGCGCCGCCGACGCCTCCCACGTCACCGTCAGCTACGACATGAACCGGCTCCAGCGCCTCGACGCCCCGGAGACCTTCGTCGTCACGCTGAACGGCGCCGATCGCGTCGCGCCCGGACTCGTCCGGGCCCGGATGGTCTACGAACACCCCGTCTACACCCCGGAGTCCGTGGCCGCCCAGGCCCGCCTCCCCGCCCTGTCCGGGCCGGTCACCGCCTACGCGGGCGCCTACCACGGCTGGGGGTTCCACGAGGACGGCTGCCGCTCCGGCGCCGAGGCCGCGGCGGCCCTGGGGGTGGACTGGTGAACGCCCTCTACCCGTGCACGATCACCCACATACGGACCGCGCCCAGCCGGTACGGCTTCCACCACCGCACCTACCTGTGGCTGACGGACCCCGACGGGCCCCCGCCGCTGCCGCGCGCCCTGCGCTTCCTCGCCCGCTTCGACGCCCGCGACCACTTCGGCGGCACCGCCCCGACCATCCGGGCCGGGCTCGTCCGCTTTCTGGCCGCGCGCGGCATCGACCTCGCCGACGGCACCGTCCTCATGCTGAGCCAGGCCCGGGTCCTCGGATACGTCTTCAACCCCCTGACCGTCTACTGGTGCCGGCGTGCCGACGGCACCCCGCTGTGCACGGTCGCCGAGGTGCACAACACGTACGGCGAACGCCACTGCTACCTGCTGCGCCCCGACGACCGGGGGCGGGCGGTCACCAGCAAGGAGTTCTACGTATCGCCGTTCTTCGGCACCGACGGCGAGTACTGGATGCGGCTGCCGGAACCCGGCCCCGAACTGCGCCTGACGGTCCACCTGGAGCGGGCGGGGACCCGCCCGTTCACCGCGACCGTCAGGGGTGAACGGCGCCCGGCGACCGCCCGGATCCTGCTCGCCCTCGCCCTGCGGCACCCCTGGTCCACGGCCGTCGTCTCCGCCGCCATCCGGCTGCACGGCATACGCCTCTACCGGCGCGGGCTGCCCGTCCGGACCCGCCCCCACCACCGCACCCAGGAAGGCATGCGATGACCGCCTCCACGTTCCGTACCCCGGCCGTGCCCTCCCTCGCCACGGGCCCCGGCATCGACCCGGCACGCTGGCCGGACGTCGTGACCCGGCCCCGCGCCTCCCGGCTGCGGACGGCCGTCGCCGAGCGGATCGTCCGGCGCGCCCTGGCCAGGCTGCCGCTGCGCGTCCGGTTCGGCGGGCGCGAGGACGTCGGGCTCGGCGGGCCGCTGATGGACGTCCACGACCCAGACGCCTTCTTCCGCAGGATCGGCGCGGCCGGGCTCATCGGCTTCGGCGAGTCGTACATGGCGGGGGAATGGGACGCGCCCGACCCCGTCGGTGTCCTGACGGTCCTGGCGGGAGAGGTCGCCACCCTGGTCCCGCGGCCCCTGCAACGGCTGCGCGGACTGTGGGCGCGCCGCCACCCCGAGGCCCAGACCGGCACCCGCGAAGGGGCTCGGACCAACATCAGCCACCACTACGACCTGTCCAACGACCTGTTCGCGCTTTTCCTGGACGAGACGCTCAGCTACTCGTCCGCGCTCTTCCGCGGCTTCCCCGCCGAACCGGCCCTCCTTCCCGCCGCCCAGCACCGCAAGATCGACCGGCTGCTCGACCTCGCCGCCGTCGGCCCCGGCACCCGGCTCCTCGAGATCGGCACCGGCTGGGGCGAACTCGCGATCCGTGCCGCCGCGCGCGGCGCCCACGTCGTCTCCGTCACCCTCTCCCGGGAACAGCGCGACCTGGCGCTCCGGCGGATCGCGGCGGCGGGCCACGCGGACCGGGTCGACGTCCGGCTGTGCGACTACCGGGACGTCGGGGGGAGCTACGACGCGATCGTCAGCGTCGAGATGATCGAGGCGGTCGGCGCGGAGTTCTGGCCCGTCTACTTCCGCACCCTGGACCGGCTGCTCGGCCCCGGCGGCCGGATCGCGCTCCAGGCCATCACCATGCCCGACGACCGCATGCGGGCCGGCCGGTCCACCTTCACCTGGATCCAGAAGTACATCTTCCCGGGCGGCCAGCTCCCGTCCACCGAGGCCATCGACCGGGTCACCGCCGACCGCACCGGGCTGCGCGTCGAACGGTCCGACGGCTTCGGCACGCACTACGCCGAAACGCTGAGGCTGTGGCGCGAACGCTTCATCGAAGAGGCGGAAGCCGTCGACGCCCTCGGCTTCGACGCGACCTTCCGCCGCATGTGGACCCTTTACCTCGCCTACTCCGAAGCGGGCTTCCGCTCCGGCTACCTCGATGTGCGGCAGCTGCTGCTGACCCGTCAGGAACAGGAAACGGCATGACACTCACCGGCAAGCACCCCGCCCACGGGGCCGCCCAGCGCATCGAACCCCTGGCCGAGCAGCTGTTCGGCGGCCGGCTCCCGGTCCGGGTGCGCATGTGGGACGGCAGCGAGACCGGCGCCGCCGACGGCCCCCTGATCCACGTCCGGGGCCGCCGCGCCCTGCGCCGCCTCCTGTGGGAACCGGGTGAACTCGGCCTCGCGGAGGCGTACATCGCCGGGGACATCGACATCGAGGGCGACCTCGCCGAGGGCCTGCGGGCGGTGCGCCGGGCCGTGCGCGAGCGCGGGCTCGCCGCACCTCGCCCCCGCCTCTCCGACCGGCTGC
>NZ_JAAGNI010000182.1 GCF_010550605.1 Streptomyces sp. SID9727
GGTCGCGGTCCGGCCGTGCGCGCGTCCGCCCCGGCGGACCTGAGCCGGCGGGGTGGCCGGTCGTCGTCGGACACCCGGCCGTTCCCTCCGGGCGGCCGGACGCGGCCCGCACGGCCGGAACACGCCATGGGCGTGCCGGGGACGGGGTGGCTGGCATGGCTCTCCTCTTTCCTCCGCGCGGACCGGGCGACCGGAGCCGGGCCCAGGGCAGCGCGCCGCCTGACGTGCGCGGCGGTCGCGTCACCCCTCGTCACGTCCAGTGAACTCCCCGCGAGCACGTGAGGGAAGGAGCAGGTGACCGAAAATGTGTGATCGGCGCGAACTCCTGGGCAGTTATGAGCAGTTGGATTACTCCTGAGCCGCCCGCGCGTCGGACGGCGGCGGGCGCCGCATGGCCGGTTCGGTGAGTCGCACCGGGGGAACGCGAAAGGCGGGTCCGCGCACCCGGAACCGGTGCGCGGACCCGCCCTGCGAGGCGGTCAGTTGTAGCCGAAGCCCGCCGGGAGCGGCGACGGCTCGAACAGCCGGGCCGGGACGGCCTCGGCGAGGGCCCGGTAGCCGGCCGGGTTCAGGTGCAGGTGGTCGCCCACGTCCAGCGAGGCGCGGAGCGCGGCGGGCCGGTGCGGGTCGCGCACCGCCCGGTCGAAGTCCAGCACCGCGTCGAACCGCCCGCTGGTGCGGATCCAGGAGTTGACCGTGCGCCGGGCCTCCTCGCGGTACCCGTCCGGGTCGTCGTAGCCCGTGTTGCCGCCGAAGGGCGTCAGCGTCGCCCCGTACACCCGGATGCCCTGCGCGTGGGCGCGGGTGATGATCTGGTCGTACGCGGTGATGACGGCCTCGGCCGTGCGCTTCTGGGCCTCCGGGGTGGCGTCCGCCGTGCCGATGTCGTTGACGCCCTCGAAGACGATCAGCCGGTCCGTCCCGCTCTGCGCCAGGACGTCGCGGTCGAACCGGGCCAGCCCGTTGGGGCCCAGGCCGTCGGCGAGCAGCCGGTTGCCGCCCGCCGCCTGGTTGACCACGGACGTCCGGGCCGTCAGCCGCCGCTGGAGCACGTCCGGCCAGCGGTCGTTCCCGTTGGTCGTGGAGCCCCGGCCGTCCGTCAGCGAGTCCCCGAGCACGGCCGTCGCCGATGTGGTGCCCCGGGCCCAGACCTCGACGCCGCTGAGGAGGTACCAGTGGTCGGTGGTCGTCGCGCCGGGCAGGTCCCCGTCCCGTACGTGGTCGCCGCGCAGCAGGTACGAGGTCGTGCGGGAGCCCGGGTGCGAGGTGAGGGCGGTGGACGCCTGCCCGGTCGCCAGGTAGACCGTCGCCGTGAGGTTGGACCCCGGGGCGACCCGGAAGTCCAGCGGGTCGGAGACGGCCTGCGCCCCGGCCGGTACGTCGATGGACGCCGAGCCCCGGAAGGTCACCGTGTGCGAGGTCCCCGGACGGATCGCCCCGGTCCCCGCCTTCCCGTTCAGCGGGAGGGCCACGGAGACCTCGGTGATCGGCAGCACCGCACCGCCGAACGCGTTGGAGAACCGCAGCCGGATGTGGTCGCCGCCCGCCGAGACGTGGACGGTCTGCCGCAGCGTCGTGTCCGTCAGCACCGAGTCGTCGCCGGTGAAGGGGGCCGGGGGCATGTTCGACGGTTCCGTCAGCTGCGGCATCGACGTCCAGGTGCTGACCCAGTGCGCGCCGCGTTCCCGGGGGCCGGGCGCGCCGCCGGAGTGCGCGTCACCGGCGCCGAGGGCCGGGGCGACGGCCGCGAGGGTCGCGCACAGCGCCCCCGCGGTGATCAGGCTGAGGAGCGACGTTCTTCGCTTCATGGCGGTGTTCCCTCTGCGTGGTGGGGTTCTCCATGCACACGTGCGTGCCCCGGCCGGGCATGCGGCAGGCTAGCGCCACCGGAACTTTCGGTCAACGGTTCGAAATGTTTCGACGCAGTTCGGCGCAGGGCCCGAACGCGAAGTCGCCCGGCCGTTAGGACCCGGCCGGGCGACGACGTACGACTGTGCGGGACTACTGGGCGCCGAAGCGCGAGCGCCACGCCTCCAGGTCCTCGTCGGTGATCTTGGCGAAGAGCACCGGCGGCACCGTGAAGGCGGTCCCGGCCGGCACCGACGCCAGGGCGCGGGCCTCGTCGGCGCTCACCCAGGTCGCCGTGTCGTCCGCCAGGGCGAACGCCTCGCGCATGGCCCGCGCGGACGAGGGGATGAACGGCTCCGAGACGACCGCGTACAGGTGGATCAGGTTCATCGCGGTGCGCAGGGTGAGCGCGGCGCCCTCCTGGTCGGTCTTGATCTCCAGCCAGGGGGCCTTCTCCTCCAGGTAGGAGTTGCCCGCGCTCCACAGCGCCCGCAGGGCCTGGGCCGCCTTGCGGAACTGGAGCGCCTCCATGTGGCCCTCGTACTCCGCGAGCAGCCGCGCGATCTCCTCGCCCAGCTTCCGCTCGGCGTCCCCGGCCTCCTTGCCCGCCGGCACCTCGTCGCCGAACCGCTTGCGCGAGAAGGACAGCACCCGGTTCACGAAGTTGCCGAGGGTGTCGGCCAGGTCCTTGTTCACCGAGGTGGCGAACAGCTCCCAGGTGAAGGACGTGTCGTCCGACTCCGGGGCCTGCGCCATCAGGAAGTAGCGCCAGTAGTCGGCGGGCAGCAGTTCGAGGGCGGTGTCCGAGAAGATGCCGCGCTGCTGCGACGTCGAGAACTTGCCGCCGTAGTAGTTCAGCCAGTTGAACGCCTTGACGTGGTCGACCCGCTTGACCGGCTCACGGGTGCCGATCTGCATGGCGGGGAACATCACCGTGTGGAACGGGACGTTGTCCTTGGCCATGAACTGCGTGTACCGGACGTCGGACGCCTCGTACCACCAGGACCTCCAGTCCCGGCTCTCCGGCTCCAGGTCCGCCCACTCCTTCGTCGCCCCGAGGTACTCGATGGGGGCGTCGAACCAGACGTAGAAGACCTTGCCCTCGGCCGCGAGCTCCGGCCAGGTGTCGGCCGGGACGGGCACGCCCCAGTCCAGGTCACGGGTGATCGCCCGGTCGTGCAGGCCCTCGGTGAGCCACTTGCGGGCGATCGAGGACGCCAGGTGCGGCCACTCGTCGCTGGTCTCGTCGATCCACGCCTCGACCTCGCCGGACAGCTTCGACTGGAGGAGGAAGAGGTGCTTGGTCTCCCGGACCTCCAGCTCGCCGCTGCCGCTGATCGCGGAGCGCGGCTCGATCAGGTCCGTCGGGTCCAGGACACGGGTGCAGTTCTCGCACTGGTCGCCGCGCGCCTTGTCGTACCCGCAGTGCGGGCACGTACCGACGATGTAGCGGTCCGGCAGGAAGCGGTCGTCGGCGATCGAGAAGACCTGGCGGATCGCCCGCTCCTCGATGAAGCCGTTCTCGTGCAGCTTGCGGGCGAAGTGCTGGGTGATCTCGCGGTTCTCGGCGGAGGAGCTGCGCCCGAAGTAGTCGAACGCGAGCCCGAACCCGTCGTAGACCGCCTTCTGCGCGTCGTGCTGCTGCGCGCAGAACTCGGCCACCGGCAGTCCGGCCGCCTTCGCGGCCAGCTCCGCCGGGGTGCCGTGCTCGTCGGTGGCGCAGATGTACAGCGCCTCCTCGCCCCGCTGGCGCAGATACCGAGCGTAGACGTCCGCCGGGAGCATCGACCCGACCAGGTTCCCCAGGTGCTTGATCCCGTTGATGTAGGGAAGCGCGCTGGTGATCAGGTGTCGAGTCATCGTCGGATGCTCCCAATTTCTACTGTGTGGGTGCCTCTGTCGCAGGCCGTTCGCATCCTATCGAATGGGGACCAGGCCCCTTTACCGGATTTCCGGCTACTCGCGCAGTGCGACGCCGTGGCGCGTGCGCAGGCGGTGGATCTCCCACCAGGCCAGGGCCGACACGGACGCGGGGCCGCCGACCAGGGCCAGGACCTGGACGAGCGCCGGCCCGGGCGGCGGGCCGCTCACCACGAAGCCGATGATCATGAACTCCCACACCAGCACCCCGGTGAGCAGGGCGGGCAGGGCCGCGTGGACCTCCGAGGTGCTGAAGCCGCTTCGCACGACCGGTCCGGAGGCGAACAACACGAAGAGCACGATCCAGGCCATGGCCAGGTAACCGACGAGCGTGAGGAGGAAGCCCAGCAGGGCGGACTCCGCCCCGGTGCCGGTCTCCGCCCGGGTGATGCCCCAGGCGAGAAGGACCGCGAGCAGCGGGATCAGGCTGCACGCGCCCAGGTACCACAGGGCCGACCGTCCGGCGGCGCGCAGCCGCGGCCGCATGGCCGCCCGCTTCGCCGGCGAGGCCCACCGGTAGATCAACGCGACCACGAGGGGGGCGCTGAGGAGCAGCAGCCAGGGAGTGGCCATCAGCCGTATCACGTACTGCTCCTGGGCCTCGGCCATGTCTCCCGGCTTGCCGTACGCGATCAGCAGCAGGACCGAGATGGCGGCGGCGGCCCAGGCCCGCGCCCGCTGCGCCTGCACCAGGTCGGGGTCGCTGAAGCGGCGCCCGTGCACCGGGAAGGCCCTGCGTGCCTGTCGCCGGGCCGACCTGGCCAACGGGTAGGCGGCCAGTAGGGGCAGCGTCATCCCCCAGGTGCACGGAAGCAGGATCAGCGCCCAGACGCAGCCGTGGACGCGCTGCCGCCTGCCTCTGAGCAGCTCACCGAGGGTCGGCCAGTCGTCGCTGCGCAGCCGTTGCCACAGGGAAGGCCGCGGCGGGGCGTACGGAGGCGGGTACGGGCCGCCGCCCGGGGGCCAGGGCGGCGGGTAAGGGTTGTATCCCCCGGTACTCATGTCGCGTCCCTTCCCTGCCGTCATCGCGGTGACGAGCTGTCAACCAGTGGGGCGCGACGAGGATATGGGTGCTCAGGGGAATGCCCGGAGTGCGCCCTGGAATCGCCCGGCCAACGCCCCGCCGGGTCTGACGGGATCGCCGCACGCGCGCTGCGCACGCCCTGTTCGTGGGCATCGACGACCACCCGGACGCACCGCTGAGCGGCTGCGGCAACGAGGCGCGGATGGCGAAGAGTTGGTCCCTGGTCTGCCACGACAGCGCGCTCCCGGGCGGGGAGCTGCTGCGGGACACCGAATTCGGCGCCCTGCCCGACGGCGGGGGAACGGCCCTCACCGCATTTTCGCGAGGGCGGACAGGCGCAGGACCCGGCGAGAACCACCGGCCCCGCCGGGCCTCCTCGTCTACGGTGGCGTGAGTCGCCGCCGAAGGGGGAGGGGCCGTGGAGCGATCAGGTGCAGGGCCGGCCGAGCGCATAGCCGAGCGGAGGAGTGGCGCCGGGGACCCGCGGGCGCTGGTCGGTGAGATGCGGCGCGCGGTCCTTTTGGTGCCGATGACCGGCGACCGGCTGTGGTCCGCGCGGATGGGCGGGGTGCGGTGGATCCACGGCTTCACGGACGAGGTGGCGCTGGCCCGGTTCGTCCGGCACCACCTCCCGGGCGACGAGCCCGTGGAGTACGCGACGCTGTTGGGCGCGCGGATCGTGGACGAGATCGTGCCTGCCCTGGGCGAGCCCGCCGGTCTCGCGGTGGACATCGCGACGGAGGACGGGGCGATGTTCTTCCCGCCGGTCGTCGGCATCGTGCCGGAATCGGCCGCCGTCGACACCGGCGAGGCGTCGGAGGTGCGGGCATGAGCGGCGACGGCGCGGATCTGCACCTGGACAAGACGTCGGTCGCCAAGTTCACCAAGGGCCTGAACACGACGATCGACGAGCTGGGGGACCTCGGCGGCGCCACCGGTTCGGTGACGGGCAAGGGGTTCTCGGAGCTGGCGATGACCGGGATGGAGACCGGGCACCACGGCCTCTCGGTGGACTTCGAGGACTTCTGCGAGCGCTGGGAGTGGGGCGTACGGGCCCTGGTACGGGACGCGAGCGGGATCGCGAACCGGCTGGGCCTGGCGGCGGGTACGCAGTGGGCGAACGATCAGTACCTCGCGGGCACGCTCAAGGTGGGCGCCAACGCCGTGTTCGGCGGGAACCCGCACGCGACCGAGGAGGAGATCGCGCGGCAGGACTGGGGCGACGTCTTCACGCCGGACTACCTGAAGCCGGACTACAGCCCCGAGTCATTCGAGAAGGCCGGCCAGGACATGGAGCAGACCTGGAAGGACACCGGCCGCACGGTCCTCACGGAGGGCACCGGCGGCCGTCGGTCCGACATGTTCAACAGTGCGCTCGGGATCTCCGACCAGCAGTTCGACGGCATGCTGGACGAGACGTTCGGCCCGTCGCCGGAGGAACGCGCGCAGCAGGCACAGCAGCACAGTGAGCCGGGGGGCAACTGACCGTGGGTATCGGCGACATCATCAGCGACCTCACGCCGGACTCGGTCGAGGACGCGGTCGAGGACGGACTCGAGTGGGCCGGTGACCGGGTCGAGGACGTGGGGAACTGGACTGCCGACCGGCTGGACGACGTCGGCTGGGAGTCCGGTGCGGACTGGGTGCGCGAGCAGTCCCGTTCGGTCGCCAACCGGCTGGGCGCCGAGGCCGACGAGATGGACCTGGGGCAGACCGAGGACAAGACCAAGCTGATCTACGGCAGCCCCGGCAAGATCGACGCCACGGTGACGAAGCTCCGCGCGTTCCAGTCGGCCTTCGACGGCACCGGGGACGGGCTCAAGGGGCTGAACTCGGGCGAGCTCAAGGGGGAGACGGCGAACGCCCTGCGCACCGCCGTGAGCACGCAGCCGCCGAAGTGGTACGCGGCAGCCGACGCCACCACCAAGGCGCTGGGGGCGCTCGACGCGTTCGCGGACACCGTGAACTGGGCGCAGGGCCAGGCGCAGACCGCGATCGACAAGTGGAAGGAGGGCGTGAAGGCGTCCGAGGACGCGGCGGACGTCCACCGCAAGAAGGTGGACGACTACAACAGCGCCGTCGACCGATACAACGCCCAGCCCGCCGACAAGCGCGACCCGTCCTCACTGCCGCCGAGGCCGGCTTCCACGTTCACGGACCCCGGCAAGAAGCTGATGCAGGACGCGCAGGACATCCTCACCGAGGCCCGCCGACAGCGGAACACGGCAGCGGAGACCGCCCGCACGGCGGTGCGGGCCGCCCGCGACATGGCGCCGAAGAAGCCGTCGTACGCCGAGCAGGCGCGGGACGGGTTCGAGGAGTCCCAGGTCATGGGCATGCACCTGGACGGCGGGATCATCAAGGCGTCGGCGGGCATCGCCAATTTCGTGCGCGGCATCAACCCGATGGACCCGTACAACCTGACGCACCCGGCCGAGTACGCGACCTCGCTCAACAGCTTGGCCGCCGGTCTGGTGGTCGCCGCGAACGACCCGGTCGGCACCGGCAGCCGGATGGTCAAGGACTTCATGAAGGACCCGGCCGAGGGCGTCGGCCGGCTCATCCCGGATCTCGCGCTGACCGTTGCCACGGGCGGCGGCGGCGCCGCGGTGAAGGGCCTGCGCGTCGTCGACGAGGCGTCCGACATCGCCCGGCTGCGCAAGGTGGCGGACGACGCCCCGGAGGGCACCCACACCCGCAAGCCCGGCGAGCGCGTCACCGACGGCACCGACCCGGTCGACCTGGCCTCCGGCCGGATGTTCCTGCCGCAGACCGACGTCGTGATCCCCGGCATCCTGCCTCTGCTGTTCACCCGCCGCACCGAGTCCGGCCTGACCGCCGGCCGCTTCATGGGGCCCTCCTGGACCTCCACCGTCGACGAGCGCTTGCTGATCGACTCCATCGGCATCCTCCACGTCACCGCCGACGGCCTCCTGATCCGCTACCCGCACCCGGCCCCCGGCGCGCCCGTCCGGCCCGAGACGGGGCGGGCCCGCACGCTGCTTGCCCGCGACGCGAACGGCGACTACACGGTCACCGACCTCGACAGCGGCCTGGACCTCGACTTCGACGGGCCGCGCGGCGCGGAGCCCGGCGGCGACGGCGTGGCCTGGCTCGCCGACCTCACCGACCGCAACGGCCACCGGATCACCGTCGACCGCGACGAGGAGGGCCTGCCGCTGGCCCTGGTCCACTCCGCGGGCCGGCGGCTCGCCCTGACGACCGCCGACGGCCGGATCACCGCCCTGTCCCTGACGGGCGCGGGCGAGGACGGCGCGGACCTGCTCCTGATGAGCTACGGCTACGAGGACGGCGACCTCACCACCGTCACCAAGCCGTCCGGCGCCACGACCACCTTCGTCTACGACGACCGCCGCCGCGTCATCGCCTGGATCGACTCCAACGGCAGCCGTTACGACTACGTCTACGACGACCAGGACCGCGTCGTCGCGGAGGGCGGCGAGGCCGGGCACGTACAGATCACCCTGGCGTACACCGACCCCGACCCCGAGACCGGCCACCGCACCACCACGCTCACCACCGCCGACGGCCACACCACCCACCACCTTTTCGGCCCCGGCTGCCGCCGGCTCGCCGTCACCGACCCGCTCGGGCACACCACCCGGTTCACCCACGACCCGCACGGCAACCTGCACTCCCGCACCGACCCGCTGGGCCTGCGCACCGCCTTCGCGTACGACGAGGAAGGCCGGCTCGTCGCCACCACCGCGC
This sequence comes from Streptomyces sp. SID9727, assembly GCF_010550605.1. Lineage (GTDB taxonomy): Bacteria > Actinomycetota > Actinomycetes > Streptomycetales > Streptomycetaceae > Streptomyces. The sequence continues at coordinate 8,525 of NZ_JAAGNI010000182.1, forward strand.
CCGACGGCGGCGAGCTGCGCACCGTGCGCGACCCGTCCGGCCTGCCGGTGGAGATCATCGGCCCGGACGGCAACCGCGTGCTCCAGGAGTTCGACGAACGCGGCAACCGCACCGCGATCACCGACCCGGCCGGGGCCACCACCCGCTGCACCTACGACACCGCCGGCCGGCTCACGTCGGTCACCGACGCCCTCGGCGCCACCACCCGCGTGGAGTGCGACGCCGCCGGCCTGACCGTACGGGTGACCGACCCCGGCGGCGCCGTCACCCGCACCGAGCGGGACGCCCTCGGCCGGCCGGTCCGCATCACCGACCCGGCCGGCGGCGTCACCCGCCTGGAGTGGCACCCCGACGGCAAGCTCGCCCGGCGCACCGCACCCGACGGGGCCACCGAGTCGTGGACGTACGACGGCGAGGGCAACGCGCTCACGCACACCGACGCGTCGGGCGGCGTCTCCCGCTTCGAGTACACCCACTTCGACCTCCTCGCCGCCCGCACCGGACCGGACGGCGCCCGCTACGAGTTCGAGCACGACCGCGCGCTGCGCCTCACTCGCGTCACCAACCCGCAGGGTCTGGCCTGGAGTTACGCGTACGACGCGGCCGGCACCGTCACGTCCGAGACCGACTTCGACGGCCGCACCCTCACGTACGAGACGGACGCGGCAGGCCGCCTCACCGCCCGCACCGACGCCCTCGGCGGCACGATCACCTTCACACGCGACCCGCTCGACCGGGTCCTCCGCAAGGACGTCGACGGCCGGGTGACGACGTACGCCTACGACCGGGCGGGGCGCCTGCTCGAAGCCGTGGGCCCGGAGAGCGAGATCCGCTACCAGTACGACCGCTCGGGCAGGACCAAGACGGAACTGGTGGACGGCCGTCCCCTCTCCTACGCGTACGACGCGCTGGGCCGCCGTACCCGGCGCGTCACACCCACGGGCCACGTGACCTCCTACACGTACGGTCCCGACGGCCGCGCCCACAGCCTCACCAGCGGTGGCCACCGCATCGGCTTCACCCACGACGCCGCCGGGCGCGAACTCACCCGCGCCTACGACGACGCGCTGACCATGACCTCCGCCTGGGACGAGGCCGGACGCCTCACCGCCCAGCACATCGACGCCGGGACCCGCGCCGTCAACAGCCGCGTCTACACCTACCGCGCCGACGGCCACCTCATATCCGTCGCCGACCGGAAGTCCGGCACCCGCACCTTCGACCTCGACGCGGCGGGCCGCGTCACCGCGGTCCACGCCCGGAACTGGACCGAGCGCTACGCCTACGACGACGCCGGCAACCAGACCTCCGCCACCTGGCCCTCCGCCCACCCCGGCACCGAGGCCACCGGCTCCCGCGCCTACACCGGCACCACCCTCACCCGCGCCGGAGACGTCCGCTTCGAGTACGACGCGCTGGGCCGGGTCACCCTGCGCCGCAAGACCCGGCTCTCCCGCAAGCCCGACGCCTGGCGCTACACCTGGGACACGGAGAACCGCCTCACCTCCGTCACCACCCCCGACGGCACCCGCTGGCGCTACCGCTACGACCCGATCGGGCGCCGTACCGCCAAACAGCGCCTGACCGCCGACGGGAACGTGGCCGAGGAGACCCGGTTCACCTGGGACGGGCTCACCCTCTGTGAGCAGACCACCCACCAGCCCGACGACCCGAACTCGGTCGCCCTCAGTTGGGACCACCGCGGCCTCGCCCCGCTGTCCCAGACCGAACGCATCCTCACGGCCGACGACCGGCAGACGGAGATCGACCGTCGCTTCTTCGCCATCGCCACCGACCTCGTCGGCACCCCCACCGAACTCATCGACGGGACCGGCCACATCGCCTGGCGCGCCCGCGCCACCCTCTGGGGCACCACCGCCTGGTCCCGCACCAGCACCGCGTACACCCCCCTCCGCTTCCCCGGCCAGTACTACGACCCGGAATCCGGCCTCCACTACAACGTCTTCCGCCACTACGACCCGGAAACCGGCCGCTACGCCTCCCCGGACCCGCTGGGTCTGGCGCCGGCGCCCAACCCCGTCACGTACGTGGACAACCCCTGCACCTGGGCCGACCCCTTGGGCTTGGCGCCGGACTACCCGGGCGACGGTCCGGCCGTTGGCGAGTACACATCCAAGGGTGAGGGAAAGGACCTCAAACGCTCGGCGATGGTCGGCGACGACCAATGGCACTTCAATACCGGTCACGGCTATGCCCGTGAGCACACTGGGCCGGGCGGGATTACAAACACTCCGAGCTCCACCAACTTGGGCCCGGACCGGATCGAACGAGCGATCGTTTCCGATGTGTACGCGTACATGAGAGACGGCGGGAGCGTCCCTCGTCCCGGCACCCCCGAGTTCACCGGCCCGCTCGACAGGTCCGTGCAGTTGGACGGACACAACTTCGGCTATCGGGTCATTCACCGGCCCGACGGTGCCTATCAGCTGTCCACCTACTGGCTGAACCCGTAGTGAGCGGTTCATCGAGTTGCAAACTGACTGCTAAGGTCTGGGCGCCTGTCCCGCCAACGGACGCCGCCGCCGTCCGGAAAATCGGTGAAACCCGTTAGGAGAAGCACACAGTGCCCGACCCGACCCTCGCTGCCAGGAGCCTCAGCCGGGCCATCGACAGCGCCGACAGCCGGCAGATCAACGAAGCCACCCGCGATTTCGTCGAGAAGCTCACCTTCGCGACGGCCGACGAGATTCTCGCCATGCTTCGAGAGGTCCTTGCCGAGGACTGGATGGCGCTGCCGCCCTGGGCGCGGAATCTCGCCTACCGCCTGGCCTGCCTGCAACGTCCCGATGACCCGCGACTGCTCCGGGAAGCGGCCGCCGACCTGCTGTGCTTCGGACCCGACTGGGACGCGTTCGCCGAGGAACTCAAGGGGCGTGCGGCGGAACTGGAACAGTGACCGTCCCGCGGAGATCCCAGGGACGGTCCGTTGGGTGAGCGGGGAAGGCCCTGACAGTGCAGGGAGAAGCGAACGCGCTGGTCAGGGCCTGTGCGGTCAGCACTTGATGATGTTCACCGCGAGCCCGCCCCCGGCCGTCTCCTAGTGCTTGGTGAAGGCAGACATGTACCGAGAGTTCCTGACCCCCGACGACAAAGAGATCTACGAGGCCACCGGCCAATGGCCGGACGCGGACGAGAGCGGTGCGCGGGTCCTCACCCTGCACGATGAAGCGGGGCAGTCGGTCTCCTTCTCCTACGACGCGGTGGGGGGATCGGTGAGGATCCGCTGGGCGAACGATCAGGGGGCCGAGGTGCTGGACATCTTCCGTGAAGGCGCGACGCGTCTCTCCTTCACCTCGGGGAATTCGTCCAAGGGAATTTCCATTGAATTCCACATGGGCGAGTGCGCGGGCACCATGGAGATTCAGGTGACGCCCCGAATTTCGGTGCGCGACCGCCTGTTGTTCCAATAGGCAGCCTGGGAAGACGTGAAGCTTCGGCAGCTGGTCGGCAGCAGGGTGTACGGGGTGGTCCGTGTGCGGCGCCCGTTCGGAGTGTTCATCGGGTGGGACGGCGCTCCCGAGGTCATCGCATTCCTGGACATCGCCTCGTACAACCCCGATCCACCGGTGGACGAACTGCCCGAGGTCGGAGAAGGAGTCTCCGGCGAAGTGACTTTCCACGACGACCGAAAGAGGCAGATCCGAGTGCGGGTGGGCGCACCGTTCTGGAACGACGACGCCGGACGGACGGACACGGGCGGGAGCTCAGGTGCGGACTGAACCCGGCACCCCCGGCGAGTCAGCAGAACCTGCCAGGAGAGCGAGAGTCGCCCGGCCCGGCCCCGTGGCCAGGCGCCTGAGCCGGGCCATCGACAGCGCAGACAGCCGGGAGATCAACGAAGCCACCCGCGATTTCATCGAGGAGGTCACCTTCGCGACGGCCGCCGAGATTCTCGCCATGCTCCGCGAGATCCTGGCCGAGGACTGGATGGCGCTGCCGCCCTGGGCGCGGAATCTCGCCTACCGCCTGGCCTGCCTGCAACGTCCCGATGACCCGCGACTGCTCCGGGAAGCGGCCGCCGACCTGCTCTGCTTCGGACCCGACTGGGACGCGTTCGCCGAGGAACTCAAGGAACGCGCGGCGGAACTGGAACAGTGACCGTCCCGCAGAGATCCCAGGGACGGTCCGTTGGGTGAGCGGGGGAAGGCCCTGACAGCGCTGGAAGAAGCGAACGCGCTGGTCAGGGCCTGTGCGGTCAGCACTCGATGATGTTCACCGCGAGCCCGCCGCGGGCGGTCTCCTTGTACTTGACGCTCATGTCCGCACCGGTCTCCTTCATGGTCTTGATGACCTTGTCGAGGGAGACCTTGTGGCTGCCGTCGCCGCGCAGGGCCATCTTCGCCGCCGTGACCGCCTTCACCGCGGCCATGCCGTTGCGCTCGATGCACGGGATCTGGACGAGGCCGCCGACCGGGTCGCAGGTCAGGCCCAGGTTGTGCTCCATGCCGATCTCGGCGGCGTTCTCCACCTGCTCGGGGGAGCCGCCCAGGACCTCGGCGAGGGCGCCGGCGGCCATGGAGCAGGCGGAGCCGACCTCGCCCTGGCAGCCGACCTCGGCGCCGGAGATGGAGGCGTTCTCCTTGAACAGCATGCCGATCGCGCCGGCGGCCAGCAGGAAGCGGACGATGCCGTCCTCCTTCTCGGCCTCCGTGCAGCCGCCCGCGGCGAAGTTGATCCAGTAGTGCAGGACGGCCGGGATGATGCCGGCCGCGCCGTTCGTCGGGGCGGTGACCACGCGGCCGCCCGCCGCGTTCTCCTCGTTGACCGCCATCGCGTAGAGGGTGATCCACTCCATGGCGTGCGTCTGGGGGTCGCCCTCCGCGCGCAGCTGGCGGGCGGTCTTGGCGGCGCGGCGGTGGACCTTGAGGCCGCCGGGCAGGATGCCCTCGCGGGACATGCCGCGCGAGACGCACGCCTGCATGGCGCGCCAGATGTCCAGGAGCCCGGAGCGGATCTCGTCCTCGGTGCGCCAGGCGCGCTCGTTCTCCAGCATCAGCGAGGAGATCGAGAGGCCGGTCTCGCGGGCCAGTCGCAGCAGCTCGTCGCCGGTGCGGAAGGGGTGCTTCAGGACCGTGTCGTCGAGCACGATCCGGTCCTCGCCCACGGCGTCCTCGTCCACGACGAAGCCGCCGCCGACCGAGTAGTACGTCTTCTCCAGGAGCGTGGCGCCGTCGGCGTCGTACGCGAAGACGGTCATGCCGTTGGCGTGGTACGGAAGCGCCTTGCGGCGGTGCAGGATCAGCTGCTCGTCCGCGTCGAAGGGGATCTCGTGCATCCCGAGCAGGTTGATCCGGCCGCCGGAGCGGATCGCCTCGACCCGCTCGTCGGCCGTCTCGACGTCGACGGTGCGCGGGGACTCGCCCTCCAGGCCGAGCAGGACCGCCTTGGGGGTGCCGTGGCCGTGGCCCGTGGCGCCGAGGGAGCCGTACAGCTCGGCCCGGATCGAGGCGGTGTGGGCGAGCAGGCCCTCGTTCTTCAGGCGGCGCGCGAACATACGGGCCGCGCGCATCGGGCCGACCGTATGGGAGCTGGACGGGCCGATGCCGATCGAGAACAGGTCGAAGACCGAGATGGCCACGGGGGGACTCCTAAGGGTTGGTAGACGCCGTTGTCTGCCGGGTGGTGCGGTACGGGCGTGGGCGGCCCGGAGTGCATGAGACAAAACGGGGGACAAGGGACGGGGCACCCGCCCACTGTTCAGTGTGCGGGTGCCCCTCCCGTAGGCGCGAATGCGCCGGGTCGGCTACTTCAGGCCGGGGTACAGCGGGAACTTCTCGGCGAGCTTCGCGACCCGGGCCTTCAGGTCGTCCGCGTCGTGGGACGGCTTGAGGGCCGAGGCGATGATCTCGGCGACCTCGGCGAAGTCCTCGGCACCGAAGCCGCGGGTGGCCAGGGCCGGGGTGCCGATGCGGAGGCCGGAGGTGACCATCGGCGGGCGCGGGTCGTTGGGGATGGCGTTCCGGTTGACCGTGATGCCGATCTCGTGGAGCCGGTCCTCGGCCTGCTGCCCGTCCAGCTCCGAGTTGCGCAGGTCCACCAGGACCAGGTGCACGTCGGTGCCGCCGGACAGGACGGAGACGCCCACCTCGGTGACGTCGGGCTGGACCAGGCGCTCGGCCAGGATGCGGGCGCCCTCCAGGGTGCGCTGCTGGCGCTCCTTGAACTCCTCGCCCGCCGCGACCTTGAACGAGACCGCCTTGGCGGCGATCACGTGCTCCAGCGGGCCGCCCTGCTGACCCGGGAAGACCGCCGAGTTGATCTTCTTGGCGAGCTCCTGGGTGGAGAGGATCACACCGCCGCGCGGACCGCCGAGGGTCTTGTGCGTGGTCGTGGTGACGACGTGGGCGTGGGGCACCGGGTTGGGGTGCAGGCCCGCGGCGACCAGACCGGCGAAGTGCGCCATGTCGACCATCAGGTACGCGCCGACCTCGTCCGCGATGCGGCGGAAGGCGGCGAAGTCCAGCTGACGCGGGTACGCGGACCAGCCGGCGACGATCAGCTGCGGCTTCGCCTCCTTGGCCAGGCGCTCGACCTCGGCCATGTCCACGACACCGGTGTCGTCCACGTGGTACGGGACCACGTTGTAGAGCTTGCCGGAGAAGTTGATCTTCATGCCGTGGGTCAGGTGACCGCCGTGCGCCAGGTTCAGGCCCATGATCGTGTCGCCCGGCTTCAGCAGCGCGAACATCGCGGCGGCGTTCGCCTGCGCACCGGAGTGCGGCTGGACGTTCGCGGCCTCGGCGCCGAAGAGCGCCTTGATCCGGTCGATCGCGATCTGCTCGACCACGTCGACGTGCTCACAGCCGCCGTAGTAGCGGCGGCCGGGGTAGCCCTCGGCGTACTTGTTGGTCAGGACGGAGCCCTGCGCCTCCATGACCGCGACCGGAGCGAAGTTCTCCGAGGCGATCATTTCGAGCGTGGACTGCTGGCGCAGGAGCTCGGCGTCGACGGCGGCGGCGACGTCCGGGTCCAGCTCGTGGAGTGAGGAGTTGAGAAGCGACATCAGGTGGTCCCTTGGGGTCTTTAGTTGCCGGAGAACTCGGTGTACTCGTCGGCGGAGAGCAGGCCCTTCGGCTCCTCCGCGACGCGCACCTTGAACAGCCAGCCGCCTTCGAACGGAGCGGAGTTCACCAGCGACGGGTCGTCCACGACGGCCTGGTTGGACTCCGTGATCTCACCGGACACCGGCGAGTACAGGTCGCTGACCGACTTGGTCGACTCCAGCTCGCCGCAGGTCTCGCCCGCGGTCACCGTGTCACCGACCTCGGGGAGCTGCGCGTAGACGACGTCACCGAGCGCGTTGGCCGCGTGCTCGGTGATGCCGACGGTGGACACGCCGTCCTCGGCGGGCGACAGCCACTCGTGCTCCTTGCTGTACCGCAGCTGCTGGGGGTTGCTCATGGTCTGAATTCTCCTGTACGCGGGGAGTGCGGATGAACGGTGGTCTTGCGGTGTGAGACGGGACCGTGTCACGTACGCGACACCGGCCGGGTCCTACGGTTCTACTTCTTGCGCTTGTAGAAGGGGAGCGCCACGACCTCGTACGGCTCGTGGCTGCCTCGGATCTCCACCGCGACTCCGGCGGTGCCCGGCTCGGCGTGCGCCGCGTCGACGTACGCCATGGCGATCGGCTTGCCCAGGGTGGGGGAGGGGGCGCCCGAGGTGACCTCGCCGATGACCTGACCGCCGGCGACGACCGGGAACCCGGCGCGCGGCACCCGGCGGCCCTCGGCGACCAGGCCGACGAGCTTGCGGGGCGGGGCGGTCTCGGCGCGCTCCGCGGCGGCCTCCAGCGCCTTGCGGCCGACGAAGTCGCCGTCCTTCTCGAACTTCACGACCCGGCCGAGCCCGGCGTCGAACGGGGTCAGCGAGGTCGTCAGCTCGTGCCCGTACAGCGGCATGCCCGCCTCCAGGCGCAGCGTGTCACGGCAGGAGAGGCCGCACGGGATCAGGCCGTGCGCGGCGCCCGCCTCGGTGAGCGCCTTCCACAGCTGCTCGGCGTGGCCGGGCGCGACGAACAGCTCGAAGCCGTCCTCGCCGGTGTAGCCGGTGCGGGCGATCAGCGCGGGCACCCCGGCGACGACCCCGGGCAGCCCGGCGTAGTACTTCAGGCCGTCCAGGTCGGCGTCGGTCACGGCCGCGAGGATCGCCGGGGACTCGGGGCCCTGCACGGCGAGCAGCGCGTACGTGTCGCGGTCGTCGCGGACCTCGGCGTCGAAGCCGGCGGCGCGCGCGGTGAGCGCGTCCAGGACGAGCTGGGCGTTGCCGGCGTTGGCGACGACCATGTACTCCGTGTCCTGGAGGCGGTAGACGATCAGGTCGTCCAGGATGCCGCCGTCCTCGGCGCAGATCATCGTGTAGCGGGCCCGGCCGGTCGAGACCGTGCCGATGTTGCCGACCAGCGCGTAGTTCAGCAGGTCCACCGCCTGCGGGCCGGTGACCGTGATCTCGCCCATGTGGGACAGGTCGAAGAGGCCGGCCTTCGTGCGGACGGCGTTGTGCTCGTCGCGCTCGCTCGCGTACCGCAGCGGCATGTCCCAGCCCGCGAAGTCGGTCATGGTGGCGCCCAGCGAACGATGCAGTGCATCGAGGGCGGTGAGACGGGGGGTGCTGCTCATGAAAGGGCTCCCAGGGCATGACGACGGCGAGGACGATCCCTCCCCATCTGTCATCGGAACCTGAGAGGTTCGCCGAGAGGCCCCGCGAGGGTCGGCTTGCACCTTGGGTGGAGCCGCCGGGCGGCTCGCTTTTCAGATATGCCTCATCCACGCGGTACGGGGCCTGAGAGATTCAAGGGAGGATCTTGCTCCTTCGGCGCCCGGCGCGGTGACCGGGACTCTCCCGCGCGGATTCAAGCGGCCTGTATGCAGTTGGCGGGGTCATCATCGCACGCATTCCGGGGGAGCGGTGCGCCGGGAGCGGTGCCGCTCGTCACGGTCCTCCGGCGGGTCGGACGGTTGTGTCGCATTACCTTTTCTTTACACTTCTGGGGTAGATACCGGTCCTGCACGCGTCGGCCGTACGGCCAGGGGGAGGCGATGACGTTGCGCTACGCGACGACCGCGGGAACGACCAGCGCCGCACTGCCCGCGCAGTCCGGCTCACCGCCCCGGCAGGCGGTGGGCACGCATCCGCCCGTCGTCCGGGACCTGCGCGGCCGGGCCGGGCGCGGCCCGCGCGTCCTGCGCTTCGCCGCCGGGGACGTGGTGGTGGTCTCCGGACTCCCCGGCAGCGGAAAGTCGACCCTGCTCGCCCGTACCGCCCCGGCCCACGCGGTCGACTCCCAGGACACCAGGGACCGCTGGGCCCACCGGCTGCCCCGCTTACTCCCGTACGTCCTCTACCGCCCGCTCGTCCGCCTCGCCCACTACCGGGGACTGCGGCGGGTGCTGCGCTCCGGCGCCTCCGTCGTCGTCCACGACTGCGGTACGCAGAGCTGGGTCCGCGCCCTGCTCGCCCGCCATGCCCGGCGCCGGGGCACCGGCCTGCACCTGGTCCTGCTCGACGTCTCCGCCCGGACCGCGCGCGAGGGCCAGCGCGAGCGCGGCCGGGGCGTTTCCGCGTACGCCTTCGCGCGGCACCGCAGAGCCGTGGGGCGGCTGCTGCGGGACACCGAGGCGGGACTGCTGCCGCGCGGCTGCGCCTCGGCCGTCCTGCTCGACCGCGAGGCGGCCGGGGCGCTCACGCGCATCACGTTCGCAGACGCACAGACCGACGGCTGAAAACGGACCGTCCAACAGCCGGACAGTAGCCGGGGAGGGCGGTTTCCGGACGGGCCCCAGGGCCGACGGAGGCCGGGCGAGGCCGTACCCTCTTGCTGCACGGCACCGGGGCGAGAGGGAAGCAGTGGACATTCCGGCACAGGCCGGGAGCCTGCCGCAGGGCGGCTGGCCGGCCAACGAACTCGAAGAGGTGCTGGGCGCCTCGCTCGGCACCCCGGAGGCGGGCGGCCGCCTGCTGGAGGTGCTCGGCCGCAGCCACGTCTGGGTGCCGTTGCCCAACGGCGGCGGACCCGACGCCCGGGACCTCGATCTGCCCGCGATGGAGATCGACGGCACCGCGTACGTCCCCGTCTACAGCTCCGAGCACCAGTTCCTCACCTGCGTCGGCGACCGGATGTCCTTCACCGTCGCCCCCGCCGTCGAGTTCGCCCGCGGTCTGCCCCCGCGGCTCGGCATCGCGGTGAACCCGGGCGGCGCCGTCGGCCTGCCGCTGCCGCCGCCCGCCGTCGCCGAGCTGTGCCGGGCCGGGCGCACCCCGCTCGACGGCCCGGCCACCGGGGGCCGGGTCCGGCTGTACGAGCCGGACTGGAAGGAGGAGCCCGTCGACTTCCTGGCCGCCGCGGCCGGCGAGTTCCAGGAGAGCGGCGTCGTCCGCACCGCCCGCCGGGTCCTGGCCAGCGTCGAGGGCGACGACCCCGTGCTCTTCGTCGGCGTCGAGTTCTCCACCTGGGACGGCGCCGGACAGAGCGCCCCGATGGACGCCCTGGGCCGGGCGCTGGGCCGCGTCGCGGTGCCGTGGCCGGTCAACCTCGTCCTCCTCGACGTGGCGCAGGACCCGGTCGCCGACTGGATGCGCGACCGGGTGCGGCCCTTCTACACGCGCGTCCCGGAGTGACGGGGGGCGGTCGGCGGCGTCAAGCCGGTGACGGCGCGGCCGCATAAGCTGGTTTGATGGCCGAAGGCCGATGCCCGGTGGCCGAAGCAGAGGATCTACGAGGGGCGGGACCCAGGGTGAGTGCGTCAGGCACCGCGGCGGCCGGTCAGGTCGAGCACATGCTGCGACAGGTCGCGCCCGGGCGCTACGACGCGTACGAGGCGCTCCTCCAGGCCCTGTCGGCCGGCCGGGTCTGGATGCTCCTCTGGCACGGCCGCCCCGGCGCCCCCGACGCCCAGTACGGGAACATGGAGGTCGAAGGGCTCGGCTACGCCCCGTGCGTCACCTCCCCCCAGGAGCTCACCGCCAGCGGCTGGAGCCGGGACCACGAGGTGGTCGCCGGACTGGACATCGCCCGCGCCCTCTACCCCGACCGCTGGGGCGTCTGGCTCAATCCGCACGCCCCGGGCGGCGGAGTCGGCATCCCCTGGCTGGATCTGCGCCGCATCGCGACCGGCCTCGACCGGATGCCCGCCGGTCCGCTCAGGATCAGCGAACCGGCCATCGAGATCCCGCAGTTCTACGCCCAGCTCGCGCAGAACGCCCACCACACCCCCGCGATCCGCTCGCTGCGCCGCGCCTGGGTGCAGCCCGCGCTCGGCGCCCCGTACCTCGCCGTCGGACTCGACCTGTACGACACGAGCAGGCCGTCCGTCGACGCGGTGCGCGGGATGATGCGCCAGTCGATCGGCGCCGTCCCCGAGGGCCTGCCGGTCTCCACGGTCGCGATGTCCGACGAGTACGACCCGGTCGCGATGTGGTTGCGCGTCAACTCCCGCCCCTTCTACGACCGCGAGGCGCACGCCGCGCCCGGGTACGGGTATCCGCAGGCGCCCGCGTACTGAGTGCGCGTCAGGTCCCCGTCGAATCGGGGGCATTGCGGGCACTTCGGCGTTCATGTGCGAAGTGGTCGTTATCGCTGTTTTGTGACCGAGAAGCCCGATTGCCGAGTCCGGCTGTTCGGATACCGGAAGCATTTTGGCGTCATCACGTTTGAGCAAACATTCCCCGTGAGGTCTGGCGGGTGTGCACGCAGTGGCTGAAGACTCCCTCGCAACAGGTGCTCTGTGCCCGTAGTCGCCCCCCTTTTCCAGGTCCGGGCCCGACGGGCGCCGTCACTCGAATCGGGCTATGTAGGAGCCGCTACCGCGGCGGTCACGGGCCGGCCACCGCCGGTCGAGAGGGGTCTCCAGCGCAATGACGGCACCTATCGAGACCACCAGGGCGGATACCCGGCCCGAAGCGGTGCTGGAAGGCGCGGGCCGCAAGGAGATCGAGGGCCGTTCGCTCGGCCGCATCGCCTGGACCCGTTTCAAGCGGGACAAGGCGGCGATGGCCGGTGGCATCGTTGTCGTCCTGCTGATCCTCACCGCGGTGCTCTCCAAGCCGCTCCAGTCGCTCCTGGGGCTCGACCCCAACGCGTTCAACCAGAGCCTGGTCGACCCCGTGATGCTGGCGCCCAAGGGCGACTTCGGCGGGATCAGCTGGGACCACCCCTTCGGCGTCGAACCGCAGACGGGCCGCGACATCTTCGCGCGCATCCTCGAAGGCTCCTGGGTCTCGCTCGTGGTCGCCGTCGGCTCCACCCTGCTCTCCGTCGTCATCGGCGTCGTCATGGGTGTCGTGGCCGGGTTCTACGGCGGCTGGGTGGACAGCCTGATCAGCCGGCTGATGGACACCTTCCTCGCCTTCCCGCTGCTGCTCTTCGCGATCTCCATCTCCGCCTCCCTCCAGGGCAACGCCTTCGGGATGGAAGGGCTCACTCTGCGGATCGCGGTCCTGATCTTCGTGATCGGCTTCTTCAGCTGGCCGTACATCGGCCGCATCGTCCGCGCGCAGACGCTGTCCCTCCGCGAGCGCGAGTTCGTGGAGGCCGCCAGGTCGCTGGGCGCCCGGGGGCCGTTCATCCTCTTCCGCGAGCTGCTCCCCAACCTGGTCGCGCCGATCCTCGTGTACGCGACGCTGCTGATCCCCACGAACATCCTCTTCGAGGCGGCCCTGTCCTTCCTGGGCGTGGGTATCGCACCGCCGCAGGCGTCCTGGGGCGGCATGCTCACGCAGGCGGTCGACCTCTACGAGGTGGACCCGATGTTCATGGTCATCCCCGGCATGGCGATCTTCATCACCGTGCTGGCCTTCAACCTGCTGGGGGACGGGCTGCGTGACGCACTCGACCCTCGTGGCAAGTAAACGCGGCAGTGCCGCACAGGACTAGCGAGGGGGCTTTCCTCAGCATGCAGAACAGAAAGACAGCGGCGCTCGTCGCCGTCGCGATCGCGGTGTCGCTCGCCGCCACGGCGTGCAGCAAGGACTCGGACGGCGGCAGCGGCAAGGGCGGCGGTGGCGGCGGTGGCAGCGCCAAGGCCGACGCCGGTCTGACGAGCATCGTCAACCCGAGCACCAAGAAGGGCGGAACGGTCACCTACGAGCACTCCAGTGGCCCGGACTCCCTCGACCCCGGCAACACGTACTACGGCTGGGTGCAGAACTTCTCCCGTCTGTACGCCCGTTCGCTGGTGACGTTCAAGCCGGCCGCCGGCAAGGACAGCCTCCAGGTCGTCCCCGACCTCGCCACCGGCCTCGGCAAGGCGAGCGCGGACGCGAAGACCTGGACGTACACGCTCCGCAAGGGCGTGAAGTTCGAGGACGGCTCCGAGATCACCTCGCAGGACGTCAAGTACGCCGTCGAGCGATCCAACTTCGCGCCGGAGGCCCTGTCCAACGGCCCGACGTACTTCAAGGCGTACCTCGAAGGCGGCGACAAGTACAAGGGTCCGTACAAGGACAAGTCGTCCGAGGGTCTGAAGTCCATCGAGACCCCGGACAAGTACACGATCGTCTTCCACCTGAACAAGCCGTTCGCGGACATGGACTACCTGGCCGCGTTCTCGCAGACCGCGCCGATCCAGCAGAAGGCCGACAAGGGCGCAAGCTACGTCCAGAAGATGGTCTCCTCGGGTCCGTACAAGTTCTCGGCGTACGACGAGAGCAAGGGCGCGACCCTGGTCCGCAACCCGGAGTGGGACCCGAAGACGGACCCGATCCGCAAGGCGCTGCCGGACAAGATCCAGCTCAAGTTCAACGTCAACCCCACCACCGTCGACGAGCACCTGCTCAACGACGAGACCACCGCGGACATCGCGGGCACGGGTCTGCAGTCCAAGACCCAGCCCAAGGTCCTGGTCAAGGCGGCGGAGAAGGCGAAGACGGACAACCCGTACGCCGGCGCCCTGCAGTACCTCGCGCTGAACGTCAACGTGAAGCCGTTCGACAACGTCGAGTGCCGCAAGGCCGTCCAGTACGCCGTCGACAAGAAGAGCATGGTCGACTCGATCGGCGGCCCGGTCAAGGGCGACCCGGCCAGCACGGTCATCCCTCCGACCGTCGCGGGCTACAAGAAGTTCGACCTGTACCCGACCGAGGGCAGCAAGGGCGACGCGGCCAAGGCCAAGGAGCACCTGACCAAGTGCGGTCACCCGGACGGCTTCAAGACCACGCTGACGGCCCGTTCCGACCGTCCTGACGAGGTCACCGCCGCCACGCAGCTGCAGAACAGCCTGAAGGCGATCGGCATCACCGCCGAGATCAAGCAGTTCCCGGCGGACAAGTACTTCACCGACTTCGCGGGCGTTCCGGCCTGGGTCCACAAGAACAACGCGGGCATGATGATGATGGCCTGGGGCGCCGACTGGCCGACCGGCTTCGGCTTCCTCGACCAGATCGTCAACGGTTCGGCCATCAAGCCCTCCGGCGGCACCAACCTGATGGAGCTGAACGACAAGGGGATCAACGAACTCCTCGTCAAGGGCATCGGCACCGTCGACACCACGCAGCGCAACGCCACGTGGGGCGAGGTCGACCAGAAGGTCATGGAGAACGCCTCGGTCGTTCCGCTCTTCTACCGCAAGAACCTGCTCTACCGCCCGGACTCCGCGGCGAACGTCACCGTCACCGACGCGTACCTCGGCATGTACGACTACGTGCTCATGACGTCCACCAAGTAGCGCCTGTTCATCAAAAGCATCCCCTGAAAGGCAGGTGAAGGCGCCGGGCGGCGGGGTTTCCCGCCCCACCCGCCCGGCGCCGCACGGCTGTGGCTGCGTACATCATCCGACGCGTATTCGCCGCGGTGTTGCTGCTGCTGGTGGTCAGCGCAGTCACGTTCGCGATCTTCTTCCTGGTGCCCCGCCTCGGCGGGCAGACCCTCGACTCCATGGCCGCCCAGTACGTGGGGAAGAGCCCCGACCCCGACGTCATCGCGGCGGTCAAGAAGAACCTGGGGCTGGACCAGCCCCTGTACCTCCAGTACTGGCACTTCATCAAGGGCATCGTGGCCGGCGCCCAGTACCAGTTCGGCCCCGACCCCGTCATGTGCAACGCCCCGTGCTTCGGCTACTCGTTCAAGACGCACACCGAGATCTGGCCGCAGCTCGTGGACCGGGTCCCGGTCACGCTCTCGCTGGCCGTCGGTGCCGCCGTCATCTGGGTCGTCTCGGGTGTCGCCATCGGTGTCGTCTCCGCGCTGAAGCGGGGCTCGCTCTTCGACCGCCTCTCCATGGGCGTCGCCCTCGCCGGCGTCTCCCTCCCGATGTTCTTCACCGGCCTGGTCGTCCTCGCGCTCTTCGGCAACGGGGAGTACGTGCCCATCACCGAGGACCCGGTCGCCTGGGCGGGCAGCCTGGTCCTGCCCTGGTGCACGCTCGCCCTGCTGTACTCCGCGCTCTACGCCCGGCTCACCCGGGCCGGGATGCTGGAGACCATGAGCGAGGACTACATCCGGACCGCGCGCGCCAAGGGCCTCCAGGAGCGCACGGTGGTCGTCAAGCACGGGCTGCGGTCCGCGCTCACCCCGCTGGTCACGATCTTCGGCATGGACTTCGCGCTGCTCCTCGGCGGCGCGGTCATCACCGAACGCGTCTTCTCCTTCCAGGGACTCGGCGCCTTCGCGATCCAGGGCGTGACCACCGCCGACCTGCCCAAGGTGATGGGCGTGACCCTGGTCGCGGCCTTCTTCATCGTCATCTGCAACCTGCTGGTGGACCTCGTGTACGCCGCGATCGACCCCCGGGTGAGGCTCTCATGAGCGGCGCGACCAAGAAGGACTCGGCCAAGGACTCGGCCGCGAAGGACTCCCGGACGGAGGGGACCGTCCCGGCCCCCCGCTCGGGCGACGGCCACCCGTTCCTCTCCGTGCGCGACCTCAGCGTCCACTTCGACACCGACGACGGCCTGGTCAAGTCCGTGGACGGGGTCAGCTTCGACCTGGAGGCCGGCCAGACCCTCGGCATCGTCGGCGAGTCAGGCTCCGGCAAGTCCGTGACCTCGCTGGGGATCATGGGCCTGCACACCTCGGAGCGGGCCCGGATCGGCGGCGAGATCTGGCTGGAGGGCGAGGAGCTGATCGGCTCGGGCGCCGAGCGCGTACGACGGCTGCGCGGGCAGAAGATGGCCATGATCTTCCAGGACCCGCTGTCCGCCCTGCACCCGTACTACACGATCGGCGCGCAGATCGTGGAGGCCCACCGGGTCCACCACAAGGTCGACAAGAAGACCGCGAAGAAGCGCGCCGTCGAGATGCTGGACCGCGTCGGCATCCCCGAGCCGCACCGTCGGTTCGACGACTACCCGCACCAGTTCTCCGGCGGCATGCGCCAGCGCGCGATGATCGCGATGGCCCTGGTCAACAACCCGCAGCTGCTCATCGCCGACGAGCCGACGACCGCCCTCGACGTCACCGTCCAGGCGCAGATCCTCGACCTGATCCGCGATCTGCAGAAGGAGTTCGGCTCCGCGGTCATCATGATCACCCACGACCTCGGTGTCGTCGCCGAGATCGCGGACGAGATCCTCGTGATGTACGCGGGCCGGTGCGTCGAGCGCGGCTCCGCCGAGAAGGTGTTCTACGAGCCCCAGCACCCGTACACCTGGGGCCTGCTCGGCTCGATGCCGCGGATCGACCGGGAGCAGACCGAGCGGCTGATCCCCGTCAAGGGATCGCCGCCCAGCCTCATCAACGTCCCGCCGGGCTGCGCCTTCCACCCGCGCTGCCCGTACGCCGACGTCCCGCCCGACAACCTCACCCGCACCGAGCGTCCCGAGCTGAAGCAGGTCGGCGACGGGCACTACTCCGCGTGCCACATGTCGCGTGAGCAGCGCGAACGGATCTGGACCGAAGAGATTGCGCCGAAGCTGTGACTGAGCTGAACAAGAAGACTCCCGCGCCGGCCGCGGCCGGGTCGGACGGGTCCGGCCCCGAACCGCTCCTCAAGGTGGACGGCCTGGTCAAGCACTTCCCGATCACCAAGGGCGTGCTGAAGCGCAAGGTCGGCGCGGTCCAGGCGGTCGACGGGCTCACCTTCGACGTGCGCCCCGGGGAGACCCTGGGCGTCGTCGGCGAGTCGGGCTGCGGCAAGTCGACCATGGGCCGGCTGGTGACCCGGCTGCTGGAACCGACCGGCGGCAAGGTCGAGTTCCAGGGGCGCGACATCACCCACCTGTCCGCCGGGCGGCTGCGGCCGATGCGGCGCGACATCCAGATGATCTTCCAGGACCCGTACGGCTCGCTGAACCCGCGCCACACGGTCGGCGGGATCGTCTCCACCCCCTTCCGGCTCCAGGGCGTCAAGCCCGAGGGCGGCGTGAAGGCGGAGGTCCAGCGGCTGCTGGAGCTGGTCGGGCTCAACCCCGAGCACTACAACCGCTACCCGCACGAGTTCTCCGGCGGCCAGCGCCAGCGCATCGGCATCGCCCGGGCGCTCGCCCTCAAGCCGAAGCTGGTCGTCGCGGACGAACCGGTCTCCGCGCTGGACGTGTCGATCCAGGCGCAGGTGGTGAACCTGCTGGACGACCTCCAGGACGAGCTCGGGCTCACGTACATGATCATCGCGCACGACCTGTCGGTGATCCGCCACGTGTCGGACCGCATCGCGGTCATGTACCTCGGCAAGATCGTCGAGCTGGCCGACCGCACGTCGCTGTACCAGGCGCCGATGCACCCGTACACCAAGGCGCTGATGTCCGCGGTGCCGGTGCCCGATCCGCGCCGGCGCGGTGCCAAGAGCGACCGCATCCTGCTCAAGGGCGATGTGCCGTCGCCGATCTCACCGCCCACCGGCTGCCGGTTCCACACCCGGTGCTGGAAGGCGACGAAGGTCTGCGGGACGACCGAGCCGCCGCTGCTCCAGCTGAAGACCGGGCACCAGGTGGCCTGCCACCACCCGGAGAACGGCGAGGACCAGGTGCCGGGCGACGCGCCGCTGGTCGCGGACGTCATCACGGTCCGCTCGGCGCCCGCGGACGAGCCCGCGGCCGAGGCGCCGGAGGGGCCCGCGAAGGCCGCCGAGCCCTCCGAACCCGCCCCGGACGGTACGAAGGAGTAGTACGGGCACAATTGCCCGGTGCTCAACGAACTGTTCACGCCCTCCGTCCAGCACGCGCTCGACATCGTGGGGATCTTCGTCTTCGCGATCTCGGGCGCCCTGCTCGCCGTACGCAAGAACTTCGATGTCTTCGGCATCGCGGTGCTCGCCGAGGCGACGGCGCTGGGCGGAGGGCTGTTCCGTGATCTGATCATCGGCGCGGTGCCGCCCGCCGCCTTCACGGACCTGGGGTACTTCACCACCCCGCTGCTCGCCGCCGGTCTGGTCTTCTTCCTCCACCCGCACGTGGAGCGCATCCAAGCCGGCGTGAACGTCTTCGACGCCGCCGGTCTCGGGCTGTTCTGCGTCACCGGCACGGTGAAGGCGTACGACTACGGGCTCGGCCTCACCTCGTCGGCGGCGCTCGGCCTGGCCACGGCGGTCGGCGGCGGCGTGCTGCGCGACGTGCTGGCCAACGAGGTGCCGTCGCTGCTGCGCTGGGACCGGGACCTGTACGCGGTGCCCGCCATGGTGGGCGCCACCGTCATCGCGCTCTGCATCCGCTTCGACGCCCTCAACGCCCTGACCAGCGGCGCGGCCGTCATCACCGCGTTCGTCCTGCGCCTCCTCGCGCTCCGCTTCCACTGGCGGGCCCCGCGCGCCCACAACCGGCGCTCGGCGCGCGCGGAGGAGGCGTGACGTACATGGAGAACCAAAAAGCTACCGCTCAGTAATACAATCGGTGTACGGTGCCTCCATGGCACAGGCAACCATCGGGGACAGCGAGTTCGACCGGGACACCGCGGTCACCCTGCGCGAAGAGGGCGTCTACGACGCGGAGCTCTCGGCGGGCTGGACGATCATCCAGGCCGTGAACGGCGGCTATCTGCTGGCGATGCTGGGCCGTGCGCTCGGCGAGGCCCTGCCGCACGCGGACCCGTTCTCCGTCTCCGCGCACTACCTCACCGCGTCCGTGCCCGGCCCGGCGGTGATCCGGACCCAGACCGTCCGCACCGGCCGCACCCTCTCCACCGGTCAGGCGTCCCTCTTCCAGTACGCCGAGGACGGCACCGAGGTCGAGCGCATCCGCGTCCTCGCCACCTACGGCGACCTGGACGCCCTCAGCGACGACGTCCGCACCTCCGCGAAGCCGCCGGCCATCCCTCCGCGTGAACACTGCCTCGGCCCCAGCGACGGCCCGGCGCCCATCCCGGGCAGCTCCGCGATCACCGACCGGCTCGACATCAAGCTGGACCCGGCGACCATCGGCTGGGCGATCGGGCAGCCCTCCGGCAAGGGCGAGATGCGCGGCTGGTTCGGGCTGGCCGACGGCCGCGACCCCGACCCGTTCTCCCTGCTGCTCACCGTGGACGCGCTGCCGCCCACCTCGTTCGAGCTGGGGCTCAAGGGCTGGACGCCCACCATCGAGCTCACCACGCACATCCGCTGCCGTCCGGCCCCGGGCCCGCTCCGCGTCTCCATCACCACCCGCAACCTGGCGGGCGGCTTCCTGGAGGAGGACGCGGACGTCTGGGACAGCGCCGACCGCCTGGTCGCCCAGTCCCGCCAGCTCGCCCGCGCCCCGCGCGGCTGACCCTCCCGGTTCTCCCCGCGCGGCCGGCCGTCCCGGTCCTCGTTCTCAGGCGCCCTGTGCCGGCTCGTCGAGCCAGTGCAGGGCGCCCAGCGCGATGAGCCGGAGCCGGCGCCCGGCCGTGCGGGCCACCCGCTCGTCGTCCGCCGGGCCCGCGTCCAGCAGGGCCGACGCGGTGATCACCATGTGGTCCACGTAGAGACCGCCCAGCATCAGCAGGTCCTCCTCGCTCCAGCCCTCGGACCCCGATTCCGCCGCGAGGGCCGCCGCCACCTCCTCGGCGAACAGCCGCAGCTGCGCCGCGATGGCCTCGCGGACCGGGCCGACCCCGCCGTGCTGCTCCCGCGCGATGAAGCGGAAGTGTGCGGGCTGCTCCCGTACGTGGCGCCGTATCAGCTCCACGCTGCGGTCGAGCCGGACCTCGCTGTCGCCCGTCCCGGCGAGTACCGCGCCGATCATGCCGTGCAGGCTGCCCAGGGTCTGTTCGACCAGGGCCACCCCGAGAGCGGGCACGCTCCCGAAGTGCCGGTAGAAGGCCGTGGGCGTGATGCCGGCCGCCCGGGTCACCTCGCGCAGCCCGAGGCTGCTCAGGCTCTGCTCCGCCAGCAGCCCCAGGGCGGCGTCGAGCAGCGCCTGGCGCGTCTTCAGCTTCTGGCTCTCGCGGGTGCCGTTCCCTCGGATGCCGGCGGTGTGACTCATGCCATTCAGTAAACAACTGTTCTCCGGACCGGGGAAGGGGTGGAGAGGTTTAGACTCGGAAGTCAGTGAACAGTTGTTCTCTGAATGGTCCGTCCGCACAGGGAAAGGCCGAACATGATCGTCCTCGTCGCCGCACTGCTCCTGCTGGGGATCGTGCTGGGAGCGGTGGCTCAGATCCCCCTTCCGCTGTCGCTCGCCCTCGGCGCCCTCATCGGCTGCTGGCTCCTGGTCTTCGCCGTACGCGAGCGGGCGCGGGGCACCCGATGAGCGCGCCGGTGCACGCCGCCCCGCGCTCCCGCCGGGACGCCGACGGGCTCGCCGTCGCCTCGTTCGTGCTGGGGCTCGTCGGGCTGCTGGTGATGAACCTCCTGCTGGGCCCCGCCGCCATCGTCATGGCGCTCGTGGCCCTGGCCCGCTCCACCGAACGGCGCGGCCGCGCCTTCCTCGGCCTCGCGCTCGGCGTCGCCGACCTGGTGGTCCTCGCCTTCCTGGTCACCGGAAACGGCACCGTCTCCTGGGGCTTCGGCGGCTGACCGGCACCGCCGCACGCGGTGCGCGGGCCCCGGGAGCCCATGCGCCCGCCATACGCCCCGGCCGGGGCTCGTAGAATCGAGCCCACCATGGCTTACCTCGACCACGCCGCGACCACGCCGATGCTTCCCGAGGCGATCGCGGCGATGACCGCGCAGCTCGCCGTCACGGGCAACGCGTCCTCACTCCACGCCGCCGGGCGCCGGGCCCGCCGTACCGTCGAGGAGTCCCGGGAATCCCTCGCCGACGCCCTCGGCGCACGCCCCAGCGAGGTGGTCTTCACCTCCGGCGGCACCGAGTCGGACAACCTCGCGGTGAAGGGCCTGTACTGGGCCCGCCGCGACGCCGACCCCCGCCGCACCCGGGTCCTCGCCAGCCCCGTCGAGCACCACGCCGTCCTCGACGCCGTCGACTGGCTGGCCGCCCACGAGGGCGCGGCCGTCGAGTACCTCCCCGTCGACCGGTACGGGCGCGTCCATCCCGAGGCGCTGCGCGAGGCGGTCCTGCGCGATCCCGACGACATCGCGCTGATCACCGTGATGTGGGCCAACAACGAGATCGGTACGATCCTGCCGGTACGCGAACTCGCCGAGGTGGCGCGCGAGTTCGGGATCCCGATGCACGCCGACGCGGTCCAGGCCTTCGGCCAGCTCGATGTGGACTTCGCCGCGTCCGGGCTCGCCGCGATGACCGTCAGCGCGCACAAGATCGGCGGGCCCACCGGTGTCGGCGCGCTGCTGCTCGGCCGCGAGTACACCCCGGTGCCCGTGCTGCACGGCGGCGGGCAGGAGCGCCATGTGCGCTCGGGCACCCTGGACGTGCCGGGCATCGCCTCGTTCGCCGTCGCCGGAAGGATCGCCGCCGACCGGCACGAGGACTTCGCCCGGGAGACCGGCGCGCTCCGCGACGAGCTGGCCGCCGCCGTCCTGGCGGAGGTCCCCGACGCCCTCCTGGGCGGCGACCCGGCACCGGGCGGCCGGCTGCCGGCCAACGCGCACTTCACCTTCCCCGGCTGCGAGGGCGACTCGCTCCTGCTGCTGCTGGACGCCCAGGGCATCGAGTGCTCCACCGGCTCCGCCTGCACCGCCGGGATCGCCCAGCCCAGCCACGTCCTGCTCGCCACGGGCACCGATCCGGACCTGGCCCGGGGCACCCTGCGCTTCTCGCTCGGCCACACCTCGACCAAGCAGGACGTCCAGGACGTGGCCCGGGCGATCGGCCCGGCGGTGGAGCGGGCGCGGTCGGCGGGGCTCAGCTAGGACTTCTCCGCGGCGGGGGCCGAGGCCGCGCGGCGGACCAGCTCCAGGTAGCGGTCCCAGTCCCAGCCGCGGCCCGGGTCCGTGTGGTCGGCGCCCGGGACCTCCACGTGCCCGATGATGTGCTCGCGGTCCACGGGGATGCCGTACCGCCCGCATACCGACGCGGTGAGCTTCGCCGACGCCCCGTACATCGCGGCGGTGAAGTCCTGCGGACGCTCCACGAAGCCCTCGTGCTCGATGCCCACGCTGCGTTCGTTGTACGAGCGGTTGCCCGCGTGGAACGCCACGTCCAGCTCGCGGACCATCTGCGTCACGTGTCCGTCCCTGCGCACCACGTAATGCGCCGCCGCCCGGTGTCCCGGGTCCTGGAAGGCGCGGACCGCGCTGTCGAAGCCGCCCTGCGTGACGTGGACGACCACCCGGTCGATCCCGTAGTCGTCGGGGCGGTCGGCCCGCCGCCAGTTCGCCTCCGAGGCCGCCACCCACTTCGCCCCCGCGTAGTCCACCGCCCCCGGAGTGCGCGGCTTCTCCACGCCCGGCAGCCGCCACCAGGCGCGCTTCAGCCGGTCCCGCGCCAGCACCGCCGTGCCCACGGCCGTGACGGCACCGCCGATCAGCACCGAGCGCCGGCTGATCCCGGTCCCGGTGCCGCCGCCGTCCGTCCCCTTGGTCCCCATGAGACGGACAACGCTTATCCGCGAGCTTTCGGTTCCCGCCCGCACGTACCCTGGTGGGGCTATGACTCAGACTCCCCAGCGCCCCCTCCGCGTCCTCGCCGCCATGTCGGGCGGTGTCGACTCCGCCGTCGCCGCGGCCCGCGCCGCCGAGGCGGGCCACGACGTGACCGGTGTGCACCTCGCCCTCTCCGCGAACCCGCAGTCCTTCCGGACCGGTGCCCGGGGCTGTTGCACCATCGAGGACTCCCGCGACGCCCGCCGCGCCGCGGACGTCATCGGCATCCCCTTCTACGTCTGGGACCTGGCGGAACGCTTCCGCGAGGACGTCGTGGAGGACTTCGTCGCCGAGTACGAGGCGGGGCGCACCCCCAACCCGTGCCTGCGCTGCAACGAGAAGATCAAGTTCGCCGCCCTCCTCGACAAGGCCCTCGCGCTCGGCTTCGACGCCGTGTGCACCGGCCACTACGCCACCGTCGTCACCGGCGCGGACGGCAACCGGGAGCTGCACCGCGCCTCGGACATGGCCAAGGACCAGAGCTATGTGCTCGGCGTCCTGGACGAGCGCCAGCTCGCCCACGCGATGTTCCCGCTCGGCGACACCCTCACCACCAAGGACGAGATCCGCGCCGAGGCCGAGCGCCGGGGCCTCGCGGTCGCCAAGAAGCCCGACAGCCACGACATCTGCTTCATCGCGGACGGCGACACCCAGGGCTTCCTCGCGGACCGCCTCGGCGGCCGGGCGGAGGGCGACATCCTGGACGAGTCCGGTACGAAGGTGGGCACCCACGAGGGCGCCTTCGGCTTCACCATCGGCCAGCGCAAGGGCCTGCGCATCGGCCACCCGGCCCCCGACGGCAAGCCGCGCTACGTCCTGGACATCTCCCCGGTGAACAACACGGTGACCGTCGGCCCCGCCGAGGCCCTGGACGTCACCGCGCTCACCGCGATCAAGCCCCGCTGGTGCGGGACGCCCCCGTCCGGCCCCGGGACGTACACCGCCCAGCTCCGCGCCCATGGCGGCGAGACCGAGGTGACCGCAGAGCTGACCGACGCCACCCTGCACGTCGCGTTCGCCGAACCGGTGCGGGGCGTCGCCCCCGGCCAGGCGGTCGTGCTGTACGACGGCAGCCGCGTGGTCGGCTCCGCGACGATCGCGACGACGGTGCGCCGGGAGCGCGCGGCGGCGGGCTGAGCGCCGTACGCACGGCAGAGCCCCGCGCGGCCACGCCCGACCCCAGTACGGGCCTGGCCGCGCGGGGCGCTCAAGGGTGTGCGCGCCACGGATTCCAGGGTCCGCCACACCGGCGCCCGCCGCATCCCGGCCGCCGTGTTCCCCCGGCCGTGGGCCGACAGGCGGGGGGCCTTACCGTGGCAGCCATGAACATCTGCGTCTTCCTCTCCGCCGCCGACCTCCCCGACCGCTACACCGTCCCCGCCCGTGAGTTCGCCGAGCTGCTGGGGCGCGGCGGGCACACCCTGGTCTGGGGCGGTTCCGAGAGCGGCCTGATGAAGGTCGTCGCGGACGGCGTCCAGGAGGCGGGCGGGAAGCTCGTGGGGGTCTCCGTGGACTTCCT
Source organism: Streptomyces sp. SID9727 (assembly GCF_010550605.1). GTDB lineage: Bacteria > Actinomycetota > Actinomycetes > Streptomycetales > Streptomycetaceae > Streptomyces. The sequence continues at coordinate 32,891 of NZ_JAAGNI010000182.1, forward strand.
GGCCGCCAAGGCGCGTACCAACGCGGACGAGATGGTCATCGCCCGCGACCTCGCCGAGCGCAAGGCGCTCCTGCTCGCGAAGTCCGACGCGATCGTGATCATGGTCGGCGGCACCGGGACGCTGGACGAGGCGACCGAGATCCTGGAGCTCAAGAAGCACGGCAAGCACACCAAGCCGGTCGTCCTGCTCAACACCGCGGGCTTCTACGACGGCCTGCGCGAGCAGTTCCAGCGCATGGAGGACGAGGGGTTCCTGCCCCTCCCGCTGACCGAGCTGGTCTTCTTCGCGGAGGACGGCGTCGGCGCCCTGGCCTACCTGGAGGAGTCGGCCGGCCTGCAGTGACGTACGGGGCCCGGGTGGCGGATGCGACGATGGGGGCCATGTCCACTCACCTCATCACCGGTGCCGGTTCCGGCATCGGCGCAGCGGTCGCCCGGCGCCTCACCGAGCGCGGCGACGACCTCGTCCTGCTGGCCCGCGACGCGGGCCGCGCCAAGGAACTCGCCGCGCTCCACCCCGGCGCCCGCACCCTCGTCGGCGACCTGTCCAACCCGGACCGGCTCTCCTGGGCCCTCGCCCAGCAGACCGTGCCGGAACGGCTCGACTCGCTGCTGCACATCGCGGGTGTGGTCGAGCTCGGCCCGGTCGGTGAGCTGACCCCCAAGGCGTGGCACTACCAGCTCAACGCCAACCTCGTCGCGCCCGCCGAGCTGACCCGCCTCACGCTGCCCCAGCTGCGCGTCGCCCAGGGCCACGTCCTGTTCGTCAACTCCGGCGCCGGCCTCTCCGCCGGCCCCGAGTGGAGCGCGTACGCCGCCAGCAAGCACGGGCTGAAGGCGCTCGCGGACTCGCTGCGCCACGAGGAGCACGGCAACGGCGTCCGCGTCACCACCGTCTACCCGGGCCGCACGGCCAGTCCCATGCAGGAGAAGGTCCACCGGCAGGAGGGCAAGGAGTACGACCCCGCCCGCTGGATCGACCCCGAGTCCGTCGCCACCACCATTCTGATGGCGCTCGACCTGCCCCGGGACGCCGAGGTCAACGACCTCACCGTGCGCCCCGGCCGCTGACCCCCGGGCCTTACGACCTCGCCCGCGATTGTCGGCGGCGTCACGGCGCCTGGGACCTCCGCCTTGGATCCGAAGGCCCCAGGCGGTGCTCCTTCTTCCGCCGACGATCGCGGGCGAGGTCGTTACCCTTCTCGCGTGAGCGAGATCAGCGTGTTCAGGGACTGCCCGGCCACCGGGATCGGATCCATGCCCGGGGGAGACGCCCGGGAGGCGGCCAAGACCGTCGCCGGCTCCTTCGGCGACGGCGAGGGCATGCCGTACCTGGCGGAACTCCCGGCGCGCGGGCCCGGGGCCGACATGACCGGTCGCACGGTCGGGCTGCTCTCCGAGCTGTACGGGCACGTCGAGCCGAGCGGCTGGCGGATCAGCGACCGGCCCGGCCGCGACACCCGCCGGGCCCGGTCCTGGCTGGGGGAGGACCTGGACGCCCTGGAGGAGTTCACCCAGGGCTACGAGGGCCCGCTCAAGGTCCAGGCCGTGGGGCCCTGGACCCTCGCCGCCGCCCTGGAACGCCGGGGCGGCGAGGCGTTCCTCGGCGACCCGGGTGCCTGCCGCGACCTCGCGGACTCGCTCGCCGAGGGACTGCGCGGCCACCTCGTCGAGGTGCGGCGCCGGGTGCCCGGGGCGCGGATCGCCCTCCAGCTGGACGAGCCCTCGCTCACCGCCGTGCTGCGCGGCCGGGTCAGGACCGCCAGCGGCTACCGCACGTACCGGGCCGTGGACCGCCAGGTCGTGGAGGCCACCCTGCGCGAGGTCCTCGCGGCGGCCGGGGAGACCGCCACGCTCGTGCACACCTGCGCCCCCGAGGTGCCGTTCGCGCTGCTGCGCCGGGCCGGGGCGGACGGCATCTCCTTCGACCTCTCCCTGCTCACCGAGCGTGAGGAGGAAGCGGTGGGGGAAGCCGTCGAGGGCGGCACCCGGATGTTCTTCGGGGTCGTACCGGGCACCGACCCGGCCTCGGGCCGATTGTCCGACCCGGGCGGTAGCGTCATGGGTGTCAGGACGCTGTGGCGCAGGCTGGGGCTGAATCCGGGGACTCTGACCGAGTCCGTGACGGTCACCCCCTCGTGCGGACTCGCGGGCGCGTCGCCCGGGTACGCACGGGCCGCGCTCGCCCACTGCGCCCGGGCCGCGAGATCGCTCGCAGACAACCCTGAGTAGCGGGACGCTGGGTAACGGGAGGACGGGACGATGGCCGGCGAAGAGCAGACAGCGGTGCCAGTCGAGGCGCGGGAGAGGCACAAGCTCCTCGCGGAGCAGATCGAGGAGCACCGCTTCCGGTATTACGTGAACGACCAGCCGGTCGTCAGCGACGCCGAGTTCGACCGGCTGCTGCGGGAGCTGGAGGCCCTGGAGGAGTCCCACCCGCCGCTGCGCACCCCGGACTCGCCGACCCAGAAGGTCGCCGGGCCGTACCGCACGGAGTTCACCTCGGTCGAGCACCGCGAGCCGATGCTCTCCCTGGACAACGCCTTCGACGACGAGGAGCTGGCCGCCTGGGGCGAGCGCATCGCCCGGGACGTCGGCTCGCCCGGCTACCACTTCCTGTGCGAGCTCAAGATCGACGGCCTCGCCGTCAACCTCACCTACGAGCACGGCGTGCTGACCCGCGCCGCGACCCGGGGCGACGGCCGCACCGGCGAGGACATCACGCCCAACGTCCGCACCATCGCCGACATCCCGCACCGGCTCAAGGGCGACCGCATCCCGCCGCTCGTCGAGGTCCGCGGCGAGGTCTTCTTCCCGATGGAGGGGTTCGAGGAGCTGAACGCCCGGCTGGTGGAGGCCGACGACAAGCCCTTCGCCAACCCCCGCAACGCGGCGGCCGGTTCGCTGCGCCAGAAGGACCCGAAGGTCACCGCGACCCGCCCGCTGCACATGGTGGTGCACGGCATCGGCGCCCGCGAGGGCTTCGACATCGACTGCCTGTCGCACGCCTATGAGCTGCTGCACGAGTGGGGCCTGCCCACCGCCAAGTACAACAAGGTGGTCGACTCCCTCGACGGCGTACGGGAGTTCATCGCGTACTTCGGCGAGCACCGGCACTCCGTGGAGCACGAGATCGACGGTGTCGTCGTCAAGCTGGACGAGATCCCGCTCCAGGGCCGCCTGGGCTCCACCTCCCGCGCCCCGCGCTGGGCCATCGCCTGGAAGTACGCGCCGGAGGAGGTCAACAGCAAGCTGGTCAACATCCGTGTCGGCGTCGGCCGCACCGGCCGCGTCACCCCGTACGCCCAGGTCGAGCCGGTCGTGGTGGCGGGTTCCGAGGTCGAGTTCGCGACCCTGCACAACCAGAACGTGGTCCGGGCGAAGGGCGTCCTGATCGGCGACACGGTGGTGCTGCGCAAGGCCGGTGACGTGATCCCGGAGATCCTCGGCCCGGTCGCCGACCTCCGTGACGGCACCGAGCGGGCGTTCGTCATGCCGACCCACTGCCCCGAGTGCGGCACGGAGCTCAAGCCCATGAAGGAGGCGGACGTCGACGTCCGCTGCCCCAATGCCCGCTCCTGCCCCGCCCAGTTGCGCGAGCGCGTCTCCTACCTCGCCGGCCGCAAGTGCCTCGACATCGACCACTTCGGTTACGTGGTCGCCGCCGCGCTGACCGCCCCGCTCGAGCCCGCCGAACCGCCGCTGCGCGACGAGGGCGACCTCTTCGGGCTGACCGTGGAGCAGCTGCTGCCGATCCGGGCCTACGTCCTCGACCCGGACAGCGGGCTGCCCAAGCGCGACCCGAAGACCGGCGAGGAGAAGATCGCCCGGGTCTTCGCCAACCAGCAGGGCGAGCCCAAGAAGAACGCCCTCGCGATGCTCGACGGCATCGCGGCCGCCAAGGAGGCCCCGCTGGCCCGCATCCTCACCGGGCTCTCCATCCGCCACGTCGGCCCGGTCGCGGCCCGGGAGCTGGCCCGCCAGTTCCGGTCCATGGACCGCATCGAGAAGGCCACCGAGCAGGAGCTGGTCGACGCCGAGGGGGTCGGGCCGATCATCGCCGCCTCGGTCAAGCAGTGGCTGGCCGAGGACTGGCACCGCGAGATCCTGCGCAAGTGGCGTGAGGCCGGCGTCCGGATGGAGGACGAGGGGGCCGGCGAGGACGAGGGCCCCCGCCCCCTCGAAGGGCTCACCGTCGTCGTCACGGGCACGCTGACCGGGCACACCAGGGATGGCGCGAAAGAGGCCCTGCAGAGCCGGGGCGCGAAGGTCACCGGTTCCGTTTCCAAGAAGACCGCCTTCGTCGTCGTCGGAGACAACCCCGGCTCCAAGTACGACAAAGCGGTCCAGCTGAAGGTCCCCGTCCTGGACGAGGCCGGCTTCGCCGTCCTGCTCACCGAGGGCCCGGACGCGGCCCGCGACGCGGCGGTCCCCGCCGGGGAACCGGCCCCGGAGGCGGATGGCACGTCCGGAGGGTGAACGGCCGCCGGCACGCGGCCGGCCTCACCCGATCGGCGCATACCAGATGCTGACGGACAGTCGGTTCGCATTCGGGCAAGAGCGGTAGACCGCTGCCCGTAGCAGCCCTCCGCGGCCTACTGTGGTCAGACGCGCCCTCGACCTTGGCCACCGGGCGGGGCCGGGACGCGTCGTGACCCGGAACGCATGCATCGGGTGACATCGGCATCGCCGGCTGTGAGAGGGACGGAATGAAACCGACCGAGAGCGCCGCACCGGTGGCGCGGCTGCAAGGTTTCGCGGGACCCGCGCCCAAAGTGGGCGCCGTCCTGCTGGCCCTCGCCACGATCCAGCTCGCGACGGGCTTCTCCCGGGCCCTCGGCGAGGGGCGCGCCCTCTTCCCGGACGGCCGGGCCGGCTGGTCGCTGGCCGTCCTCACCGGCATCGTCGTCGGCCACCTCGTCGCGCTCGGCCGCGACCGCTGGTGGGGGGGCACCGGCTCCGGCGCCGCCCTCACCCTGGCCGTCCTGCTGCTGTACGGCTGGGTGCCCGCCGGTCTGGTCAGCCTCGTCGTGGTCGTCCTCGTCGGCGTGGCCCGCAGACACCGCTGGTGGCAGGGGCTGCTGCACGGCGCCGTGGACATCCTCGGGGTCGGCGCGGCGGCCCTGGTGCTCGCCGCGTTCGGCGAGGTGCCGTCCGTCGAGACGCCCTGGCGGCCACTCGACTGGGGCATCGACGCCGTCCCCGAAGTCCTGCTCGCCGCCTCCGCCTATCTGCTGGTGACCCGGGTCCTGCTGTGGTATTCGCGGGCCCAGCCCGGCGGTGGCCTGCCCACCGTCGCCCGCACCGCGATGCTGCGCCAGGGTCTCGTCGCGGTCGCCCTGCTCGGCATCGCCCCGCTGATCTGCGTCGTCGCGATGGCCCGGCCGGTCCTGCTGCCGCTCTTCGCCGTACCGCTGATCGCGCTCGACTCCACGCTGTGGATCGCCCGCGCCCGGGCCGAGGAGCAGCTGAAGGACCCGCTGACCGGGCTGCCCAACCGCCAGTGGCTGCTGGAGCGGACCTGGGCCGCGCTGGAGGAGGCGGAGGGCGTCGGCAACCGGGTCGCCCTGGTCCTCATCGACCTCGACCGCTTCCGGGCCGTCAACGACACCCTCGGCCACCTGGCCGGCGACCGGTTGCTGCTCCAGATCGCGGAGCGGCTCCGGCTCGCCCTGCCGCGCGGCGCGGAGGCGGCCCGGCTGGGCGGCGACGAGTTCGCGGTCCTGCTGCCCACCGCCGACTCCACCACCAGCGCCCAGCGCGTCGCCCGCCACCTGGTCGCCGAGCTGTCGTCCCCGCTCGACCTGGACGGGCTGACCCTGGTCCTGGAGGCCAGCGCGGGCGTCGCCGTCTTTCCGGACCACGCGGTGGACGCGGAGGGGCTGCTGCGCCGGGCCGACGTGGCGATGTACCAGGCCAAGCGGGACCGCACCGGTGTGGAGGTGTACGAGTCCAAGCGCGACAGCAACACCCCGGACCGGCTCGGCCTCCTCGGCGACCTGCGCCGCGCGCTGGACGCGGGCGAGGTGGAGCTGCACTACCAGCCCAAGGTCCGTTTCGACGGCCAGGTCGCCGGGCTCGAAGCGCTGGTGCGCTGGGTGCACCCGGAGCGCGGACGAGTGCCCCCGGACGAGTTCATCGCCATCGCGGAGTCCTCCGGGCTGATGCCGCACCTCACCGAGTACGTCCTGGAGACGGCGCTCGCCCAGGTCGCCCGGTGGCGGGCCCAGGGCCTCTTCGTCCCGGTCGCCGTCAACGTGTCGCCGCGCGACGTGCACACCCCCGGGTTCGCCGGCGGCGTCGCGGCCCGGCTCGCCCGGCACGGCGTCCCGGCGGGCGCTCTCCAGCTGGAGATAACGGAACACGTGCTGCTGGAGGACCCGCAGCGCGCGGCGGACACGCTCGCCGGGCTGACCGGGCACGGCGTGAAGATGTCCCTGGACGACTTCGGCACCGGGTACTCCTCGCTGGTCCATCTGCGCCGGCTGCCGGTCAGCGAGCTGAAGATCGACCGCTCCTTCGTGGCGCGGCTCGCCATCGACCACGAGGACGCCGAGATCGTCCGCTGCACCATCGACCTGGCCCACTCGCTCGGCCTGCTGGTCGTGGCCGAGGGCGTCGAGGACGACGAGACCTGGGAGCGGCTGCGTGACCTGCGGTGCGACGCGGTCCAGGGCTGGCTGGTGGCGGCCGCGATGCCGCCCCAGGAGACCACCGCCTGGCTGCGTGCCCGGGGCGAGCACGGGTGGCGCCGCCCGGCCGAACTCGCGGCAGCGGCGGGGGCGCCCGCCCCCGCTCCCGCCCCGGCGCCCGTAGCGGCCCCGGCGGCCGAGCTGGAACAGCGCCCCTCGGGCCGCCCGGCGGGCCCGCGTCCGGCGACGACGTAGCGGCCTCCCGTACAGACGACGGAGCGGCCCCCTGCAAACCCTGTCCTCAGCCGTGTGGCCGACCCCATAGGATTGGGGGCCGGCGGCACATTTCCACCTGCCGCGCGACGCCTGGCACGCACGCTCGCCGCGTTGCCGAAACGCCCGAGTGGCTCCGCCACAAGGGCGCTCCGGCGCCTTGCGAGCGCACGCGCCAGACGCCGCGCGGCCCGTCCTCGGACGGACGGTGGGGACGTGCCGCCGGCCCCGGCAAACCACACACCAACCCCTGAGGATCGCTGCATGCCTGGCATCACGCGCGAGGAGGTCGCCCACCTCGCCCGGCTGGCGCGTCTGGAGCTGAAGGGCGAAGAGCTCGATCACTTCGCCGGACAGCTCGACGACATCATCGGCGCGGTCGCCCGCGTCTCCGAGGTCGCCGACCAAGACGTACCGCCGACCTCCCACCCGCTGCCGCTGACGAACGTCATGCGGGCGGACGTCGTCCGTCCGTCTCTCACCCCCGAGCAGGCGCTCTCCGGCGCCCCGGCCCAGGAGCAGCAGCGTTTCAAGGTGCCGCAGATCCTGGGGGAGGACTAGCAGCCATGACCGACATCAGCAGCATCATCAAGCTCACCGCGGCCGAGATCGCCGCGAAGATCGCCTCCGGCGAGCTCACCGCCGTCCAGGTCACCGAGGCCCACCTCGCGCGGATCGACGCCGTGGACGAGAAGGTGCACGCCTTCCTGCACGTCGACCGCGAGGGCGCGCTCGCCCAGGCCCGTGCCGTGGACGCCAAGAAGGCGGCCGGCGAGAAGCTGGGCCCGCTGGCCGGCGTGCCGCTCGCGCTCAAGGACATCTTCACCACGAAGGACATGCCGACCACCGTCGGCTCGAAGATCCTCGAGGGCTGGGTCCCGCCGTACGACGCGACCCTCACGCAGAAGCTGAAGGCGGCCGACGTCGTCATCCTCGGCAAGACCAACATGGACGAGTTCGCCATGGGGTCCTCCACCGAGAACAGCGCCTACGGCCCCACCGGCAACCCGTGGGACCTCACCCGGATCCCCGGCGGCTCCGGCGGCGGCTCCTCCGCCGCCCTCGCCGCGTACGAGGCCCCGCTCGCCATCGGCACGGACACCGGCGGCTCCATCCGCCAGCCCGCCGCCGTCACCGGCACGGTCGGCGTCAAGCCCACCTACGGCGGGGTCTCCCGCTACGGCATGGTCGCCTTCTCCTCCTCCCTCGACCAGGGCGGCCCCTGCGCCCGCACGGTCCTGGACGCGGCGCTGCTGCACGAGGCGATCGCCGGGCACGACCCGATGGACTCGACGTCGATCGACGCGCCGGTCCCGCCGGTCGTGGAGGCCGCGCGCAACGGCTCCGTCCAGGGCATGCGCGTCGGCGTCGTCAAGCAGTTCTCCGGCGAGGGCTACCAGGCCGGGGTCGTCCAGCGCTTCAACGAGTCGGTCGAGCTGCTGAAGTCGCTCGGCGCCACGGTCGTGGAGCTGGACTGCCCGACGTTCGACCTGGCGCTCTCGGCGTACTACCTGATCGCGCCGTCCGAGTGCTCCTCGAACCTCGCCCGGTTCGACGCCATGCGCTACGGCCTGCGCGTCGGGGACGACGGCACGAAGTCCGCCGAGGACGTCACCGCGCTCACCCGCGAGGCCGGCTTCGGCGACGAGGTCAAGCGCCGCGTCATCCTCGGTACGTACGCGCTCAGCTCCGGCTACTACGACGCGTACTACGGCTCCGCGCAGAAGGTCCGCACGCTGATCACGCGCGAGTTCGAGCAGGCGTTCGAGCAGGTGGACGTGATCGTCTCGCCGACCACGCCCACCACCGCCTTCCCGATCGGCGAGCGCGCCGACGACCCGATGGCGATGTACCTGGCCGACCTGTGCACCATTCCGACCAACCTCGCCGGCAACGCCGCCATGTCGCTGCCCTGCGGCCTGGCCCCCGAGGACGGCCTGCCCGTCGGGCTCCAGATCATCGCCCCCGCGATGAAGGACGACCGGCTGTACAAGGTCGGAGCCGCCGTCGAGGCCGCTTTCGTGGAAAAGTGGGGTCACCCGCTGATCGAGGAGGCTCCTTCGCTATGAGCGCCGCCATGACCAAGAAGGCCAAGAACTTCAAGAAGTCGAAGACCGGGCTGTACGTGTCGATGGGCACCACCGCCTTCGGCGCGCTCAGCGTCGCCAAGCAGGCCAGGCTGGCCCGCTCGGACAACGACACGCTGCGCCTCATCGACGCCGCCGTGTCCGCCGCGGCGATCGTGACCGGCCTCGCGATCCTGTATCGCGAACTGAAGCGTCTCGGCGACGACGACGTACTGCTGGGCTGAGAGGGAAAGTTTTCCGTGACTGTCATCGACCTGGAGTCGTACGAGGACGCCCTCGCGACGTACGACCCCGTCATGGGCCTTGAGGTCCATGTGGAGCTCGGCACCAAGACGAAGATGTTCTGCGGCTGCTCCACCGAGCTGGGGCAGGACGCCAACACGCAGACCTGCCCCGTCTGCCTCGGGCTGCCCGGCGCGCTGCCGGTCGTCAACGAGATCGGCGTGGAGTCCGCGATCAAGATCGGCCTCGCGCTGAACTGCGAGATCGCCGAGTGGTGCCGCTTCGCCCGGAAGAACTACTTCTATCCGGACATGCCGAAGAACTTCCAGACCTCCCAGTACGACGAGCCGATCGCCTTCAACGGCTATCTGGACGTCCAGCTGGAGGACGGCGAGGTCTTCCGGGTGCAGATCGAACGCGCCCACATGGAGGAGGACACCGGCAAGTCGACGCACGTCGGCGGCGCCACCGGCCGCATCCACGGCGCGTCCCACTCCCTGCTCGACTACAACCGCGCGGGCATCCCGCTCATCGAGATCGTCACCAAGCCGATCGAGGGAGCGGGCGCACGCGCCCCCGAGGTCGCCCGGGCGTACGTCGCCGAGCTGCGCGAGCTCATCAAGGCGCTCGGCGTCTCCGAGGCCCGCATGGAGATGGGCCAGATGCGCTGCGACGTCAACCTGTCGCTGCGCCCGCACGGCACCGAGACCTTCGGTACGCGCTCCGAGACGAAGAACGTGAACTCGCTGCGTTCCGTCGAGCGCGCCGCCCGCTTCGAGATCCAGCGCCACGCCGCGGTGCTGAACTCCGGCGGCACGATCGTGCAGGAGACCCGGCACTTCCACGAGGAGGACGGCTCCACCACGGCCGGCCGCATCAAGGACAACGCCGAGGACTACCGCTACTTCCCCGAGCCCGACCTGGTGCCGGTCGCCCCGGCCCGGGAATGGGTCGAGGAGCTGCGGGGCGGCCTCCCGGAGCTGCCGCGGGTCCGCCGCGCCCGGCTCAAGGAGGAGTGGGGCGTCTCCGAGCACGACATGCAGTCCATCCTCAACGCGGGCGCGGTCGACCTGATCGTCGCCACGACCGAGGCGGGCGCCCCCTCGGACCAGGCCCGGAAGTGGTGGATGGGCGAGCTGGCCCGCAACGCCAACGAGACCGGCCGCGGGCTGGACGAGCTCCCCGTCACCCCGGCGCAGGTCGCCCGGGTCGCCGAGCTCGTCGCCGCGGGCGACCTCAACGACAAGCTGGCCCGCCAGGTCCTGGAGGGCGTGCTCGCCGGCGAGGGCGACCCGGACACCGTGGTCGAGAAGCGCGGCCTGAAGGTCGTGTCCGACGAGGGCGCGCTGTCCACCGCCGTGGACGAGGCCATCGCGGGCAACGCCGCCATCGCGGACAAGATCCGCGGCGGCAAGGTCGCGGCGGCCGGCGCCCTGGTCGGCGCGGTCATGAAGGCGACCCGCGGCCAGGCGGACGCGGCCCGGGTGCGCGAGCTGATCCTGGAGAAGCTCGGCGTCGAGGGCTGACGCGTTTCCGCGTGACGCGGCGGTGCACCCGGCCCCGGGTGCACCGCCGTCGTGCGTCTCAGCGCTTCAGCACGGGGGAGCCCAGGGCCATGACGGCGCCGGAGCAGTTCTCGTCCACGCTGATGCGCAGCCGCAGGCGGTTCTCCACCTTCAGCGACAGCTTCTGCGGTTCGCCGAGCTCGATCGTGCCCGCCCAGAGGGGGGCCGTCTCGTCGTCCACCTTGATGGTGAGCCGCCCCGACTCCCAGTTGGAGCCGTCATCGATCCCGGCGGTGACCTCGAAGGTCTTCCACTCCCGGTTGAGGTCGAACTCCATGTACGGCGACGTGGTGCACTCCGGGGTGGCCAGGTAGGCGTCGTCGTACACATGCGTGTCGATCTTCGCCGAGCCCACCGTGAAGAGCTCCGGATCGGCCACGGTGCGCATCGTCGTCAGCGAGACCTCCGAGGCGTCGTCCACCGAGCCGGGCCCGGATTCCTCCGGGGACCCGGTGTCGGTCGCGCCGTCCTCCGCGCCCGGCTCCCCGGCCACGGGGGTCTCGGCTCCGGGCGTCTCCTCCTCCGTCGCGGGCGGGGTCTTCGGGGCGGACGACTTCGGGGAGGCGGTGCCCCCGGCCCTCGTCCTGTCGCCGTCGTCGTTCAGGGTCTGGAGGCCCCACGCGCCCAGCGCGGCGAGCACCACCACGGCGACCGCGGGAAGCGCGACCCGCAGCAGCCGGCGGCGCTTCTTCGGCGGCGGCCCGGCAGCGGAAGCGGGAGCGGGCACAGAGACCGGCCCCGGGAAGGGCTCGGCGGCGTAGGCGGCGGTCGGTGGTCCCGGATTGACCGTGGTGGGCAGCGGCACCCCGGGGTCGTGGGACGCGGTGATCGGCGGCGGGAAGGCGGGGGCGTCCACCGGCGGAGGGGCCAGGGGGCGTGGCGGTACCGCCGCCGGCGGGGCGTCCCGTACGGACTCCGCCGACGAGGTCCCGGTGACCGTGGTCGACACCACCGCCGAGCGGAAGTCCTTCATCCAGGAGGACAGGCTCTCCGGCCGCTGCCCCGGTCCGGCCGCGCAGACGGAGAGAATGCGCTCGCGGCGCTCCGGGGCGGCCGCCGCCACCTCCGGCAGGGCACTCAGCGCGGCCCGCAGCTGCTCGGGCGTACCGGGCGGGGCCTGGCCGCTGATCAGGAAGTAGGCGATCGCGCCGAACGCGTACCGGTCGGTGGCCGGGCTCCGCTTGCCCTCGAAGACCTCCGGGGCGGCGTAGCCGGGGGTGAACCAGACCTCGGCCGTCTGGTGGTCCGCGGTGAGCTTGCTCAGCCCGAAGTCCACCAGCGTGGCCTGGCCGTGGGCGTCGACCATGATGTTGCCGGGGGAGAGGTCGCCGTGGACGACCGTGCGGCCTGACGGGGTGGCCCGGCCGCTGTGCAGCCAGTCCAGCACGTCCGCGATCTGCTCCAGCGTTCGCAGGACCTCGCGCCGCTCGGCGTGGGAGGCGAGGGTCCGTTCGGCGCGCCAGTCGCGCAGGTCCAGCCCGTCGACGTGGTTCATGACCAGGACCAGGGCGCGCCCGGCGGCCGTCGAGGCGTTGCCGGCGCCGTGGATCGGGGGCCCCTCGAAGTGCTCGCGGACGCCGACGACCCCCGGTCGGCTCACAAAACGCAGTAACTCGGCCTGTTCCCGCCATTTCGTGCTGAGGCGCTGGAACTGCTCGACGGTGATCGTGGTCCTGGAGTCGAGCACCTTCACGACCACGGTCTCGGGTGCACCTTCCAGCTCGATCTCCGCCCGGTAGAGGACGGCCTCGCCGCCTCTGCCGATGGAATTGAGCAGGCGGTACCGGTCGGGTGCCGAATCCGGTCCGATGTGATGCGCGGCGCTGGTCAAGGATCCCCCCGGTGACGGTAGTTGGCGGTTCATAAGGTAGCCGCGCCGAATGGGGGAGCGGGGGCCGAAGTGCGTAACGGTGTGGGTGCGGGGCCGGAGTGGTCCGGCGAGCGGTGGTGTCGATGTCCCCCATAAGGGGATGCGCCCGCTGTGACCCTCCCCACGAATGGGGCAAATGATCTCGAATGGCTGCGAGAGTGGCCGTTCTCAGGTCATGCGTTCTCCCGCGGGCGGCTTCCGCCGGTCGGGAAGACCACGAACCCGCAGGGAGCGCGTCCCCTTGGCTGCCATCGCCCGCTGGTGCGTCACGCACCGCCTCATCGCCGTCCTGATCTGGCTGCTCGCCCTCGGGGGCACGGCCGTCGCCGCGGGGTTCGCGGGGTCCGTCTACTCCAACGACTACGAGGCGCCCGGCACCGAGTCCGGGCGGGCCGCGGAGCTGTTGAAGAGCGGGTTCACCGATCTCGGCGGCGACACCGACACCATCGTCTGGCACACCGGGGACTCCTCGGTCCGGGCCACCGACGTCGAGCAGAAGATGACCCGCACCCTGCACGCCGTGGAGCGGCTGCCCGGGGTCGGGGCGGTCGACAGCCCGTACACCGGGGCCGGGGCCGCGCAGATCAGCGCCGACGGGCACACCGCGTACGCCACCGTCACCTTCGACAAGCGCGCCGACGACGTGCCCGTGGCGCAGGCGCAGGCGGTCGTGGACACCGCGAAGGCGGCGGGGAGCCCGCATCTGCGCGTCGAACTGGGCGGTCAGGCCGTCGGGCTCACCGAGGCGCACGCCGCGCATCTCAGCGAGGTCGTCGGGGTGGCCGTCGCGGCCGTCGTGCTCTTCCTCGCCTTCGGCTCGCTCGCCGCGAGTCTGCTGCCCATCGCCACGGCGCTCGTCTCGGTCGGCACGGCGTACGCGGGCATCGTGCTCCTCGGGCACCTGATGACCGTCGCCGACTTCGCGCCCATGCTCGGCATGCTCATAGGGCTCGGCGTGGGCATCGACTACGCCCTGTTCATCGTCACCCGGCACCGCCGGGGGCTGCGGCGCGGCATGACCGTGCCGGAGGCCGCGCAGCACGCGGTGGCGACGACCGGGCGGGCCGTGGTCTTCGCCGGGGCCACCGTCTGCATCGCGCTCCTCGGCATGCTGATCCTCCGGCTGAGCTTCCTCAACGGCGTGGCCATCGCCGCCTCGCTCACCGTCGTCCTGACCGTGGCCGCCTCGGTGACCCTGCTCCCGGCCCTCCTCTCGCTCATCGGACTGCGGGCGCTCAGCCGGCGCGAACGGGCCCGGCTCGCCGAACACGGGCCGCAGCCCGAGACGCCCACCGGTTTCGCCGCCCGCTGGTCCGCCTTCGTGGAGCGGCACCCCAAGCTCCTGGGCGCCGTGGCCGCCGTGGTGATGCTGGTCCTCGCGCTGCCCACCTTCTCGCTCCACCTGGGCAGCTCCGACCAGGGCAACAACGCGGAGTCCTCGACCACCCGGCAGGCGTACGACCTGCTCGCCGACGGCTTCGGCCCCGGCGTCAACGGACCACTGACCGTCGCCGCGCACCTGGACGGCGCCGACGACCGCCTCGCGATGGACGCCCTGCCCGCCACCCTGCGCACGGTCGACGGGGTGGCCTGGGCCTACCCGGTGACGTACAACGCCGGAGGCGACACCGCGTACGTCACCGTCGTCCCCGACTCCGCCCCGCAGTCCCGCGCGACCAGCGACCTCGTGGAGCGGCTGCGTACGGACGTGCTGCCGAAGGCCGCCGACAACACCTCGCTGGAGACCCATGTCGGCGGGGTCACGGCCAGCTACGACGACTTCGCGCAGATCATCATCGGCAAGCTGCCGCTCTTCATCGGTGTCGTCATAGGGCTCGGCTGCCTGCTCCTGCTGCTGGCCTTCCGCTCCGTCGGCATCCCGCTGAAGGCGGCGGCGATGAACGTCGCGGCGGTCGCCTCGTCGTTCGGCGTCGTCGTCGCGGTCTTCCAGTGGGGCTGGGGCAGCGAGCTGCTGGACCTGGGCAGCGCGGGCCCGATCGAACCCTTCCTGCCGGTGATCATGGTCTCCGTGCTCTTCGGCCTCTCCATGGACTACCAGGTCTTCCTGGTCGGCCGGATGTACGAGGAGTGGCGGGAGACCCGCGACAACCGGCGCGCGGTCCGGGTGGGCCTCGCCGAGACGAGCCGGGTCATCAACTCGGCCGCTGTGATCATGATCTCGGTGTTCCTCGCCTTCGTCCTCAGCGGCGACCGCGTCATCGCGATGTTCGGCATCGCCCTCGCGGCCGCCGTCGCCCTGGACGCCTTCGTCCTGCGCACCCTGCTCGTCCCGGCCCTCATGCACCTGCTGGGCGGCGCCAACTGGTGGCTCCCCGGCTGGCTGGAGCGCCGCCTGCCCCGCCTGAGCATCGAACCGCCGGACCGCCCGGTGGCACGGATGCCGGTGCCCGGCGTGCGGACGTACGAGGACGAGCCGGCCGAGCGCGTCCACTGACCGCCCGCCGGGGCGACCGGACGCGTTAAGGGGCCTCTCATCTGCGGCACCTAGCGTGCGCCGCATGAACCCCACCACGCCCGAAGCCGTCGCCGACGGCGCGAAGACGACCGACGAGACGACCGGGAAAGCGACCGAGGAAACGACCGGCGGGACGGCCGGCACGACCGGCCGCGGCACCGCGGAGATCGACGCGGACGCCGTCGAGGAGAGGGACGACGACACCGGCGAGGAGACCTCCGGCCGGCTCGCCGCCGCCTCCGCGGCCGTCGTCTCCGCCGGACTCGGCGTCGTCGGCCTCACCGGCGCCTGGAGCGGCCGGGTCGCCGCCGAGCGCGAGACCCTGATCGGCCAGATCAAGACCTCGTCCGGCGGCTCGGCGGCCCAGCAGATCAACGAGATATACGGCGACGCCTGGCACGCCACCGCCCTGGTCAACGGCCTCTTCGGGCTCCTCGCCCTGCTGGTCGGCGGCTACGTCCTGGTCCGGCCCGCGTTCGGCGCCCCGGCCCGGCAGCCGCAGGCCGGCTGGGTCCGCGCGGTCGCCCGGGGCGGCCTGGCCCTCGGCGCCCTCGGCGTGCTGATCTCCGCAGCGATGTACTTCGACCTCATCGTCGCCCTGCCCACCACGGCCGGATAGGACGGTTCCGGGCGCCGGGCGGCACGGCCTAAGGCATGTCCGGGTGCCTTCACCGGTCCTGAGCGGTGGTGAGCCCCCGGGCCTAAGGCACCCGTACGCCACAGATGCGGAACACGCCCGATGCGGCGCACCCCCCTGGGAGACGAGAGTGGTGGCACGGCAGAGGAACTGCCGCCACCGAGGCCCGCGAGGGCCCTCACCCCAGGGGGACATCCCGATGTTCGAGTACGAACTCCACAAGGCCATGCACGCCGAACTCCTCCGCCGCGCCGGCCTCCAGCGCCTCGCCGGAGAAGCGACCCGCGCGCGCCGCTCCCGCCGGACCCTCCGCAAGGAATCCGGAAGGACGGTGAGTACCGGCGGCGTACGGGACCGGTTCACGCACGCCGCGTAGGGCGGGGCGGTGGACCGGGGCCGGGGGCCCTTCAGCCCCCGGCTTATTCCGTCCGCACTGTCGGACCCGTGTGCGATGCTCGGGCCCGTGGAGACCAGGTCAGTCAGCCCCGTCTTCGTCGGCCGCACCGGCGAACTCAACTCGCTCACCGGCGCGCTCACCCGCGCCACCAAGGAACCCTCCGGCGCCGCCGGAGGGTTCCTTGGTGCGCCGCAGGCCCTGCTCATCGGCGGCGAGGCGGGCGTCGGCAAGACCCGCCTCGTCGAGGAGTTCCTCGCCGTCGCCGCCCGCCGCGACGCGGTCGTCGCCGTCGGCGGCTGCGTCGAGATCGGCGCCGACGGTCTGCCGTACGCCCCTTTCTCCACCGCCCTGCGCGCCCTGCGCCGCGCCCTGCCCGACGAGATGGCCGCCGCCTGCTCCGGCCAGGAGGGCGAACTGGCCCGGCTGCTCCCCGAGCTGGGCGAGACCGGCCGCGACGGCAACGACGAGCTCGGCACCGCCCGCCTCTTCGAACTGACCGTCCGGCTCCTGGAACGCCTCTCCGCCGACCGGGCCGTCGTCCTCGTCCTGGAGGACCTGCACTGGGCGGACTCCTCGACCCGCCACCTCCTCGCCTACCTCTTCCGCACCCTGCGCAGCGGACGGCTCGTCGTCGTCGGCACCTACCGCGCCGACGACATCCACCGCCGCCACCCCCTGCGCCCGCTCCTCGCCGAGATCGACCGGCTCCGCACCGTCCGCCGCATCGAGCTCTCCCGCTTCACCCGCTCCGAGGTCCGCCGCCAGCTCACCGGCATCCTCGCGGGCACCCCCGACCCCGCCCTGGTGGACGAGATATTCGAGCGCTCCGACGGCAACGCCTTCTTCGTGGAGGAGCTGGCCTGCATCCTGGAGTGCGGCGACGGGGACGGCGACGGCCTGCCCGAATCGCTGCGCGACCTCCTCCTCGTCCGCGTCGAGGCCCTGTCCGCCGACGCCCAGAAGGTCGCCCGGATCGTCGCCGAGGGCGGCTCCGCCGTCGAGTACGAACTCCTCGCCGCCGTCGCCGGCCTCGGCGAGGACGACCTCATCGCGGCGCTGCGCACCGCCGTCGGCGCCAACCTGCTCCTGACCACCCCCGAGGGCGACGGCTACCGCTTCCGCCACTCCCTGGTCCGCGAAGCCGTCAGCGACGACCTCCTCCCCGGCGAGCGCTCGCGCCTCAACCGCCGGTACGCGGAGGCGCTGGAGGCCGACCCCGCCCTCGTCTGCGACGGCGAGCGCGCGACCCGCCTGGCCAGCTACTGGTACGGGGCGCACGACCCCGCCAAGGCGCTGCCCGCCGTGCTGAAGGCATCGGTCCGGGCCCGCCACCGCAACGCCTACGCCGAGCAGCTGCGCCTCCTGGAGCGCGCCCTCGAACTGTGGGACGACGCCCCCGAGGACGTCCGCCGCATCCTGCGCCCCATCGACTACGCCGAGGTCTACCCGTCCTGCGGGCGGGACACCTCGACCCCGCTGACCTACCTCGACCTGATGGCCGAGGCCACCGTCGCCGCCCGCCTCGGCGGAGAGCGCGAACGGGCCTTCGCCATCTGCAAGAAGGCCCTGCGCATCCTGGAGGGCGAGGACGACGCACTGCGCGCCGCCTGGTTCTGGGTCCAGCGCTCCCGCCTCGTCCAGGACCTCACGCGCGGCGACGGCTGGGAGGAGCTGGCCACCGCCGAGCGGCTGGTCCGGGGCCTGCCCCCGTCCGCGGTGCACGCGGACGTCCTGATGATGGTGGCCGGCTGGGGCGCCCTGCACCGCCCCGGCGCCGAGACCCTGGCCGCCGCCGAACGGGCCGTGGAGTACGCCCAGCTCGTCGGCGACGAGTACATCGAGCTGCACGCCCGGCTCACCCGGGGCTGGCTGAACGCGGACGCGGGCGCCGTCGACGAGGGCATCGCCGAGATGTACGCCGTGCGCGACCGGGCGGACGAGCTGGGCCTCATCGACATCATGGGCCGCGCCAGCATCAACCTGCCCTCCACCCTGGAGGCCATGGGCCGCTCCCTCGAAGCGGTGGCCGCCGCCGACCACGGCATCCGCATCTGCCACGAGCACGGCGTCGCGGACATGGAGGCGTGGGTCCGCACCAACCAGGCCATGTCGCTGTTCTCGCTGGGCCGCTGGGACGAGGCCGCGGCCACCACGGAGGCCGCCGCCCGCAAGTCGCTGTCCCGCAAGTCCCAGGGGCTGGTCGCCTCCCGGCGTACCGAACTCGCCCTCGTCCGGGGCGACCTCGCCGAAGCCGAACGGCAACTCGCGCTGACCCGGCGCTCCTTCGGCTCCAGCGACCCCCAGCCCCAGCACTTCATCAACCCCGTACGCCACGCCGTCCAGATCGCCGTGGCGCAGGGCCGGCTGCCCGAGGCGCGCGCCGCCTTCGAGGCGCAGGCCGCCGAGGGCTTCCCCACCGGCACCCAGCGCTACGCCTTCCCGATGCTGCACGCCGTCGCGGCGGCCGAGGCCGACGCCCGGGGCCTGCCCGCCACCGAACCGGGCCGCCCCGCCGTCCTCGACCTGGTCCGGGGCCACCTCAAACGGCTGCCGGTCCTGGTCCCGGTCTGGTCCGCCTACGCCCTCCTGATCGAGGCGGAGCTGGCCAGGGCCGAGGGCGTCGACACCCCGGACCACTGGGAGGGCGCCGCCCGGGCGTTCACCCCGCTGCACCGCCCGTACGAACTGGCGCAGATCCACCACCGCTGGGCGGAGGCCCTGCTCGTCGCCTCCGGTGACCGGGCCACCGCCACCGGCCTGCTGCGCGACGCGCACACCACCGCCGTCCGGCTCGGGGCCCGCCCGCTCACCGAGACCATCGAACTGCTGGCCGGCCGCGCCCGCATCGCCCTGGCCGGCGCGGGCGGCGGCGCCGAGGAGATACCGGCCGCGGTCGTCGTCCCGGACGGGCCCGGGCCCGCCCGGGACCCCTCCGACGAGCAACTGCGGTCCGCGGCGGCCGCGGTGGAGTCCTTCGGGCTGACCCCCCGCGAGCAGGACGTGCACCGGCTGGTCGCGGCGGGCCTCACCAACCGCCGGATCGCCGAGGAGCTGTACATCTCGCCGAAGACCGCGAGCGTCCACGTCTCCAACATCCTGGCCAAGCTGGGCGTGACCGGCCGCGGCGAGGCCGCCGCCCTGGCCCACCGGCTGCGGCTGTATCCGGTACCGGAGCAGCGGTGAAGCGTCCGCCGGGAATTGCGGGACAGCCCTTAGGTGACCCGCACCAGCAGGATCCTGTCGTCCCCCGGCTTCGGCGTGCCCCGGCTGTCCGTCTCGCTCGTGACCAGCCACAGCTTGTCGCCGCCCGCCGCGAGGACCGTGCGCAGCCGGCCGTACTCGCCCTCCAGGAACGCCTGCGGGTCGGCCAGCGGCTCCTTCGCCGCCCCGTCCTCGCGGGAGAGCGGGACGCGCCACAGCCGCTCGCCCCGCAGTCCCGCCATCCAGATGGAGCCCTTGACGTACGCGATGCCGCTGGGCGACGCCTCGGAGGTCTTCCACTGGGCGACCGGGTCGCGGAAGCCCTCCTCGTGCGCGGTGCCCTCGACGTCCGGCCAGCCGTAGTTGCCGCCCGGCTCGATCAGGTTCAGCTCGTCCCAGGTGTCCTGGCCGAACTCGGAGGCCCACAGCCGCTTCTCCGCGTCCCAGGCGAGACCCTGCACATTGCGGTGCCCGTACGAATACACCACGGAGTCGCCCTCCGGGTTGCCGTGCAGCGGCTCGCCGTCGGGCGTCATCCGCAGGATCTTGCCCGCCAGGGACTCCTTGTCCTGGGCCCGGCCCTCGTCGCCCGTCTCGCCCGTGCCCGCGTACAGCGCGCGGTCGGGCCCGAAGGCGATCCGGCCGCCGTTGTGGATCTGGCCCTTGGGGATGCCGCGCAGAATGGTGTCCGGGGCGCCGAGCAACTGGCCGGGGGAGCCGTTCTCGTCGTAGATCATGCGTGCGATGCGGTTGTCCGACGCGGTGGTGAAGTACGCGTACACCTGGTGGTCCGTGCCGAAGTCGGGCGATACGGCGAGGCCGAGCAGCCCGCCCTCGCCGGCCGGGGCGACCCCGGGGACCGTGCCGAGGAGCTTCTTCTTGCCGGTCTCCGCGTCGATGCGGGTGATGGTGCCCTTGTCCCGGGAGCCCACCAGGAGGTCACCGCCGGGGAGCGCGGCCAGCCCCCACGGGGAGTTCAGCCCCTCGGCGAGCGTCGAGACCACCTTCGCCGAGCCCTTGGCCGGGGGCTGGTCGGCCGGGGGGCGCGAGACGGACGGCGACGGGGAGGGGGACCCGGAGGCCGGCCCGGAGGGGGAGTGCGCCGGTGAACTCGCGCCCACCGGACTTCCCGTGTCCCCGTCGGAGCCGCACCCGGCGGCCATCAGCAGGGCCCCGGCCGCCAGCACGGCCACCGCACCCCGCCGTGCCCTGGGGCCGCCCCGGCCCCGCCCCGTACGCCCCTCGGAGCCCTGCACTGATCCCAACACCACACCTGTCCCTTCAACGGCCGCCTGTCCCCCGTTCTTACACCGAGCGGGCGCGGACCGGGGCGCTTTCCGGTCCGGCGGAGGCCGTGCGTCCAGGGCCTGTCCGGCGGATCTTCGCGGGCTGATCCACGGAGATCCGCCGGACAGGTTAAGGATCAAGCTAGTCCCAGGACTCGCGCGGCGCCGGCAGCCGGTCGATCTCCGCCAGATCGTGCTCCGTCAGGGCCAGCCCGGACGCGCCCGCGTTCTCCACCGCCCAGTCCTCCCGCTTCGTTCCGGGCACCGGCACCACCTGGGGCCCCTGGTGCAGCACCCAGGCCAGGGCCACCTGCGCGGGCGTCGCCCCGTGTCGTTCGGCGACCCGGCGCAGCCCCACCACCAACGGCTGGTTCGCCGCCATCATCTCGGCCGTGAACCGGGGATGCCGGGCCCGCAGGTCCTCCGGTTCGAACCCCTGCCCCGGCGTCAGCGTCCCCGTGAGGTAGCCGTTGCCCAGCGGCATCGCGGCCAGGAATCCCACGCCCCGGGCCGCGCACCACGGCAGCAGCGACTCCAGCGCCTGCGGCGACCACACCGACAGCTCCGCCTGCACCGCGCTGACCGGGAACACCTGCTGCACCCGCTCCAGTTGCCGGATCGTTCCGTCGTGCGTCCGGGCGCCCGAACGCCGCGACGCCCGCGCGCCGACCGCGCACAGGCCCAGCGCCCGCACCTTGCCCGCGCTCACCAGCTCCGCCATCGCGCCCCACGTCTCCTCGACGGGTACCTCGGGGTCGGCGCGGTGGAGCTGGTAGAGGTCGATCACATCGGTCTGGAGCCGCCGCAGCGAGGCGTCGCAGGCCCGGCGCACGTATCCTGGCCTGCCGTTGGCCACGATGTGCTGATCCCCCACCAGGAGACCGCACTTGGTGGACACGAACGCCTCGGCCCGACGGCCCTTCAGCGCCCGCCCCACCAACAGCTCATTGGTGAAGGGGCCGTACATGTCGGCGGTGTCGAGCAGATCGACGCCCGCGTCCAGCGCCGCGTGCACCGCCCGCAGCGCACGGTCGCCCCGCTGCTGCGAGGCGCTGTACGCCCAGCTCATCGGCATGCAGCCGAGACCGACCGCACCCACGGCGAGCGCCGCCGCACCGAGACTCCTGCGCTCCAACTCCCCGAACCCCTCCCTGGGCCGTGTCCGTGCGGTCCCGTCCGGCCTCCGGGCGTGCGACGGGACCGCACGGGCACGGCCTCGCACCCACAACAACCTAACCTCTGCGTCCCGGAGGGCTTCGCATAGCCTCCTGACCATGACTTCCACCACGCATTCCGCCCCCGCCCCCGAGGTCTGGCTGCCCCTCCCGGCCGACGGGATCGAAGGGCTCCCCGAGGGCCTGACGTACCACTTCTGGGACGGCGGGAAGGACTACCCGGCCGACCCCGCCGACTGCGCCTACTACGTCGTCCCCTACATGAAGGGCATGGAGGTCGCGGTCCGGCCGCTCGGTGCGATGAGCCGCGTCCAGGTCGTGCAGACGCTGTCGGCGGGCACCGACCACGTCGAGCCGGGCCTCGCCGGACTGCACGCGGGCGTGCGGGTGTGCAACGCCAAGGGCGTCCACGAGGCGTCCACCGCCGAGCTGGCCCTCGCGCTGATCCTGGCCTCGCTGCGCGGCCTCCCCGGCTTCGTGCGCGGCCAGGACGACGAGGAGTGGCGGTCCGGCTTCTACCCGGCGCTCGCCGACAAGTCCGTGCTGATCGTGGGGTACGGATCGATCGGCGCGGCCATCGAGGACCGGCTCGCGCCGTTCGAGTGCGCGCGGGTCGCACGCGTCGCGCGCTCCGCACGGACAACCGCACGCGGCCCCGTACACACACTCGACGACCTCCCGGCCCTGCTGCCCGAGGCCGACGTGGTCGTCCTGTCCACCCCGCTGAACCCCTCCACGCAGGGGCTGGTGGGCGCGGAGTTCCTCGCCGCGATGCGCGACGGGGCGCTCCTGGTCAACGTCGCGCGGGGCGGAGTGGTCGACACCGAGGCCCTGTTGTCCGAACTCCGGTCCGGCCGGCTGCGCGCCGCCCTCGACGTCACCGACCCGGAACCGCTGCCTTCCGGCCATCCCCTCTGGCATGCTCCGAACGTCCTCATCACCCCGCACGTCGGCGGCAGCACCTCCGCGTTCCTGCCGCGAGCCAAGCGGCTGATCGCCGGACAGCTCACCCGCTTCGCCGCGGGGCAGCCGCTGGACAACGTCGTACGCACCACCGGCTGACCACGCAACGAGCACGTCCGGCTCCCCTCCGTGGCCACAACTCCGCAGGTCGTCACGGAGAGTAGAGGAACTATGTCCCTGAGTGACGAGTCTGGTGTATCGTCCCGAAAGGGGTGTCGCGCCGTGGCAGGGACGGCGCCGGGGAGCCAGTCACACGCGAGGGGGCGACGGGCGATGGACGGCCGATGGGCGAACGATCCGACACGACGGGGCCGACGACGGCGGGCGGAGGGCCCGGTGAGCCGGCGCCGCAGCCGGCCGGGGGCCTCGGGAGGCCCGCGGTGAGCGCCCCGGCGAGCACCCGCGGAGCGTTCCTCGCCCGGCAGTCCGGGCCGGGCCGTACCTCCGCGCTGCTCCCGCAGCTCGTCCTCGGCCTCGTCTGCGGCGGTTACGCGGTGGGCGCGGCCACCGGCTGGGGCTCGGCCCAGGTCGCCCTGTTCATGGGGGACTTCGGCCTGAGCGCCGCCGCCCTCGCCGCCGCCGTCTCCTGCTTCCTCTTCGCCCGCGTCGCCGATCCGAGGTTCCGCCCGGCCTGGCTGCTGTTCGCGCTCTCCTCGCTGATGGCCTGCGCGGGCAACGCCGTCTGGGGCTGGTACGAGTGCGTGCGCGAGGTCCGCGTCCCGAGCCCGTCCCTCGCCGACGTCTTCTTCCTCTGCTTCGCGCCGCCCGCGATCGTCGGACTCCTCGTCCTCGCCAAGCGGCCCGTCACCCGCGCCGGCTGGGTCTGCCTGGCCCTCGACTCCTGGCTGATCGGCGGCTCGCTGCTCACGCTGTCCTGGAGCCTCGCCCTCGCCCACACCGCGCACGTCGCGGACGTCGAGGGCGACAGCGTGGCCCGCGCCGCACTCTCGCTGGCCTACCCGCTGCTCGACATCGTGCTCGTCTCGATGGTCCTCGCCCTGCACTTCCGGCGCTCCAGCGTCAACCGCGCCGCGGTGAACACCGCCATCGCCGCGCTCGCCCTGACCGTGCTGTGCGACGCCCTGTTCACCTCGCCGCTGCTCCGCCAGACCTACCACTCGGGCCAGTTGCTCGACGCCGGCTGGTTCGCCGGCTCGCTGCTCCTCGCGTATGCCCCCTGGGGTGCCGCGCGCGACGCGGAGAACGCCGTCCGGGACCGGGCCGAGGGCGAGGACCCGGGCGTCCCGCCCACCGCCAGCCGCCCCATCGCCGGCTCACTGGCCGCGCTGACCCCGTATCTCGCCGCGGCCGTCTGCACCCTGGGCATCCTGTACAACGTGATCGAGGGCCGCCGGGTGGACCGCGTCGTCGTCCTCACCGGATGCGCGGTGGTCCTCGCGCTCGTGGTCCGCCAGGGCATCATGCTCCTCGACAACATCGCCCTCACCCAGGAACTGGCCCAGAAGGAGAACCACTTCCGCTCCCTGGTGCAGGGCTCCAGCGACGTCATCATGATCGCCGCGCCCAGCGGTGTCCTGCGCTACGTCAGCCCCGCCGCCGCCGGTGTCTACGGGCGGGACGCGGACGAGCTGGTCGGCGCCGAGCTGTCCTCGGTCATCCACCCCGACGACCTCGGCCGCGTCGTCCACGAGGTCCGGCGCTTCCTCGCCGCCCCGCCGGGCGAGGAGCCCGCCACGCGCATCGAGTGCCGTTTCCGGTCCGGCTCCGGCGACTGGCTCAACGTCGAGTCCACCGTCAACCGCCACCAGGGCGGCCTGCTCCTCAACAGCCGGGACGTCACCGAACGCGTGCGGCTCCAGGCCCAGTTGCAGCACAACGCCGAACACGACCCGCTCACCGACCTGCCCAACCGGGCCCTGTTCACCGCCCGGGTCCGCCAGGTGCTCTCCGGCCGCCGCGCCGGGGACGCGGGCACCGCCGTCCTCTTCATCGACCTGGACGGCTTCAAGGCGGCCAACGACCGGCTCGGCCACCAGGCGGGCGACGAACTGCTCGTCCAGGCCGCCCGCCGCCTCCACGAGTCCGTCCGCTCGGGGGACACCGCCGCCCGCCTCGGGGGCGACGAGTTCGCCGCCCTCATCGTCGGCGACGCCGGCCGCGAGCAGGACGCCCGCGAGTGCCAGGTCCACGAGATCGCCGACCGGCTGCGCCTCACGCTCTCCGAGCCCTACCGCGTCGGCGACGGCGAGGTCCGCGTCACCGCCTCCATCGGCGTCGCCTTCGCCGAGCCCGGCATCACCCCCAACGACCTCATGCGCAACGCGGACCTCGCCATGTACCGCGCCAAGGCCGGCGGCAAGAACCGCGTCGAGCTGTACGCCCCGCAGATGCAGGCTGACGTGGTCCGCCGCTCCGAGCTGGCGACCCGGCTGCGCGGGGCCCTGCGGGACGGCGAGTTCGCGCTCCTCCACCAGCCCGTGGTGCACCTGGCCACCGGCCGGATCGCCGCTGTCGCCGCCCAGGCCCGCTGGCGCTCCGCCCAGGGCATCCTGTTCACGCCCGCCGAGTTCCTGCGCATCTCCGAGGACGGCGACCGCACCGCCGAGCTGGGCCGCTGGCTCCTCGAAGAGGCCGTCGAGCAGGCCGCCGACCGGGCCAGGGCGGGCCACCGGACGGCGGTGTCCGTCCGGCTCCCGGCCCGGAGGCTGCTCGACCGGGGCTCCCCGGCCGGTTCCGTCGAGGCGCTGCTCACGCGGCACGGGCTGCCGTCCGGGGCGCTGATGATCGAGGTCGCGGACAGCGACCCCCGGGTTCCCTTCGAGGAGCTGGAACAGCGCCTGGCCGCGCTGCGCCGGCTGGGCGTGCGGATCGCCCTCGACGGCTTCGGCAGCGGCTACGCCGCGATCAACGCCCTGCGCCGCCTCCCGATCGACGTGCTCAAGCTGGACCGGGGCCTGGTGGAGGGCGTCGTGGAGTCGGCCCGGCTGCACAAGATCACCAGCGGGCTGCTCCGGATCGCCTGCGACCTCGGCATGCAGTCCGTGGCCGACGGCGTGGACGTCCCGGAGCAGGTCCTCGCCCTGCGCGCCATGGGCTGTACGCACGGCCAGGGCGCGGCCTTCTCGGGGCCGCTGGACGAGTACCGGCTGCGCCGCGCCCTGGTCCGCGGGACGTTCCCGGTGCCCGCCGGAATGCCCGCGCAGCCGGTTCTCACGGGGGGCGCGGTCCCGTCCCTGACCCGCTCACATGGTGAGACACCCGTCCCACCCACTTGACACTCCGCGTGCGTCGGAGAGAGGGTCAATGCCATGCGCACCCGAATTCTCGTACTTGGAAAGCGCGTCGGCTGAAGCAGGGTCCCTCCATGACACCCTGCGGACCGCACCGGCGCGCTCCCCTCGCTTGCCTCACGGCACGAGGGGTTTTTTGTTGCACCGGACCAGGCAAAACGTCGTAAAACACTCGCAAAAACCTCAGCTTCGAGAAGAGAATGCCGATGACCGAGCAGGCCACAGGGGCCCACCATCCCCAGCCGCGGGCCCGTACCGGCGGATCGCCCGCCGCCTCCGTTGAGCACCTCACGGGCGCGCAGTCCCTCATCCGCTCGCTCGAGGAAGTCGGGGCCGACACCGTATTCGGCCTCCCCGGCGGCTGCATTCTCCCCGCCTACGACCCGCTGATGGACTCCACCCGGGTCCGTCACATCCTGGTCCGGCACGAGCAGGGCGCGGGTCACGCGGCCACCGGCTACGCGCAGGCCACCGGCAAGGTCGGCGTCTGCATGGTCACCTCGGGCCCCGGCGCCACCAACCTCGTCACCCCGATCGCGGACGCGGCCATGGACTCCGTTCCGATGGTCGCGATCACCGGTCAGGTGGCCTCCGGCGCCATCGGTACGGACGCCTTCCAGGAAGCCGACATCTGCGGCATCACCATGCCGATCACGAAGCACAACTTCCTGGTCACCCGCGCCGAGGACATCGCGCACACGATCGCCGAGGCGTTCCACATCGCCTCCACCGGCCGCCCGGGCCCGGTCCTGGTGGACATCGCCAAGGACGCGCTCCAGGCGAAGACCACCTTCAGCTGGCCGCCGGTCATGGACCTGCCCGGCTACCGCCCGGTGACCAAGCCGCACGCCAAGCAGATCCGCGAGGCCGCCAAGCTCATCACCCAGGCCAAGCGCCCGGTGCTCTACGTGGGCGGCGGCGTGATCAAGGCCGGGGCCACCGCCGAACTCAAGGTGCTGGCCGAGCTGACCGGAGCGCCCGTCACCACCACCCTGATGGCGCTCGGCTCCTTCCCCGACAGCCACCCGCTGCACGTGGGAATGCCCGGCATGCACGGTGCGGTCACCGCCGTCACCGCGCTCCAGAAGGCCGACCTGATCGTC
The DNA here is from genome assembly GCF_010550605.1 of Streptomyces sp. SID9727. Lineage (GTDB taxonomy): Bacteria > Actinomycetota > Actinomycetes > Streptomycetales > Streptomycetaceae > Streptomyces. The sequence continues at coordinate 60,029 of NZ_JAAGNI010000182.1, forward strand.
GCCCTCGGCGCCCGCTTCGACGACCGCGTCACCGGCAAGCTCGACAGCTTCGCCCCGTACGCCAAGGTCGTCCACGCCGACATCGACCCGGCGGAGATCGGCAAGAACCGCGCCGCCGACGTCCCGATCGTGGGCGACGCCCGCGAGGTCATCGCCGACCTCGTCCAGGCGGTCCAGGCCGAGCACACCGAGGGCAACACCGGCGACTACAGCGCCTGGTGGAAGGACCTCAACCGCTGGCGCGAGACCTACCCGCTCGGCTACGACCTGCCCGAGGACGGCAGCCTCTCGCCGCAGCAGGTCATCCAGCGCATCGGCGAGCTCGCCCCGCCGGACACGATCTTCGCCGCGGGCGTCGGGCAGCACCAGATGTGGGCCTCGCACTTCATCCAGTACGAGCAGCCCGCCACCTGGCTCAACTCCGGCGGCGCCGGGACCATGGGCTACGCGGTCCCCGCCGCGATGGGCGCCAAGGCCGGCATGCCCGACCGCACGGTCTGGGCGATCGACGGTGACGGCTGCTTCCAGATGACCAATCAGGAGCTCACCACCTGCGCCCTGAACAACATCCCGGTCAAGATCGCCATCATCAACAACGGCGCGCTCGGGATGGTCCGCCAGTGGCAGACCCTGTTCTACAACCAGCGGTACTCCAACACCGTGCTGCACGCGGGCCCGGACGGCGAGACCCCGCCCAACAAGGGCACCCGCGTCCCGGACTTCGTGAAGCTCTCCGAGGCCATGGGCTGCTACGCGATCCGCTGCGAGGACCCGGCCGACCTGGACAAGGTCATCGCCGAGGCGAACGCGATCAACGACCGCCCGGTCGTCATCGACTTCATCGTCCACGAGGACGCCATGGTGTGGCCGATGGTCGCCGCCGGCACCTCCAACGACGAGGTCATGGCCGCCCGGGGCGTCCGTCCCGACTTCGGCGACAACGAAGACGACTGAGAGACAGAGAGAGACCGACTCCATGTCCACCAAGCACACGCTCTCCGTCCTGGTCGAGAACAAGCCCGGTGTCCTGGCCCGGATCACCGCCCTGTTCTCCCGCCGCGGCTTCAACATCGACTCGCTCGCGGTCGGCACCACCGAACACCCCGACATCTCCCGCATCACCATCGTCGTGAATGTCGAGGACCTGCCCCTGGAGCAGGTCACCAAGCAGCTCAACAAGCTGGTCAACGTCCTCAAGATCGTCGAACTCGAGCCGTCCGCTGCGATCCAGCGCGAGCTCGTCCTGGTGAAGGTCCGCGCCGACAACGAGACCCGCTCCCAGATCGTCGAGATCGTCCAGCTGTTCCGCGCCAAGACCGTCGACGTCTCGCCCGAGGCCGTCACGATCGAGGCGACCGGCGGCGCCGACAAGCTGGAGGCGATGCTCAAGATGCTGGAGCAGTACGGCATCAAGGAACTCGTCCAGTCCGGCACCATCGCCATAGGGCGCGGCGCGCGCTCGATCACCGACCGGTCCCTGCGCGCCCTCGACCGCACGGCGTAAACCCCCGGGACCCGCCGTCCTGCCGACGCCGCTCGTATGGCGAGACCCGAAAACGTATCTGACGCACCCCGCCGTACGGTGGGACGCAACACCTGCACACCAAGGAGAAGACCCAGTGGCCGAGCTGTTCTACGACGACGATGCCGACCTGTCCATCATCCAGGGCCGCAAGGTCGCGGTCATCGGCTACGGCAGCCAGGGCCACGCCCACGCGCTGTCGCTGCGTGACTCGGGTGTCGACGTCCGTGTCGGTCTGCACGAGGGTTCCAAGTCCAAGGCCAAGGCCGAGGAGCAGGGCCTGCGCGTGGTGACCCCGTCCGAGGCCGCCGCCGAGGCCGACGTCATCATGATCCTCGTCCCGGACCCGATCCAGGCCCAGGTCTACGAGGAGTCCATCAAGGACAACCTGAAGAAGGGCGACGCGCTGTTCTTCGGCCACGGCCTGAACATCCGCTTCGACTTCATCAAGCCGCCGGCCGACGTCGACGTCTGCATGGTCGCCCCCAAGGGCCCGGGCCACCTGGTCCGCCGTCAGTACGAGGAGGGCCGCGGCGTTCCGTGCATCGTGGCCGTCGAGCAGGACGCCTCGGGCAACGGCCTGGCGCTCGCCCTCTCGTACGCCAAGGGCATCGGCGGCACCCGCGCCGGCGTCATCAAGACGACCTTCACCGAGGAGACCGAGACCGACCTCTTCGGCGAGCAGGCCGTCCTCTGCGGTGGCACCGCCGCCCTGGTCAAGGCCGGTTTCGAGACCCTGACCGAGGCCGGTTACCAGCCGGAGATCGCCTACTTCGAGTGCCTGCACGAGCTGAAGCTCATCGTGGACCTCATGTACGAGGGCGGCCTGGAGAAGATGCGCTGGTCCATCTCGGAGACCGCCGAGTGGGGCGACTACGTCACCGGCCCGCGCATCATCACGGACGCCACCAAGGCCGAGATGAAGAAGGTTCTCGCCGAGATCCAGGACGGCACCTTCGCCAAGAACTGGATGGCCGAGTACCACAACGGTCTGCCCAAGTACAACGAGTACAAGAAGGCCGACGAGAACCACCTCCTGGAGACCACCGGCCGTGAGCTGCGCAAGCTCATGAGCTGGGTCAACGACGAGGACGCGTAAGCCCCGAGCCCCGGGGGCGGGTCACCCCCGCCCCCGGGGCCCACGCACTCGTGCGGGTGATCCTTCCCAGGGGCGCTGATCGGGGTCTCGCGCATGACTACACTGCTCCACATACACGCGTCAGGCCCACAGTGTCGTGCGTCTTCCACGCGGCAAGCCCCTCCACGCCTGCGGCCGTCGGGACGGCCGTCCGCACTGGATCTGTGAGGACTCACGTGAGCTCGAAACCTGTCGTACTCATCGCTGAAGAGCTGTCGCCCGCCACGGTGGACGCCCTGGGCCCGGACTTCGAGATCCGGCACTGCAACGGCGCGGACCGCGCCGAGCTCATCCCCGCCATCGCCGATGTCGACGCCATCCTGGTGCGCTCCGCCACCAAGGTCGACGCCGAGGCCATCGCCGCCGCGAAGAAGCTGAAGGTCGTCGCCCGCGCGGGCGTCGGTCTGGACAACGTCGACGTCTCCGCCGCCACCAAGGCCGGCGTCATGGTCGTGAACGCCCCGACCTCCAACATCGTCACCGCCGCCGAGCTGGCCTGCGGCCTCCTCGTGGCCACCGCGCGCCACATCCCGCAGGCGAACACCGCCCTGAAGAACGGCGAGTGGAAGCGCTCGAAGTACACCGGCGTCGAGCTCAGCGAGAAGACCCTCGGCGTCGTCGGCCTCGGCCGCATCGGCGTCCTGGTCGCCCAGCGCATGTCCGCCTTCGGCATGAAGATCGTCGCCTACGACCCCTATGTGCAGCCCGCGCGTGCCGCCCAGATGGGCGTCAAGCTCCTCTCGCTGGACGAGCTGCTGGAGGTCGCCGACTTCATCACCGTGCACCTTCCGAAGACCCCGGAGACGCTGGGTCTGATCGGCGACGAGGCGCTGCACAAGGTGAAGCCCACCGTGCGCATCGTCAACGCCGCGCGCGGCGGCATCGTGGACGAGGAGGCGCTGGCCTCCGCGCTCAAGGAGGGCCGCGTCGCCGGCGCCGGCCTCGACGTGTACGCGAAGGAGCCCTGCACGGACTCGCCGCTCTTCCAGTTCGACCAGGTCGTCTGCACCCCGCACCTCGGCGCCTCCACCGACGAGGCCCAGGAGAAGGCGGGCATCGCGGTCGCCAAGTCGGTGCGCCTCGCCCTCGCCGGTGAGCTGGTCCCGGACGCGGTCAACGTCCAGGGCGGCGTCATCGCCGAGGACGTGCGCCCCGGCCTGCCGCTCGCCGAGAAGCTGGGCCGGATCTTCACCGCGCTGGCCGGCGAGGTCGCCGCCCGCCTCGACGTCGAGGTCTACGGCGAGATCACCCAGCACGACGTCAAGGTGCTCGAACTCTCCGCGCTCAAGGGCGTGTTCGAGGACGTCGTCGACGAGACCGTCTCCTATGTCAACGCCCCGCTGTTCGCGCAGGAGCGCGGTGTCGAGGTGCGCCTCACCACCAGCTCCGAGTCGCCCGAGCACCGCAACGTGGTCACCGTCCGGGGCACCCTGGCCGACGGCCAGGAGGTGTCCGTCTCCGGCACGCTGGCCGGCCCCAAGCACCTCCAGAAGATCGTCGCGATCGGCGAGCACGACGTGGACCTGGCGCTCGCCGACCACATGATCGTGCTCCGCTACGACGACCGCCCCGGCGTCGTCGGCACGGTCGGCCGGATCCTCGGTGAGGCCGGTCTGAACATCGCGGGCATGCAGGTCTCCCGCGCCGACGTGGGCGGCGAGGCGCTGGTCGTCCTCACCGTGGACGACGACGTCCCGGCGGCCGTGCTGACCGAGATCTCCTCGGAGATCGGCGCCGCCTCGGCCCGCTCGGTGAACCTCACCGACTGACCTCGCGGACCTCACGGGTCCCGCCCGCACCCGGTATGTAGACGCGCGTCTTACACAAACGTCTGCATGCCGGGTACGCTGCTGTCATGGGACATCGTGAGGATCTGCTCGAAGGCGCCAAGCGCTGCCTGCTGGAGAAGGGGTACGCGCGCACCACGGCGCGCGACATCGTGGCCGCGTCGGGCACGAACCTCGCTTCCATCGGCTACCACTACGGCTCCAAGGACGCGCTGCTGAACCTCGCGTTCATCAAGCTGACCGAGGAGTGGGGCGAGCGGTTCACCCCGGACGGGGAGGGCGCCGAGGGGGCGACGGCGGAGGTCCCCGCCGCGCCGCTCGACCAGTTCCGCGAGACCTGGGAGCGGGTGATCGGGACCTATGAGCAGACCCGGGCCGTCTGGCAGCTCCAGATGGAGATCATCTCCCGGCTCGACTCCGACCCCGAGCTGCGCAAGGCCCTCATCGGACCACAGCAGGCCGGACGCGAGGGACTCGCCGAGGGCATGCTGGGCATCGACCCGGAGACCGACCCCGAGCGCGCCCGCGTCGCCGGCCTCTTCATCCAGGCCCTTCTGGCCGGGGTCATGGTCCAGTGGCTGATGGACCCCGATTCGGCCCCGTCCGCCCAGGACCTGACGGACGGCCTGAAGGCCGTCCTGGAAGGGCGCGGCCCCGCGAGCTGAGCCTCAGAGCCGGGCCGCCTTCAGGGCCATGTGGAGCAGCAGCCGGTCCTCGCCATCGTTCAGGTCGAGGCCGGTGAGCTGTTGGACGCGGGAGAGCCGGTAGTACAGCGTCTGGCGGTGGATGCCCAGCTCGGCAGCGGTCCGGGACGCCTGGCCCGCGCAGTCCAGGAACACCTCCGCGGTGCGGGCCAGGTCCCGCTGCGCCGGGGTCAGCAGCGGGCGCACGGCCGGATCGGGCAGGGCGTCCGGGGCGAGCGCGGTCAGCGTGCGGTACGGGCCGATGGCCGTCCAGTCGGCGACCGGGCCGTACCGGGTCTCCGCCGCCGCGGCCCGGGCCGACCCGGACGCCTCGTGCCAGGCGTCCGACAGCTCCGCGAGGCCCCGGCGCGGGACCGCGATCCCTGCGGTGGCCGTCG
>NZ_JAAGNI010000194.1 GCF_010550605.1 Streptomyces sp. SID9727
CGTCCGACGCGCCCGTGCCGGTGGGGCGGCGCCGCGTGCTGGAGCGCGTGGACGGGGTGCGTACGGCCACCGGCATCGCGCAGGAGCTCGGCAGGTCCGCGTTCCACGTCCTGGTCGACCTGCGGCGGCTCGCGGCGGCCGGTCTGGTCGAGCCGGTGCCGCCTGCGGCCCCGGGCGCCCCGGACCCGGGCCGGACCGCGTTCCCCGAGGTCACGGCCGACCCCGACGTCGCCCTGCTGCGCCGGCTCCGAGACGCATTGGAGGCCCTGTGATACGCGCGCTCAGACAGCGTGCCGGAAGGAGACAGCTGATGGTGCCCGAAGCCGAAGCGCAGGACGTCCTCGCCGAGCTCCAGCGGTTACGGGCACGGGTCCCGCTCCTCTCCGGCGCCCTGGCGGCCAGCACCGACGGGCTCGTCCTGGCGCACGACACCCCGGGCGTCGAGGCCGAGGGGGTCGCCGCGCTCACCGCCGCCGCGCTCGGCGTCGCGATCCGGATGACCGAGGCGACCGGGCGCAACGGCTTCCGCGAGCTCCTCGTACGCGGCGAGACGGGCTACATCGCGACGTACGCGGCAGGGTCCCAGGCCGTCCTGACCCTGCTCGCCGAGGACCGGATCAACGTCGGCCGCCTCCATCTGGAGGGCCGCCGGGCCGGCTCCCGTGTCGGCGAACTGATCGACCGCGCCCTGGCCCGGGCCCCGCAGCCGGCCCCCGCGCCACGCGCCCCGCAGCAGCCGGGCGCCCTGCCGCAACGCCCGACCTGAGCCCACTGACGTCTCGCGCACCACCCGCACCACGCAACGGAACCGGCCGCAGTGGCCGGTCAGAGAAAGGGAGCACCACTCATGGCGAACACCGAAGCGTCACTGAAGGAAGCGATGTCGTCCATCGAGGGCACCACCGGTGTCGCCCTCGTCGACTACACGAGCGGCATGGCGCTGGGCACGCTCGGCGGCGGCAAGGACTTCAACCTGGAGGTCGCGGCGGCCGGCAACACCGACGTCGTACGCGCCAAGCTCCGCACCATGGAGCACCTGGGCATCAAGGACGAGATCGAGGACATCCTCATCACCCTGGGCACCCAGTACCACCTGATCCGCCTCCTCAAGACCCGCGGCAACAACGGCCTGTTCCTCTACCTGGTCCTCGACGCCGGCCGGGCGAACCTGGCGATGGCCCGCCACCAGCTGAAGAAGATCGAGGCGGACCTGGAGGTCTGAGGCAGCGGCTCCGCCGCCGGGGCGGGACCGGGGTCCGGTCCCGCCCCACGCGCTACTCCACGAACAGCCCCCGCGCCGCCGCCCCCGCGTCGAACTCCTCCAGGCGGGCCTGGGCGTCGGGCAGGGCGTCGCACATGGCCTCCAGGAGGACCCGGCCCAGCAGCATCGGGGCGCAGGCGGTGTCGAAGGCGAGGCCGGTGCCCACGGCAGCCGGGATGAGCAGGTCGCTGTGGCGGGCCACCGGCGCGAACGCGGAGTCGGCCACCGACACCACGGTGAGCCCCTGGCCGCGCGCGTACGCGAGGGCGTCCACGACCTCGCGCGGGTGGCGGGGCAGGGCGAAGCAGATCAGCGCCGTCGCCCCGGCCCGTCGGGCGGCGTCGATCCGGTCGTGCAGCATGCTGCCGCCCTCGTCGAGCACCCGCACGTCCGGGTGCACCTTCGCCGCGAAGTACCCGAACCCGCGCGCCTGCGAGGACGCCGCACGCAGGCCCAGCACCGGCAGCGGACGGGACGCGGCGAGCAGTCGGCCCGCCCGCTCGACGGGCCCCGGGTCGGCGAGGAGCTCGGCCAGGTGGCGCAGGTTCTCGATCTCCCCGAGCACCGCCTGCTGGTACTCGTTGTACGTCTCGCCGCCCTCGCCCGCCTCCGACCCGGCCGGGGCGACCTCGCGCAGGTGCTTGCGCAGCGCGGGGTAGCCGTCGAATCCGAGCGCGACGGCGAACCGGGTGACGGAGGGCTGGCTGACCCCGGCCAGCTCTGCCAGTTCGACGCTGGAGAGGAACGGGGCGTCTCCGGCCCTGCGCACCATCGAGTGCGCGATGCGCCGCTGCGTGGGCGTGAGCCGGCGCCCCTCGAACAGCTCCTGCAACCGCGCGGCCGGGCTGCTCCCGCTCATCCTGTCCCCTCGGTAGATCCGCCGCGCCGCGGCCCGGCGCCGACGAATCCATTCAGCCAGCAAGGTGTCTGCATGTCCATATGCAGCCGGGCCGGTCAGCCGGCGGGCGTGCCGTGCAGCACCTCCTCGACCGACACCCAGGACTTCCACCGCCTCACGGTGACCCGGAGCGTCCGGCCGTCGTCCACCGTGCCGGACCACACCGTGCTGCCCTCCTCCCTCTCCCGCGCGGTCGGCGACGCGGAGTGCAGCCCGCACCGCTCCATCGCCCCGCGCAGGGCCGTCACCTGGGACCGGGCGGACGTGATGGCCTCGTACTCGATGATCCGGTGCTGGGCCAAGGCGTGGCCGCTGCCCGCGTAGAGCAGGGAGTACCGCTGCTGGCCCGGCTCGTCCGCCGGGACGAAGGAGGCGGGGCAGGCACCGTCGAGCCCCACCTGGGGCAGGGCGTCGCTACGCGGTCCGGCGCCCCCGGGAAGGCTCGCGGCCTCCTTCCAGTGCCAGGTCGCGTACCCCGGGAGCTCGTCGGCCCGGCGCATCACGACCTCTCCGTCCGCCGTCCGGAAGGGGTTGGCCGTCGTGGTGGTGACCGTCTGCCGGGCCTCGGGCCCGTCCGCCGGGAGGAGCAGGCCCCACGCTCCGGCCGCCGCCAGGACGAGCGCGCCCGCCGCGCCTCCCCGGACCGCACGGGCGCGGGTGCGCCGCCGCTGCCCCCGGGCGCGGATGTCCTCGGCGCCGGGCAGCCGTATGGCGACGTCCTCGATCAGGTCCTCGACCTCAGCCATGCCGCACCCGCCCCTTCCGCTCCGCCGCACTCCGTACCGTCATCTGGCGCCCCGTCACGGCCGGGGTGTCGGCGAGCCTTTCGCCGAGGATCCTGCGGGCCCGGTGCAGCCGGGTCCGTACCGCGCCGTTCGACGCCCCCGTCTCCCGGGCCACCTCCTCCACGGGCAGGCCGAGCATGTGGTGCAGCACCACCGCCTGCCGCTGGTCCCTGTTCAGCTCCTCCAGCGCGCCCATCAGCGCCACCCGGTCCTCGGAGAGCCCGGGCACGTCGGCCGGTGCCCCGTGCCGGAAGTGCGCCCGCAGTCTTCCGCGCGTCCGGCGCCAGGTGCTGATCGACAGCCGCACCGCCACGGTCCGCACCCACGGGAGCGGGTCGCCGGTGGCGGACACCTTGTCCCACCGCTGCCAGGCCCGCACATACGCCTCCTGCACCGCGTCCTCCGCCTCCCCCAGATCGCCCGTCATCGCGTACACCGTGGCGACCAGGCGTTTGGCGGTCGCCGCGTAGAACGCGTCGAACGCCTCCACATCCTCACTGCCTGCCGTCATGGCCCCCCGTCCGTCTTCTCGTCCTGCCCGAGTACTGCGCCTGTTGCTGCCTCTGTCACTGCCTCTCACCAGTTACACGCCCGGGCGCACGCGGATGTTACGGACGACTTTCACGAACGCACGGACGGCCCCGGAACCCGGGGGCTAGCCCCACTGCCCCGGCCGCCTCGGCTCCGTACCGTGAGAACCATGGACGCACCCGACACCGAGCTCGACAGGGAGCTCAAGGCGACTTTGCAGGCCCGCGGTGAGCTGGGGGCCGACTACGACTCCGCGCTCGTGGAATCGTTCCTGGAGAAGGTGGAGCAGCGGCTCGACGCCACGCTCGACCGCAGGGTCCGGCGGCACCTCGCCGAGGAGCGGACCGCCGTCGCGCGGGGCGCGCGCACCCCTGACCGGCCGCTGGGGAACTTCGGCGAGCGCTACGGCTTCGGCGTGGTCTCCCTGGTCCTGGCCGTCCCGCTGTCCGCGATCGGCGCCGCGCAGGCGGGCATCGGCGGGCTCGTCGTGGCCTGGCTCGGGATCGTCGGCGTCAACATGTTCCAGACCGGCCACGGCAGGCGGCTGTTCCGGGGCCGCGCGGAGGGGCGGACGACCTCCGACTGGGAGGGCTGAGCCGCACGCCCCGGGAGGGCCGAACCCCCATCGGGAGGGCCCGCGATAAGCCCGAGCCTCACGCCTGGCGGGTCGGCAGCACGACCAGCTGACGCAGGTTGACGTGGCGGGCGCGGCTCGTGGTGTACGCGATGAGGTCGGCGATCTCGTCGGACGAGAGGCCGCCCAGCGCCTCGAACATGCCGTCCAGCTGCCCGCTCAGCTCCGCGTTGTCGACGTGCCCGGCCAGCTCCGAGTCGGTGAGGCCGGGCTCGATGTTGGTGACGCGGACGTCGCGCGGGCCGAGTTCGGTGCGCAGCGAGGCCGACAGGTAGGTGAGCGCGGCCTTGGTGGCGCCGTAGACGGCGTAGTTGGGGAACGTGATGTGCGCGCCGATCGAGGAGATGTTGACCAGATCGGCGGTGCGGCCGTCGGCGGCGACCGCCACCAGGTCCGCGGTGAAGGCCCGGATGACGCGCAGCGCACCGGCCACATTGGTGTCGAGCATCCGCTGCCACTCGTCCGCGCGCCCCGCGTCCACGGGGTTCGGCAGCATCACCCCGGCCGCGTTGACGACCAGGTCCACCCGGCCGAACGCGGCGTGCACCCGGTCCGCCGCCGCGTCCACGGACGCCTGGTCGGTGATGTCGGCGGCGACGGCGAGGGCCTGACCGCCGTCCGCGGTGATCTTCGCGGCCAGCTCCTCCAGCCGGCCAGCGCGGCGGGCCAGCAAGGCCACCCGTACACCCTGCGCGGCGAGCAGCCGGGCGGTCGCCGCGCCCATGCCGCTGGCGGCTCCGGTGATGACGGCGGTGCGGTCGGCGAGGTTCTCGTACGGCATGGGGTGCTCCCTGGTGTGGTGTGGCGGCCGGTGTTCCGGCTCGGGCTCCACCCTGCTCCGGGGGGCGCCGCCCACCCAGGGACGCGTTGTTCCTGGGTCTGCCAGTACCAGGCTGGGCGAAAGCCGTTCTCCTACGATCGGGACCATGGACGGCGAACTCGGAGATTTCCTGCGCTCACGGCGTGCCCGCATCAGCCCCGAGGACGTGGGGCTCAACTCGTACGGCCGCAGGCGTGTTCCGGGGCTGCGGCGCGAGGAGGTGGCGCAGCTCGCCGGGGTGAGCGTCGACTACTACATCCGGCTGGAGCAGGGGCGCGGGCCCAGCGTCTCGGACGCGGTGCTCGACGCGATAGCCCGGGTGCTCCGCCTCGACGGAACGGAGCACGCGTACCTGCGGACGGTGGCGCGGCCCAAGGCCCGCAAGGAGGCACGCCCCTCGGTGCGCCGGGTGCGCCCGGGGCTGCGGCTGCTGCTCGACATGTTCGACCGGGCGCCCGCCTTCGTGCTCGGCCGCCGGATGGACGTGCTGGCGTGGAACGCGCTGGGGGACGCCCTCTCCGGCTTCTCCGGGATGCCGGCCGCGGAGCGGAACATGCCGCGCCAGGCGTTCCTGGCTCCGGGGGCGCGCGAGCTGTATCCGGACTGGCCGGCGGTGGCGGCGGAGACGGTCGCGCATCTGCGGCTGGACGCGGGGCTGCACCCGGACGACAAGGAGCTCGCGGCGCTGGTGGGTGAGCTGTCGCTGAAGAGCGAGGACTTCCGCCGGCTCTGGGCGGACCACCAGGTGAAGGCGAAGACGTACGGGGTGAAGCGGATGGCCCACCCCGTGGTGGGCGCGCTGACCCTGCCGTACGAGACGCTGGCGGTGCCCGGCGAGCCGGATCTCTCGCTGGTCGTCTACACCCCGGAGCCGGGTTCGGAGACCGCCGAGCGCATCGCCCTGCTGGCGAGCTGGGCGGCGGACGGAAGCACGCCCGAGCCGCACGCGTAGAGCAGACGGGAGCACGCCCGAGCCCCACGCGTAGAGCAGACGGAAGCACGCCCGAGCCCCACGCGGGGATCGGGGGAACGGTAGTCGCGGGGACCGCCGCACCCCCGGTTTCCCAGGGGGCGGGACGACGGCGGTCCCCGCGAGGGACGCGGTCCGGGTCAGGGCCGGATGGCGCGTCCGGGCGACGGTGGAGGTCCGGGAGCCGCTCCGTAGTCCGTTGTCGCCGTTCCGGTGCCGGCGGGTCTCCCCGCCGACACCCACCAATGTGCCCGAGCCGTGTTAAGCGGGTGCTGCGGCCACGTGACGCGCACGTACCGTTTCCGCGAAGTGCGCGCCCACCCGGCTACTTCGCGCCGGCCGGAGCGTCCTTCGCCAGGAACGCCAGCAGGTCCTGGCGGCTGACGACGCCCTTCGGCTTCCCCTCCACCAGCACGATCGCCGCGTCGGCCGCACCGGTGCCGCCGAGCACCGCCATCAGGTCCTCGACCGGTTCGCCGGAGCCGACCTGCGGCAGCGGCGGCGACATGTGCTTCTCCAGCGGGTCGCTGAGCGAGGCGCGCTGGGCGAACAGGGCGTTCAGCAGCTCGCGCTCCACGACCGAGCCGATGACCTCGGCGGCCATCACGTCCGGGTGGCCCGCGCCCGGCTTCACGATCGGCATCTGCGAGACGCCGTACTCGCGCAGCACGTCGATCGCCTCGCCGACCGTCTCCTCCGGGTGCATGTGGACGAGGGTGGGGATCGGGCCCGCCTTGTGGTCCAGCACGTCCGCGACCCGCGCCGAGGGGCCGGTGTCCTCCAGGAAGCCGTAGTCCGCCATCCACTCGTCGTTGAAGATCTTCGACAGGTAGCCGCGCCCGCTGTCCGGGAGCAGGACGACGACCACGTCGTCCGGCCCGAGCCGCTTCGCGACCTCCAGGGCGCCCACGACCGCCATGCCGCAGGAGCCGCCGACGAGCAGCCCCTCCTCCTTGGCGAGCCGGCGGGTCATCTGGAAGGAGTCCTTGTCGGACACGGCGACGATCTCGTCGGTGACCTCGCGGTCGTACGCGGAGGGCCAGAAGTCCTCGCCGACGCCCTCCACGAGGTAGGGACGGCCGGACCCGCCCGAGTAGACCGAGCCCTCCGGGTCGGCGCCGACGACCTGGACCCTGCCGTCGCTGGCCTCCTTCAGATAGCGGCCGGTGCCGCTGATCGTGCCGCCCGTCCCGACACCCGCCACGAAGTGGGTGATCCTCCCCTCCGTCTGCTCCCACAGCTCGGGACCGGTGGTCTCGTAGTGCGAGCGCGGGTTGTTCGGGTTGGAGTACTGGTCGGGCTTCCAGGCGCCCGGCGTCTCACGGACCAGCCGGTCGGAGACGTTGTAGTACGAGTCGGGGTGCTCGGGGTCGACCGCCGTGGGGCAGACGACGACCTCGGCACCGTAGGCGCGCAGTACGTTGATCTTGTCCGTGGACACCTTGTCCGGGCAGACGAAGACGCACTTGTACCCCTTCTGCTGCGCGACGATCGCCAGTCCGACGCCCGTGTTGCCGCTCGTCGGTTCGACGATCGTGCCGCCGGGCTTCAGCTCGCCGCTCTGTTCCGCGGCCTCGATCATGCGCAGGGCGATGCGGTCCTTGACCGACCCGCCGGGGTTGAAGTACTCGACCTTGGCCAGGACTGTCGCCTGGATGCCGGCCGTGACACTGCGCAGCCTCACCAGCGGGGTATTGCCTACGAGACTGATCATCGAATCGTGGTATCGCACCGTGTACTCCGGGATCTCCGAGATGGTCCGGCAAGCGTATGCGTACGGGCACGGGATTGGGCGGCGCGATTGAACAACGGCCGGTAGCGGGCAGGTAGCTCTGTGTACGGCTCTACTGCGGTACGTGGGACGAGGAGGTGGACCGGACTGTGTCGACGGCGAGAGTGGCACGGCGGATCGCGGCGGGCGCGGCCTACGGCGGGGGCGGCATCGGGCTGCTCGGCGCCGCGGCGGTGGGTGTCCTGCTGGCGGAGGTTCAGCTGGCGAAGCGGCAGGTGGGCGGCGGCATCGCCCCGGTCCCGCCGAGCGCGGACGGACGGTACGGAGTGGCGTTCACGGGCCCGGCGGAGCCCTTGCGCCTCGGGCTGCTCGGGGACTCCACGGCGGCCGGACAGGGGGTGCGGCGGGCCGGGCAGACCCCGGGGGCGCTGCTCGCGTCGGGGCTCGCGGCGGTGTCCGAGCGGCCGGTGGACCTGCGCAACGTCGCGTTGCCGGGCGCCCGGTCGGACGATCTGGAGCGGCAGGTCTCGCTGATGCTCGCGGACCCCGCGCGGACGCCGGACGTGTGCGTGATCATGATCGGGGCGAACGACGTGACGCACCGGATGCCCGCCACGCAGTCGGTGCGCTGCCTGACGACGGCGGTGCGCAGGCTGCGGACGGCCGGAGCGGAGGTCGTGGTCGGGACCTGTCCGGATCTGGGCACGATCGAGCCCGTGTACCAGCCGCTGCGCTGGCTGGCCCGGCGGGTGAGCCGGCAGCTGGCGGCGGCCCAGACGATCGGCACGGTGGAGCAGGGCGGGCGCACGGTGTCGCTGGGGGATCTGCTGGGCCCGGAGTTCGAGGAGAACCCGCGGGAGCTGTTCGGCCCGGACAACTACCACCCGTCGGCCGAGGGGTACGCGACCGCGTCCATGGCGGTGCTGCCGACCCTGTGCGCGGTGCTCGGCCTGTGGCCGGAGTCGGACCGGCTGGACGGCGCCCGGCGCGAGAACATGCTGCCGGTGGCCAAGGCGGCCTCCCAGGCGGCCAAGGAGGCCGGTACGGAGGTCACGGGGGTCCGGGCGCCCTGGGCCCTGCTCAAGCACCGCAGGCGGCGGCGCCTGCCCGCCGCCACGGAGCCGCACCCGCACCCGCACCCGGAACCCGGGGGCTCGACGCGCCTCGACCACCGGCCGGACCCGGACGCGGACGGCTCGCCGAGGCACGCGTGGGTCCGCCGGCCGAGCGGGCGGCCCGGGAAGGGAGGCGTCGACTGAGCGGGCCCCCGGGGAAGGGAGGCGTCGACTGAGCGGCCCCCGGAAAAGGGAGGCGCGGCACCCCGCGAGGGGCGCGTTGACTGAGCGCTCGCTTAGAAAAGAGGCCCGCATCACATGCCGGGTCGGGTGACCCGGGCGCTACGTCCGGGTAATTTCCAGAGCAGTCGTGCCGTACCGCCGGGTCTGCCGGATCCTTCAGGCAGCCTGTCCGCCCTCAGCCCACATGGAGCCGCGTGATGCCCGAAGCCGTGATCGTCTCTGCCGCCCGTTCGCCCATCGGCCGGGCCTTCAAGGGTTCGCTCAAGGACCTGCGCGCGGACGACCTGACCGCGACGATCATCCAGACCGCGCTGGCCAAGGTCCCCGAGCTGGACCCGAAGGACATCGACGACCTGATGCTGGGCTGCGGTCTGCCCGGCGGCGAGCAGGGCAACAACCTGGGCCGCATCATCGCCGTGCAGATGGGGATGGACCACCTCCCCGGCTGCACGGTCACCCGCTACTGCTCGTCCTCCCTGCAGACCAGCCGCATGGCCCTGCACGCCATCAAGGCCGGCGAGGGCGACGTCTTCATCTCGGCCGGTGTCGAGATGGTGTCCCGCTTCGCCAAGGGGAACTCGGACAGCCTGCCGGACACGCACAACCCGCTCTTCGCGGAGGCCGAGGCGCGTACCGCCGCCCGGGCCGAGGAGTCCGGTGCGAGCTGGCACGACCCGCGCGAGGACGGCCTGGTCCCGGACGCCTACATCTCGATGGGCCAGACCGCGGAGAACCTGGCCCGGCTGAAGGGCGTGACGCGTCAGGACATGGACGAGTTCGGCGTGCGGTCGCAGAACCTCGCCGAGGAGGCCCTGAAGAACGGGTTCTGGGAGCGCGAGATCACCCCGGTGACCACGCCGGACGGCACCGTCGTCGCCAAGGACGACGGCCCGCGCGCGGGCGTCACGATGGAGGGCGTCCAGGGCCTGAAGCCGGTCTTCCGCCCGGACGGCCTGGTCACGGCGGGCAACTGCTGCCCGCTCAACGACGGCGCCGCCGCGCTCGTGATCATGTCCGACACCAAGGCGCGCGAGCTGGGCCTGACCCCGCTCGCCCGGATCGTCTCCACCGGTGTCTCCGGCCTCTCCCCCGAGATCATGGGCTATGGCCCCGTCGAGGCCAGCAAGCAGGCGCTGAAGCGGGCCGGGCTGACCGTCGGCGACATCGACCTCGCCGAGATCAACGAGGCGTTCGCCGCCCAGGTCATCCCCTCCTACCGCGACCTCGGCCTGCCGCTGGAGAAGGTCAACGTCAACGGTGGCGCCATCGCCGTCGGCCACCCCTTCGGCATGACCGGCGCGCGGATCACCGGCACGCTGATCAACAGCCTCCAGTTCCACGACAAGCAGTTCGGTCTGGAGACCATGTGCGTCGGCGGCGGCCAGGGCATGGCCATGGTCATCGAGCGTCTGAGCTGATCAGGGCGGGTTCCGGGCCCTTGCGGGCCACCGAGCCCCGACCGTGACCGAATCTCCCCCAGGATGTGATCTTTGTCCTGGGGGAGATTCGTTTGCGCAGGTCACACCTACAACAGGGGATTACACCGGGCCCAAAGTCCTGTCCATTTCGTGACGTAATGCACTGACACATGGTGCCGTCAGGGCACAAGCTGATGTAGGAAGTCGGGGGATCGATTGAAACCGGGAGTATGTCAGTGAGCGCCATGCCTATTGCCCTGTTGCTGACCACCGCCGCCGCCACGGCTGTGGGAGCCGCCGCTCTGCACGCCGCTCACGGGCTGCGCAGGCAGGTCTCGGCGCTCCGGAAGGAGCTGGCCGACGGGTACGCCCGTACAGCGGCTGTACCCCCGCAGACCCGCAACGACACCACCTCCGCCGAAGAAATACGCGCGGCCGTCACCGAGGCGCTGGCCGAGGAGCGCGAGCGGGAGCTCGCCGAGGCCCGCGCGTTCTGGGCCTCGCAGGAGGCGCGCGACGCGGCCGACGCCCCGTCCCTGCTGGGCGGGCTGGCCGGTCTCGGCGAGGACGCCCCGTTCTTCATGCCCCGCCAGAGCGATTTCGCCGGCCTCGACGCGATGGACCTCGAAGCGGCCGACGCCCTGGACGAGCTGACCGGGCTGGCGGAGCTGCCGGAGACGGAGTACGCCGAGGACTCCCCCGAGCTGGCCGCGGCCCGCCGCCGCCACCCCTCGCACCCCGACTTCGTCCCCGTGCAGACGCCCGTCGTCACCGACCACGAGCGCACGGTGAACCGCCTGGAGGAGCTGGCCGACAGCCGCACGGAGCTGTCCGACGTGCGCCCGGGACCGCTCGGCACGCTCGACGTGTACGTGTTCGCCGACGGTACGACGCTCTGTATGACCCCCGGCCACCGCGAGACGGCCGAGCGCCTGGCCGAGTCGCTGCGCGCGGGCGAGCACCCGGTGCTGCTGGGCGGCTCCGGCGTCTCGGGGGCGTACGCGCTGACCTTCTCGTGCGGCGAGGAGAACGTGTACATACTCGCCGACCGCGTCATAGCGAGCTTCTGAGCACGCGCCGACGCCGGCCCCCGGCCCCCGGGGAGGCAGCTCCTCCCCCTGTGCCGCGCGCCTTACTCGAAAGCCCGCGCGGCCGCTTCCCCGACGTATCGCACGGCCTCGTCCAGCTCCTGGGACGGGGCCGTTTCCAGTGCCACGGCCAGGTCGCGGCCGGCCACGACGAGCTGGTCGCCGACGGCGAACACCCCGGCGTCCGGCATCACCCGGGGCTCCCGCCCGGGTTCCTCGGCGCGCTGGGCACGCGCCGACAGCTCACGCGCGACGGCGAGGCCCCGGGCCGCCGCTCCCCGCTGCAGCCTGCTCTGCGGGGCGGCGCGCAGCCGGTCGGCGAATCGGTCCACGGCGATGATCAGGGGAGTCGTATCGAGCACCCCGCGACCCTACCCACCCGCGCACACGGAAGCGGCCCGCGGCCTCCGGAAGGAGACCGCGGGCCGCTTCGGGTCCGCCCGGGCGATCAGTCGTCGCCGCTGAGGATGGAGAGCAGGCGCAGCATCTCCAGGTAGATCCACACCAGGGTCATGGTGAGGCCGAAGGCGGCCAGCCAGGACTCCTCGCGCGGAGCGCCGTACGCGATGCCGTCCTCGACCTGCTTGAAGTCGAGGGCCAGGAAGCAGGCGCCCAGGATGATGCCGATGACGCCGAAGAGGATGCCGAGGCCACCGCTGCGGAAGCCGAGGCCGTCACCGCCGCCGAAGGCCGCGAACAGCAGGTTGACGACCATCAGGAGCAGGAAGCCCATGGCGGCGGCCATCACGAAGCCGTAGAACCGGCGGGTGACACGGATCCAGCGCATCTTGTACGCGAGCAGCACTCCGGCGAAGACACACATGGTGCCCATCACCGCCTGCATCACGACGCCGGGCCCGATGTACGTGCTGACCGCGCTGGAGATGACGCCGAGGAAGACACCCTCGAAGGCGGCGTACGCGAGGATCAGCGCCGGTACGGGCTTGCGCTTGAAGGACTGGACCATCGACAGCACGAACGCGATGAGCGCGGCGCCGATGGCGATGCCGTACGACTTGTTGAGGTTGGCCTCGTCCACCGGCAGCAGCGCCCAGGCGAGCGCGGCACCGAGCACGACCGTGCCCAGCGTCATCGCCGTACGGGTGACGACGTCGTCGATCGACATCGCGCCGGTACGGGCCGGTGCGGGGGCGCCCGTGGGGGCGTAGGGGTTCGTCGCGTACGGGTTCGGGGCGGTGCCCTGCGCGTACGGGTTGGTACCCGCTGCGGGGGCCCCGGCCTGCGGTGCCGCGTTGAAGCCCGCGTAACCGTTGTCGCGGCTGAAGCCCCGTCGCGAGAAGACCGGGTTGCTGCTCCTCATCTCACTCCTCCATGGCCACCCAGCGTGGCCTTCCCACAAGAGTAATGGGTAGGCAAAGCAATCGTCCTCGTGCCGAAGGAGGATCTTTCCCCGGGCACGGGCCGTGCGCGGTCACCCTGCGGTACGTCCGCCCGCCTCCCGGGCCGCGCCCTCCACCCGTTCCCGGTGGCGGCGCCACCATGCCTCGTCACCGGGTGCCGTGTCCTCGCTCCCCGGCCGCAGCCCGGTGGCCCCGTCGATCAGTTCCCGGACGAGGTCGGCGTGCCCGGCGTGGCGCTGGGTCTCGGCGACGAGGTGGACGAGGACGCGGTGGAGCGACAGCTCGGGCCCGCCCTCCCCGGGGAGGACCCCCACCGCGTCGAGACCGAACGCCTCGACGGTCGCGTCGGAGTGCGCCCACACCCGCCGGTACTGCCCGGTGATCTCCTCGCGGGACTCGTCGGCCGTGGCCCACAGGTCGGCGTTCGGCTCGGCGTCCCCGGTGATCCACAGCGCCGGCGCGTCGACGGGCCGGCCGAAGGCGGTCCCGAGGTAGAACGCCTCGGCCCCGGCCACATGCTTGACGAGCCCGAGCAGGTTGGTACCGGTGGGGGTGAGGGGCCGCCGGATGTCGTACTCGGACAGCCCGTCGAGCTTCCAGAGGAAGGTGTCGCGGGCGTCCCGGAGATAGAGCCGCAGGTCATGTTTGAACTGATCCGAATCGGTCACACGCACAACCTGCCAGGAGGAGGCCCCGAAACCGATCAGGTTTCCCGGCCCGTGGACTCCCGCTGTCCGGCGTCGCCGCTTCCATGGCCCGGGCGGCCGGTTCCGGGTCCGTGATCGCTTGGGACCCCGTACGCGATGGTGCCCGGAACCGGACTCGAACCGGTACGCCCCCGAGGGGCAGCGAGGTTTAAGCTCGCCGTGTCTGCATTCCACCATCCGGGCTTGGCGCGCGGCTCCGCGTTGGCACATGACCCTATCCGGGGGGCCCGGCGGGATCCGCCGAACAGTGGCTCGATGTTGTCTTATTTATCGATCTCTTGAGTCCCCGTCAGCGCACGTCGGAGGCATACCCACATGCCCGGGCAAGATGGCGGCGGTGCGGGGGCGCCGGGCGAATTGACGGAAAGTCGCCGCACGGACACAGTCGATTCGCCAGGGGCGCGCCACCGATCGCCAGGGGCGCGCCACCTCGTGGCTGATTTCAGGTCTCGATTCGGTCGTTCACGCACCGCAGCACCGGGCGGGTCGCCAGGGCGGAGGGGTCCTCCAGCACCGCACCCGTGACCCGGATCGCGGTGCTCTCTCCGGGGAGGAGCGTGACGAGCATGGTGTCGGCCTCGGCGTCCGGGTGGAGGCGGTCGGGGAAGAGGCAGAGGTCCCGGAGAAGGGTCTCCGCCGTCACCTCGACGCGGTATGCCGGGACCGGCGCGCCCTCCTCCGCCGTCACCGTCACCCCGTAGCGCGCCGGCGGCAGGGCGAGCCGCGTGTCCTCCTCGTGGAAGTGCAGGGTCCTGGTGTCGTCCAGGCGGGCGGACAGGAGTTCGCGGGCCGGGTCGGCGGGGGTCGCGAGCGCGGCGGGCAGCGGGACGCTCGTCGTGGTGCGGGGGGCCGTGGCCACCGGCAGCGCCTCCTCGGCCAGGACCGTGCCGTCCAGGGCGTGCCGGGTCAGGCGGAGGGTGCCGGTCCAGGGGGTCGCCGTGTCGTTGACCAGGTGGACGGAGCCGTCGCGGACGGCGATCAGGCGGTCCTCGTACACCGCGCGCAGCGCGTGCCAGAGCGGCTTGCGGCGGCCGTCGCCGTCGACCGCCGACCAGGAGACGACCGGCCAGCAGTCGTTGAGCTGCCAGACGATCGTGCCCATGCAGTACGGGGCGTGGGAGCGGAAGTGGCGGATGCCGAACGCGACGGCGCGGGCCTGGTTGAGCTGGGTGAGCCAGTGCCAGTCGTCGAAGTCCGTGCCGGGCTGCGGCAGGTGGTCCCCCAGCCCGCGCAGCAGCTTCGCGTCGCCGTCCTCGGCCTTCTGGTGGTGGGCCAGGAGCGGGGCGCCCGGGGCGAGCGGTCCGCTGACCGCCCGGCGGAGTGTGGCGTACGCGGGCGGGCCCTGGAAGCCGAACTCGGCGACGAAGCGCGGCACCCGGTCGGCGTACGCCCGGTAGTCGGCGCGGTTCCACACGTCCCAGATGTGGATCGTGCCCCGCTCCGGGTCCTGCGGATGGGCCTCGGGGCTGCCGGAGTACGGCGATCCCGGCCAGTACGGGCGGGTCGGGTCGGTCTCGGCGACGATCCCGGGCAGCAGCCGGTGGTAGTAGCCGTGGCCCCAGGTGCGGTCGCCGAGCTCCTTCCGCCAGCCCCAGTCGGCGTGGCCCTCCAGGTTCTCGTTGTTTCCGCACCACAGGACGAGGGAAGGGTGCGGGGCCAGACGGGTGACGTTCTCCCGTGCCTCGGCCGCCACCTCGTCCCACAGCGGCTGCTCCTCCGGGTACGCGGCGCAGGCGAACGGGAAGTCCTGCCACACGAGGAGCCCCTTCTCGTCGCACAGTTCGTAGAAGTCGTCGCTCTCGTAGAGCCCGCCGCCCCACACCCGGACCAGGTTGACGTGGGCGGCGACGGCCTGGTCGAGGCGGTCGGAGAGCTGTTGCCTTGTCAGGCGGGACGGGAAGCAGTCCTCGGGGATCCAGTTCACCCCGCGCACGAAGACGGGCTCGCCGTTCACCGAGATCCGGAACGCCTCCTGTTCGAGGGTGACGGACCGGAACCCCGTGCGGAGGCGGCGGACGTGGTCGCCGGCGCGGACCTCCACCTCGTACAGGGGCTGTTCGCCGTGGCTGTGCGGCCACCAGGGCTCCGCCCGCGGGACCGGGAGGGCGGCCGTGACGCGGTGCTCGTCGGCCGGGAGGACGAAGGCGGCCTCCGCGCCGGTCACCTCGACGGAGCCGGAGACCGGTGCGAGGCCGTCGTGATCTATCTCCAGCTCGGCGGTCAGGAACGGAACGCCTTCCGGGTCCAGGTCGGGCAGCAGTTTCACGGACGCGATGCGCGGCCCGCTCCACGTCTCCAGGGCGACCGGGCGCCAGATGCCGGAGGTGACCAGCGTCGGGCCCCAGTCCCAGCCGAAGTTGCAGGCCATCTTGCGGATGAAGGCGTACGGCTCCGTGTACGCGCCGGGGCGGTCGCCGAGGCGGTCGCGGAGTTCCTCGGCGTAGGTGTACGGCGCGGTGAACGTCACGGCGAGGGTGTTCTCACCCTCGTGCAGCAACGCGCGTACGGGAAAGCGGTAAGAGCGGTGCTGGTTCGCCGTCCGGCCGATCTCCGTGCCGTTGAGCAGGACCGTGGCGACCGTGTCGAGGCCGTCGAAGCACAGGGCGGCGTGGTCGTGGCCGTCGGGCGTCCACTCGAAGGTGGTGCGGTACGTCCAGTCGGTACGGCCGATCCAGCCGAGCCGGGTCTCGTTGTCGTCCAGGTACGGGTCCTCGATGAGCCCGGCGGCCAGCAGGTCCGTGTGGACGCAGCCGGGGACGGTGGCGGGGACGCCGTCGGGAGGGACATCGGGAACGCCTCCTGTGGGGAGCCCGGAAGGCACGGGTCCGGCCGGGTGGAGCGTCCAGCCGTCGTGCAGGGGCAGGCGGCGAAGGGTCACGCGGGGGTCCTTCCGCAGTCGGGGAGCTGGGCGCAGGCGACGAAGTGGTCCGGCTCGGTCTCGTACAGGTCGGTGGCGGCGCCGCCGCCCCCCTCGTGGAAGGCGCACGACCGCACCGGCTCCGGCGGGTCCCACGGCTGGTTGAGGCGGGGCACGGCGGCGAGCAGGGTGCGGGTGTACGGGTGGAGGGGGTTGCCGAACACCCGGCGGGTGTCGCCGCGTTCGACCACCCGGCCCCGGCGCAGCACCACGGTCCTCTCCGCCAGGTACGTGCCGAGCGCGAGGTCGTGCGTGATGTAGAGGACGCCGAGGCCGCGTTCCTTGAGCCCGGCCAGGAGGTTGAGGACGTCGATGCGGGTGGAGGCGTCGAGCATGCTGGTGATCTCGTCGGCGACCAGGAAGCTCAGGTCGAGCAGGAGGGCGCGGGCGATGAGCAGGCGCTGCAGCTGGCCGCCGCTGAGCTGGTGCGGGTAGCGGCCGAGGACCTGCGCGGGGTCCAGGCGCACATCGCGTACCGCCTTCTCGACGCGGTCGGCCCACTCCGCGTCCCGGACGCCCGGGTGGTAGGCGCGGCGGACCAGGTCGAAGACGCGGTCCGCGCGGAAGACGGGGTTGTAGCAGGAGAAGGGGTCCTGGAAGACGCCCTGGACGCGGCGGTAGAAGTCCTTGCCGGGCCGCACCCGCTGCCCGTCCAGGGTGAGGGTGCCGGAGCTGACGCCGGTGAGGCCGAGGATCATGCGGCCGATGGTGGACTTGCCGCTGCCGCTCTCGCCGATGAGGGAGACGACCTCGCCGGGCGCGGCGGTGAAGGAAACCCGGTCGACGGCGGTGACGGAGCCGCCGCCGAACGCCCCGGCCCGGTAGGTCTTGGTGACGTGGTCGAGGCTCAGCATCAGGCCTTCCAGCATGCGACGGAGTGGCGGGGGGCGATCTCGACGACCGGGGGTTCCTCGGCGCAGCGCTCGTCCGCGACGGGGCAGCGGTCGCGGAAGCGGCAGCCGGCCGGGGGGTTCAGGAGCGAGGGCGGGGCTCCGGCGATGCCCTTCAGGGGGCGGTCGGCGTGCCGGGCCCCGACTTCGGGGAGCGCGCCGAGCAGGAGCTTCGTGTACGGGTGGCGGGGCTCGGTCGTCAGGGTCTTCGTGGGCGCCTTCTCGGCGAGCTTGCCCGCGTACATGACCATGATGGAGTCCGCGATGTGCGAGGTGAGCCCGAGGTCGTGGGTCACGAAGATCATGCTGGTGACCAGGCCCTTGTCGCGCAGCCCGGTGAGCGCGCCGACGACGGCGCGCTGGGTGGAGACGTCGAGCGCGGAGGTGACCTCGTCGGCGATGAGGACGGACGGGTCGAGCAGCGTGGAGATCACCATGACGGTGCGCTGCTTCATCCCGCCGGACAGCTCGATCGGATAGCGGTCCAGGACGTCGTGGTCCAGGCCCACCAGGTCGAGCCTGCGGTGCAGTTCGGCGGTGTCCACGCTCGCGCCGCGCGACGCGAGCAGCTCGCGGATCATGCGGCCGATGCGGCGGGTCGGGTTGAGGGCGCTCATGGAGTACTGCGGGACGAGCGAGATCCGGTGGAAGCGGAACGCGTTCATCGCCCGGTCGTCGGCCACGGGCACGTCGTCGCCGTCGAGCGTGACGGTGCCGCCCGCGTGCCGCATCCGGCCGTCGAGGCGGATCAGCGACTTGCCGAGCGTGCTCTTGCCGCACCCGGACTCACCGGCGAGGCCCAGGATCTCCCCGTCGGCGAGGTCGAAGGAGACGCCGTCCAGGGCCCGTACCTCACCGCGCAGGGTGCGGTAGTGGACCCGGAGGTCGGTCACGGTCAGGGTCATGCGCTCAGACCTCCCTACGATCGGTCGCGGTCATGGTCAGGCCTCCCGCAGCTTGGGGTTGAAGACCTCGTCGAGGCCGACGTTGGCGACGTACAGCGCTCCGACGATCGCGGTGATCCCGGCGCCGGGCGGAACGAACCACCACCACATGCCGAGCTGCAGGGCGCTCCACTGCTGGGCGCTCTGCAGCATCAGCCCGAGGGAGACGCCCTCGGTGGGGCCGAGCCCGATGAAGTCGAGCGAGGAGGCGACCAGCACCGAGCCGCCGAACAGCAGGATGAACATCATGAAGAGGTACGAGCTCATGTTGGGCGCGATCTCGCGGAAGATGATCCGCCAGGTGCCGCTCCCGCTGAGCCGGGCGAGGTCCACGAACTCGCGGGTGCGCAGCGAGAAGGTCTGCGCCCGGATGGCCCGGGCCGCCCACGGCCAGGAGGTGAGTCCGATGAACAGGCCCTGCACGGGCACCGAGCGCACCCCGAGGTACGCGTTGATGATCAGCAGGACGGCGAGCGCGGGCAGCACCAGGACGACGTTGGTGAGCATGTTGAGGATCTCGTCCACAGCACCCCCTCGGTAGCCGGCCAGGAAGCCGACGAGCATGGCGATCACGGCGGCGATGGCCCCGCCGACGACGCCGACCAGGAACGTCGAGCGCAGCCCGTGCACGAACTGGGCGTAGACGTCCTGCCCGAAGGTGGTGGTACCCATCCAGTACGTGGAGTCGGGCGGGGCGGCCTGCGGGCCGACGTACTCGTTGGGGTCGGCGTTGTCGAGGAGCGGGGGGCCGATGATCCCGACGAGCAGGAGCAGCACGACGACGGTGAACCCGATGAGCAGCTTCGGGTTGCGGACGGCGTAGTGCAGCGTCTCGCGGCCGGGCCGGGCGGCGGGGGCGGAGGGCGCGGCGGGCTCGGTGGCCGGTTCGGGCACGGTGCTCATGACTGGCCTCCTGCCATGCCGGTACGGGTACGGGGGTCGACGACGACGTACACGATGTCGATGAGGAAGTTGGCGATCAGGACGCCGATGACGATGAACAGGAACGCGCCCTGCAGCAGGAAGAAGTCCTGGTTCTGGATGGCGGCGAGGATGAGCGAACCGAGTCCGGGGTAGGCGAAGACGATCTCCGTGACGAGCGCTCCGGCGACCAGGACGCCCAGTTGGAGGGCGAGCCCGGTGATCTGGGGCAGGACGGCGTTGCGGAAGGCGTAGCGGCGGATGAGGCGCTGGGGTGCGCCGAGGGCCGAAAGGTAGTTCGAGTAGTCCGACTCCAGCTCGTAGATGATCATGTTGCGCATGCCGATGGCCCAGCCGCCGAGCGCGACGAGGAACAGCGACAGGAACGGCAGCACCCAGTGCTGGAACAGGTCCGCCGCGAAGTCGAAGGACCAGCTGGGCTGCATGTCGAGGCTGTAGCCGCCTGAGAGCGGGAACCAGCCCGCCTTGGAGCCGAGCGCCCAGGCGAGGATGACGGCGATCCACATGTAGGGCATGGCGGTGAGCAGGTAGCCGGCCGGGAGCACGGTGTTGTCGAGCACCTTGCGGCGGGCGGCGAGCGCTCCGGCCCAGTTCCCGACGAACCAGCTGAGCAGGACGGCCGGGATCATCAGCCCGAGGGTGTACGGGAGCGCGTCGAGCAGGACGTCGGCGACGGGCTTGGGGAATACCCAGATGGACAGGCCGAAGTCGCCTTGGAGGAGGGCGCTCCAGAAGTGCAGGTACTGCTGCCAGACGGGCTCGTCGAAACCGAAGAGGTTGTTGTAGTAGGCGCGCATGGCCTCGACGGCCTCGGGCTGCGAGACCCGGGCCCGGGCCACCATCGCGGCGACCGGGTCGCCCGGCATGAAGCGCGGGATCATCCAGTTGACGGTGACGGCGACGACGAAGGTCAGCGCGTAGATGAGTAGTTTGCGGGCGAAGTAGCGGCGCAAGAGGGCTCCCCGGGGAGAGCCCCGCCGTGCGGGCTGCGGTCAGGTCGGCGCGCACGGCGGGGCGGTCGTGGAATGGGAGCGGCCGGGCGGGGGGAAGGGGCCCCGGGGACCGGCCGCTCTCAGAACTGCCGTGTCACTTGGCGGGCTTCAGCTGGGTGAGCGCTTCAAAGCCGCCCATCTCCAGCCAGTTGCGCCACATCGCGGGGGCGTACTTGGGCGCTCCGGGCTTGTCCGAGGGCCAGTTGGTCCAGGTGCCGGTGGTGGACTGGGCCCACAGGCCGTTGTACCAGAGGGGGATGACGGGCATCTCCTTCAGCTGGATGTCCTGGATCTCCGAGATGACCTTCTTCATGCCCTCGGTGTCGTCGGTCTTGACCGCGCCGAGCCGCTGGACGAGCTTCCAGGCGTCCTCGTTCTCGTAGCGGCCGAAGTTGACGGTGTTCTGCTGCTTCTGGACGGGCAGCTGGAACATGTACTCGTAGTACGTCCACGGGGTGCTGGAGAGCTGGCGCTCGTTGTTGACGACGAGGTCGAACGCGCCCTTTCCGCGCTGCTCGTTGAGGGCATTCGCGTCGGGGAACTCCGTGGTGATCTTGATTCCGGCGGCCTTGGCGGACGAGGCGATGACCTTGGCGGCCTCCATCCAGTCGGTCCAGCCGGTGGGCACGGCCAGCTTCAGGCTGATCTTCGAGCCGTCCTTGTTCTCCACCAGGCCGTCGCCGTCGGTGTCCCGGTAGCCGGCGTCCGCGAGGATCTGCTTGGCCTTCGCGGTGTCGAAGGTGAAGCCCTCGCTCGCCACGAGGCCCTTGTCGATGTACGTGTCCCACTGCGGGAGCAGCCCGGTCGGGTCGGCGGCCTTGACCAGGCCCCCGTACACGCCCTTGACGATCTTCCCGGTGTCCACGGAGGCGGCGAGCGCCCTGCGGAAGGCGGCGTCGTCCATCGGCTTCTTCGTGGTGTTGGGCACCAGCCAGGCGGTGTTGGCGGAGAGCATGTAGGGCGGCTCGTCGTAGTACGAGACGACCTTCTTGCTCTTGACCAGGGAGGCGGCGCCGGGCAGGAAGTTGTTGCTCAGGTCCAGCTGGTTCTGGCCGAGCTGGCCGATGACCACCTCGTTGCTGGGGTTGGACACGTCCACGATGTAGCGGGGCGCGGGCTTCATGGACAGTGCCTTCACGCCCCACCAGTCGTCGCGCCGCTGCCAGACGACCCGGTCCTGGCTGTGGCTCTTCAGCGTGTACGCGCCGGTGCCGACGGGCTTGTCGTTGACGCCGTCCAGGACCTCCTTCTCGGAGCGCTCGCCCCAGATGTGCTCGGGAACGACGGGCTGCCCGTAGAGCGTGAAGTCCCACTCCTGGTAGCGGGCGTCCTTGAAGGTGAAGCGGACCGTGGTGGCGTCCACCGCTTCCGCGTCGGAGAGCCAGCTCCACAGGCTGTGGAAGGCGGACGCCTCGATCTTCCCGATCCCGTAGGAGTAGGCGACGTCCTTCGCGGTGAGGGGCTTGCCGTCGGACCACTTGATGCCGGGGCGCAGCTTCACCTCGTAGGTCTTGTCCCCGGTCCAGCTGCCCGACTCCGCCAGCCAGGGCGTGAGCTTGCCGGCGTTGGGGTCGAAGTGGAACAGGGTCTCGTAGACCAGGCCCTTGGTGCCGGTGGCGTGGTCCCAGTTGTGCAGCGGGTTGTAGTTGGCGGGCGGTCCCCACTGGGTGCCCGTGGTGTAGAGCGTCTCGTTACGGGGAAGGGCGCCGCCTCCCCCGCCGCCGGAGCCGCCCGAGCCGCCCGACGAGCCGCCCCCCGTGCACGCGGTGGCGGCGAGTGCGATCACGGCGAGCGTGGCCGCGACCCGCCCGCGGAATCCCGTGCCCATCGTCCCTCCTTCTCCCCGCCGTCCCTGCCGAGCGGAGTTACTGAACCGGGTAAGTGCCGTGAAGTTAAGGCCACCCCATGTCCCTGTCAAGGGTGCGGGAGCGCTCCCATTTCGTGTAGGGCGCAGGCGAGTTGGGCGATCGCGTCCGGCGAAGGGACCGTCCGCGTCCACCGCTGCGGCTAGGATGCGCACGCAGGACGAACCGGTTAAGCGAGGTCGCATGCCCAAGCACCGCCCCACGATCGCCGACATCGCGGCCCGCGCCGGGGTGTCCAAGGTCGCCGTGTCCTACGCGCTGAACGACCGGCCGGGCGTCTCCCCCGCGACCCGCTCCGCCATCAAGGCCATCGCGCAGGAGATCGGCTGGCGCCCCAACAGCGCGGCCCGCGCCCTCACCCGGGCCAGGGCCGACGCGGTGGGCCTCGCGCTGTGCCGGCCCGCCCAGCTGCTCGGCGTCGAGCCGTTCTTCATGGAGCTGATCAGCGGCATCGAGTCCGAGCTGTCGCCGCGCGGCTGCGCCCTGCTCCTCCAGGTCGTCACGGACCCGGCCCAGGAGCTGGAGGTCTACCGCCGCTGGTGGGGCGAGGGCAGGGTGGACGGCGTCTTCCTCACCGACCTGCGCGGCGCCGACCCCCGCGTCGAGGGCGTCGCCGGACTCGGCCTGCCCGCCGTGGCGATCGGCCACCCCTCGGCGGCCGGGCCGCTGCCCGCCGTCTGGTCCGACGACGCGGCGGCGGTCCGCGACACCTTCGCGTATCTCGCCGCCCTCGGCCACCGCTCGGTCGCCCGGGTCGCCGGGATGCCTGAGCTGAACCACACCGCCCTGCGCGACCGGGCCCAGCACGAGGTCTGCGCCGACCTGGGGCTCGGCGAGCCGGTCGTCGTGCACACGGGCTACTCCGGCGACGACGGGGCGCACGCCACCCGCCGCCTGATCAGCTCGCCCGGGCGGCCCACCGCGATCGTGTACGACAACGACATCATGGCCGTCGCCGGGCTCTCGGTCGCCCAGGAGATGGGGCTCGACGTGCCGGGTGACCTCTCGCTCGTCGCCTGGGACGACTCCCAGCTCTCCCGGGTCGTCCGGCCCCCGCTGACGGCGCTGAGCCGCGACATCCCGGCGTACGGGGCCCTCGCGGCCCGGACCCTGCTGTCCCTGGTCACGGACGGTGGCGCGGAGGGGGCCGAGGACGAGGCGGCCCGCCTGGTACCGCGGGGTTCGACGAGGGCGCCGAGGAAGACCCCCTAGGGCCTGTCTGACCATTCCCGTCGTCGCCCGGAGGGCGGGAATGGTCAGCCAGGCCCTAGACCGCGGGGAGGCGGATGTCATACCCGAGGAGGACGCCGGCGGGCGGATCATGCGACTCAAGAGGGCCCCGGGAACGGGCACCGGGAGTGACGACCGGTGTCCGTCCGGCGGGGACGATGGAGCGGTACCCCTGACCCGGGGCCGACGCCGGCACGGCGGGCCACCGGGCGGGCCCCGTCCCGTACGCACCCCATCCTGGAGTCTGCTGTGACCACCATGTCCACCGCTCACCGCGCCACCGCGGTGGCCGCCCGCGCCACGGAACTGTCCAAGGTCTACGGCGAGGGCGAGACCCGGGTGACCGCTCTCGACCGGGTCACCGTGGACTTCCCGCAGGGCGAGTTCACCGCGATCATGGGCCCCTCGGGCTCCGGCAAGTCCACGCTGATGCACTGCGTCGCCGGGCTCGACAGCTTCAGCAGCGGTTCGGTGCGCATCGGCGAGACGGAGCTGGGCGCGCTCAAGGACAAGCAGCTCACACAGCTGCGCCGGGACAAGATCGGCTTCATCTTCCAGGCGTTCAACCTGCTGCCGACGCTCACCGCCCTGGAGAACATCACGCTCCCGATGGACATCGCGGGCCGCAAGCCGAACCAGGAGTGGCTATACCGGGTCATCGACATGGTGGGCCTCTCCGACCGGCTGAAGCACCGCCCCACCGAGCTCTCCGGCGGCCAGCAGCAGCGCGTGGCGGTGGCCCGCGCCCTCGCCTCGCAGCCCGAGATCATCTTCGGTGACGAGCCGACCGGCAACCTCGACTCCCGCTCCGGCGCCGAGGTGCTGGGCTTCCTCCGCAACTCCGTGCGCGAACTGGGCCAGACCGTGGTGATGGTGACCCATGACCCGGTCGCCGCCTCCTACGCGGACCGGGTCATCTTCCTGGCGGACGGGGCGATCGTCGACCAGATGATCCGCCCCACCGCCGACGGGGTGCTGGACCGGATGAAGGCGTTCGACGCCAAGGGCCGCACCAGCTGAGCCGGCCCGTACCGGCGCTTCACCCCCCTTCCTCCGGCTCCTCCTCACCCGGGCCGGCAGACACCCAGGACTGACAGACATGTTCCGTACCGCCCTGCGCAACGTGCTCGCGCACAAGGCCAGGCTGCTGATGACGATCCTCGCCGTGATGCTCGGCGTCGCCTTCGTCTCCGGCACCCTGGTCTTCACCGACACCCTCGGCAACGCCTTCCGCAACCAGTCGGCCAAGAGCTACGACGACATCGCCGTCGCCGTGACCACCTACGCCGACCAGCGCGACAAGGAGACCGCCGCCGTCGGCGAGGCCGCCCTGAAGAAGATCCGGGCCCTGGACGGCGTCGCGTCCGCCACCGGCCGGGTCGACGGCTTCGCCGGGGTCGCCGACCCCGACGGCAAGCTCATCGGCAACGGCTGGTCCAACACCGGCTCCAACTTCGCCCCCGGCGAGGACGGCAAGGACCCCGCGTACGCCTTCACCGACGGCACGGGCCCCACCGAGCCCGGCAGCATCGCCCTGGACCGCGACACCGCGGAGAAGGGCGAGTACCAGGTCGGCGACAAGGTCCGCGTCGCCACCAACGGGCCGGTGAAGGAGTACACCCTCTCCGGGGTCTTCACCACCGAGGACGGCGCGGTCAACGCCGGCGGCAGCCTGGTCCTCTTCGACACCCCGGTCGCGCAGAAGCTGTTCCTGCGCCCCGGTGAGTTCAAGGACGTCTCCGTCGCCGCGGAGCCCGGCGCCTCCGACCAGGAGCTGCTGGCGGCCGTGAAGCCGCTGCTGCCGGAGGACGCCGAGGCCAAGACGGGCAAGGCGCGCGCGGACGAGCAGGCCGAGGACATCGAGGCGGGGCTCGGCGACCTCAACAAGCTGCTGCTCGCCTTCGCCGGGGTCGCCCTCTTCGTCGGCGTCTTCCTGATCGCCAACACGTTCACCATGCTGGTCGCCCAGCGCACCAAGGAGCTGGCCCTGATGCGCGCCGTCGGCGCGTCCCGCCGCCAGGTCAAGCGCTCGGTGCTCCTGGAGGCGGCCGTGGTCGGCCTCATCGCCTCCGTCGTCGGCTTCGCGGTGGGCCTCGGCCTCGCGACCGGGCTGCGCTCCGCGATGAGCCTGCTCGGCGGCAAGATCCCGGCCGGGCCGCTGGTGATCGCCCCGGTCACGGTGATCGCCGCGTTCGCCGTGGGCGTCCTGATCACCGTGCTGGCCGCCTGGCTGCCGGCCCGCCGGGCCGCGAAGATCCCGCCGGTCGCCGCGATGAACAGCGCGCACGCGGTGGCCACGGTCAAGTCCCTCGTCGTGCGCAACACCATCGGCGGCATCATCACGCTGCTGGGCACGGCGGCCATCGTCGGCGGCGCGGCCCAGGCCGGGTCGGACGGCCAGCTGCTCATCGCGGGCGGCACGTTCCTCGCCCTGATCGGCGTCATCGTCCTCATCCCGCTGCTGTCCCGCCCGGTGATCGCCCTGGTGCGCCCGCTGCTGCGGCGGCTGTTCGGCGTCTCCGGCAAGCTGGCCGCGCAGAACGCCGTCCGCAACCCCCGGCGCACCGGCGCCACCGCGTCCGCGCTGGCGATCGGGCTCACCCTCGTCACCGGGATCTCGGTGCTCGGCGTCACCCTCGGCCAGGCGGTCGACAAGGTGACCACGGACAACGTCAAGGCCGACTACATGGTCTCGATGGCCAGCGGCGACGCGCTCGACGAGGCGGCGCTGACCGCCCTGGAGAAGGCCGACGGCGTCACCGCCGCCTCGCCCCAGCAGGCCGTCTGGCTGACGATCGGCGGGCAGGGCGTCTCGGCCTCCGGCGTCACCCCGGGCGACGTTCAGCAGGTGCTCACCGTCGACACCGTCGCGGGCTCCCTGGACACCCTGGAGTCGGGCGGGATCGCGGTCGCCGAGAAGACCGCGAAGTCGCACGGCTGGAAGCCCGGGGACACCGTCTCCGTCACGTACCAGGACAAGAAGAAGGGCACGCTGAAGGTCGGCGCGCTCTACAAGGACAACGAGTTCCTCTCACCGGTCCTGATCCCCCGCGCCACCGTCGCCCCGCACGAGGACAAGGGCGACATCCGCGAGGTCTGGGTGAAGACGGACGGCGGCGCGAGCGCGGCCCACGAGCAGGCGCTGGTGGACGCGCTGGGCGACAACCCGGGCATGAGCATCATGGACCGTCAGGACATCCGGGACATGTTCGGCGGCGGCGTCAACCTCGCGATGAACATCATGTACGGCCTGCTCGGCATGGCACTGGTCATCGCGGTGCTCGGGGTCGTCAACACCCTGGCCATGTCGGTGTTCGAGCGCCAGCAGGAGATCGGCATGCTGCGGGCGATCGGCCTGGACCGGCGCCGGGTCAAGCGGATGATCCGGCTCGAAGCGGTGGTGATCTCCCTGTTCGGCGCGTTCGTCGGCATCGGGCTCGGGCTGTTCCTCGGCTGGGCGATCGGACAGACCGTGGCCGCGAGCATCCCGCAGTACGTGCTGGTCATCCCCTGGGGCCGGATCGGGATCTTCCTGCTCCTGGCCGGTCTGGTCGGCGTGCTCGCCGCCCTGTGGCCCGCCCGCAGCGCCGCCAGGCTCAACATGCTGACGGCCATCAAGACGGAGTAGCAGGAGCGGTACGAGGGGAAGGGGCCGGTGTCCGCGGACACCGGCCCCTTCCGCGCTCCACGGCGCTCAGGCGGTCGCGTCGGCCTTCCAGGCGCGGGCACGCAGCGGCATCCGCGAGGCACCGTCCTGTTCCGGGCGCACCGCGAGGATCTGGTTGACCCCGATCCTGTTGCGCTCGAAGGAGAGCGCGGACGCGGCCATGTAGAGCCGCCAGACCCGGGCCCGTCCGGGCGAGACCATCTTCACGGCGCTCCGCCAGCCCCGCTCCAGGTTGGCGACCCACTGGCGCAGCGTCAGCGCGTAGTGCTCGCGCAGCGCCTCGACGTCCCGGGCCTCGAAGCCGGCTTCCTCCAGGATGGCGAGGGTCTTCCCGACCGGGGCCAGTTCCCCGTCCGGGAAGACGTACGCGTCGATGAACGCATCGATCTCGTACGCCGACTCGTCCCTCTCCGGGCGGCGCCCGATCTGGTGGTTGAGGAGGCGCCCGCCGGGCTTGAGGAGGGCGAAGAGGTCGTCGGCGTACTCCCGGTAGCGGACGGAGCCGACGTGCTCCGCCATGCCGATGGACGAGATGGCGTCGTAGGGCCCGTCGCGGACGTCCCGGTAGTCCTGGACCCGGATCTCCACCCGGTCGGTCAGGCCCTCGTCGGCGATGCGCTTGCGGGCGTAGGCGGCCTGTTCGGCGGAGAGGGTGACGCCGGTGACGCGGGCGCCGTACTCGCGGGCGGCGTGGATGGCCATGGAGCCCCAGCCGCAGCCGACGTCCAGCAGGCGGTCGCCCTCCTTGAGGGCCAGTTTGCGGCAGACCAGGTCGAGCTTGTCGCGCTGGGCGCTCTCCAGGGTCCCGGCGTCCTCCCAGTAGGCGCAGGAGTAGACCATGGACGGTCCCAGAACCAGTTCGTAGAAGTCGTTGCCCACGTCGTAGTGGTGGCTGATGGCCTCCTTGTCACGGCGTCTGGTGTGCAGGGTGCCGCTGCGCGCCCGTACCTCCTCGGGCGGCGGGGCGGGCGGCAGCCAGGGCCCGGACAGCTTCAGCAGGTCCGCGGCGGCGGCGCGCACCTTCGGGTCGCGCAGCGCCCGGAGGCCGCCCGGCGCTTCGGCCTCGCGCTCCCAGATGAGCCCGGCCATCAGGTCCAGGGCCTCGTAGAGGTCGCCCTCGATGTCGAGTTCGCCGGCCACCCAGGCACGGGCCAGGCCCAGTTCTCCCGGCTTCCACAGCAGCCGGCGCAGGGCCCGGCGGTTCCTGATGACGAGGACGGGGGCGCCGGGCGGTCCGGATTCGCTGCCGTCCCAGGCCCGGACGCGGACCGGTAGGGGTTGGCCCAGCAACTGCTGGGCGAGAGCGGTCAGCCGCAATGCGGCGTCTGCCATGGCGCACACCTCCGTGACGGTGTTTCCCGACGTGACCGGACATGCCCACACATGTCCCGGACCACGCCCCGGCACCCGGGGCGCCTCGGCGTGGTACATCCCCCACAACAGTCTGCGACGGCCCGGCCATCCCGCTACCGGGCAAGGGAACGGCAAAATGCGTGCACGACCCACCCATCCGCCGGGGGCGCGGCCCGCGCCGCGACGCCGTCCGCTCGCATCCGGATACGCCGAAGGGGCCGCCCGCACCACGGATGGCGGACGGCCCCTTCGGGCGTCGTACGGATCGCTCCGACCGGAGCGGCGGGGCTAGGAAGCCTTGGCCTTCTCGCCCACGGGCTTGGCGGCGGCCGGCGCGGGGGCCGGCTTGGCGGCCTCGTAGAACTCCTCGCGCGGCGTCTCCATGGCACCGAGGGAGACGACCTCGCGCTTGAGGAACATCGCGAGGGTCCAGTCGGCGAAGATCCGGATCTTGCGGTTCCAGGTGGGCATCGCCAGACCGTGGTAGCCACGGTGCATGTACCAGGCGAGGCGGCCCTTGAGCTTGATCTTCATCTTGCCCATGACGATCATCGCCACGCCCTTGTGCAGGCCCAGACCGGCGACCGCGCCCTTATTGGCGTGGCTGTAGTCGGCCTGCGGGAAGCCGCGCATCCCGGAGATGACGTTGTCGCCGAGGACCTTGGCCTGACGCAGCGCGTGCTGGGCGTTCGGCGGGCACCATGCGTTGGGGTTGCCCGCCTTGCGGCCGACCATGTCCGGGACCTGGGCGTTGTCGCCCGCGGCCCAGATGTAGTCGGTGCCCTGCACCTGGAGCTTCTCGGAGGTGTCCACGTGGCCGCGGGGGCCGAGCGGCAGGCCGAAGCGGGCCAGCGCCGGGTTCGGCTTCACGCCGGCGGTCCACACGATGGTGTTGGAGTCGACCTCCAGGCCGTTCTTCAGCACCACGTGGCCGTCGACGCAGGAGTCCATGGAGGTCGAGAGGAAGACCTCGACACCACGGGACTCCAGGTGCTCGCGGCCCCAGGTCCCGAGCTTCGGACCGACCTCGGGAAGGATCTTGTCGGCGGCGTCGACCAGGATGAAGCGCATGTCCTCGCGCTTCACGTTGGTGTAGTACTTCGCCGCGTCGCGGGCCATGTCCTCGACCTCGCCGATGGTCTCCGCACCGGCGAACCCGCCGCCCACGAAGACGAAGGTGAGGGCCCGGCGGCGGACGTCCTCGTCGGTCGTGGAGTCGGCCTTGTCCAGCTGCTCCAGGACGTGGTTGCGCAGGCCGATGGCCTCCTCGATGCCCTTCATGCCGATGCCCTGCTCGGCGAGGCCGGGGATCGGGAAGGTCCGGGAGACCGCGCCGAGCGCGATGACCAGGTAGTCGAAGGGCAGCTCGTAGGCCTCGCCGACGAGCGGCGCGACCGTGGCGACCTTGCGGTCCTGGTCGATGGTGGTGACACGCCCGGTGAGCACCTCGGCCTTGGGCAGGACGCGCCGCAGCGGGACGACGACATGCCGAGGGGAGATGCTGCCGGCGGCAGCTTCGGGGAGGAAGGGCTGATAGGTCATGTACGACCGGGGGTCGACGACCGTGACGGTCGCCTCGCCGTAGCGCATCTTCTTGAGGATGCGCCGAGCTGCGTACAGACCTACGTACCCACCGCCTACTACGAGGATCCTGGGACGCTCCGTGGTGCTCATGCCATCGAGTATCCACCCCTCTCGGGGGGCATGCTCGTGAGCCCCTTCACAAGGTTGTGGCCACCCTCTGCTATAGTTCGCCGCCCACGTGACCCAGGTCATGAGCCGCATCGGGAACCCCGTGACGGGGGTGAACGTTGTTCACCGCCTGCGAGCTGGCCCTTGGCCCTCGGCCCGGGGTGCAGGGCCTGTCCGGTCCACCCGGGCGCCACCCTCCCGGAACCCTTCGTTCCGACCCCTGAGTGACCCCGCTCACCTCTGGCGCGACCCATTCGGAGCAGAAGACCGGCCCGAGGTGGGCGATTCCTTGTGAAGAAGTTCACGAAGTTGGCGGCGAGGCGGCCCGGACCCCGCCCCACCAGGCGTGTCCCGCCCACTCAACAGTGCGGGCGGGCCGACGTATGAGCGCCTGACTCACGCCAGCGAAAAGGCGATTCCGTCCAGGATGTCGTGTTCGCTCACCACGACCTCGCGCGCCCCGGTCCGCTCCATCACGGCCTGGAGGATCAGCGCACCGGACGGGATGACGTCGACCCGGCCCGGGTGCATCGCGCCGAACGCCGCGCGCTCGGCGTGGGTCGAGGCCAGCAGCCGCGCGGTGATCTCCCGGACCTGCTCCAGGGAGACGCGGGAGTGGTGGATCGCCTCGGAGTCGTACTCATCGAGCCCCAGCGCTATCGCGGCCACCGTCGTGACCGTCCCCGCGAGGCCCACCAGCGTCGCCGCCGAACCGAGCGGCACGGTCTCCTCCGCCAGGTCCAGGGCGGCGGCCACATCGGCGCGGATCGCGTCGATCCCCTCGCGCGGAGGCGGATCGGCGACGGCGCCGTCCCGGACGAGGTGGCGCTCGGTCATCCGGACGCAGCCGATGTCCACGGACCGGGCGGCCCGCACCCGGTCGCCGCCCACGACGAACTCGGTGGAGCCGCCGCCGATGTCCACCACCAGGTACGGCTTCGCGAGGTCGTCGCGCCCGGTCAGCTCCTTGGTCGCCCCGGTGAACGAGAACGCGGCCTCCTGGTCCCCGCTGATCACCTCCGGCTCGACGCCCAGGATGTCCAGCACCCCGCGCACGAAGTCGTCCCGGTTCTCCGCGTCCCGGGAGGCGGAGGTGGCGACGAAACGCACCCTCTCGGCGCCGTGCTCCTCGATCACCGCCGCGTAGTCCCGGCAGACGGCGAACGTGCGCTCCAGCGCCTCGGGGGCGAGCCGGCCGGTCCGGTCGACGCCCTGCCCCAGCCGGACGATCTCCATGCGCCGGGCGTACTCGACGAGCTCCCCGGTCACCGGGTCGGCGTCCGCGACCAGCAGGCGGATCGAGTTGGTACCGCAGTCGATGGCGGCCACGCGCGTCATGTCTGCCGTCCCCTCAGCCCTCGTCCGTACCCTGCTCGCCGCACGGCGAGACGCACGGCCCCTTGCGCCACCACTCCGGGAGCATCGCGATCGCCTCGTCGCCCAGCGGGTTGACGCCGGGACCGGCCGCCAGCGAGTGCCCGACGAGCACGTGCAGGCACTTCACCCGGTCCGGCATGCCGCCGGCGCTCGGGAAGCCCTCCAGGACCTCGATGGCGTCGCGCCGCGCGATGTAGTCCTCATGGGCCGCCCGGTAGGCCGCCGCCAGCTCGGGGTCCCGGCCCAGGCGCTCAGTCATCTCCTTCATGACCCCGTTCGCCTCCAGCGTGCCGATCGCGGAGGCGGCGCGCGGGCACGTCAGGTAGTACGTCGTCGGGAACGGCGTGCCGTCCTCCAGCCGGGGCTGCGTCTCGACCACGTCCGGGTTGCCGCACGGACAGCGGTGCGCGATGGCGCGCAGCCCGCGCGGCGGGCGGCCCAGCTGCTGCCGGAACGCGTCGATGTCCGCCTCGGTGGGGACGGTGGGCTCGGTCTGGGGAGGGGGCGTTTCCATGCCTGCCTAGGGTGCTGATCGGACTGCTCGAACCGCGGGTTCTGCAGAGGTACGGGGGTGGGGACGGCCGTCAGCCGCGGTCGGCGCTGTCCACGCCGTCCCACAGGTTGGAGTGCCAGGGCCGGTCCGTCTCGGCCGGCTTCCCGTTGCGCTCCTTGACCGCGTCGGGGTCGACCACGGTGTAGCCGGTCTCCCCGGGAAGAACGTAGTGCAGGTGCTCGCGGGCCAGCCGCTTGATGTACGCGTCGTCCTGGAGCCGGGCCTTCTGGTCCCGCAGCTCCTCGGTGCGCGCCTCGGCCTCCCGCGCCTGTCTGCGCTGGTCGGCGATCTCGTCGCGCTGCGACACGTACTGCCGCATCGGGTACGCGAGGGCGACGACCAGGGAGCAGACGACCAGGGCCAGGAAGGCGGCCCGGCCGGTGAGCCGGGAGCGGCGGGCCTGACGCCGGTTCTGGGACCGGTAGACGCGGGCGGCGGTCTGCTCACCGAGCAGCCGCAGCCGGGTCGCGGTGGAGAACCGGTCCCGGTCCTTCACGGCCATGTTCCCGCCTCCCCATTACGACGTCCGTCCCCGCACACGGTACGTGACCGGGCGCGGGGACGGACGGAGGCGGGGGATACCCGCGGGGGGCGTCAGCCCTTGAAGCGCGGGAACGCCGAGCGGCCCGCGTACACCGCGGCGTCGTCGAGGATCTCCTCGATGCGCAGCAGCTGGTTGTACTTGGCGACGCGGTCCGAGCGGGCCGGGGCGCCGGTCTTGATCTGACCGCAGTTCACGGCGACGGCGAGGTCGGCGATGGTGACGTCCTCGGTCTCGCCGGAGCGGTGCGACATCATGCACTTGAAGCCGTTGCGCTGGGCCAGCTCGACGGCGTCCAGGGTCTCGGTCAGCGAACCGATCTGGTTGACCTTGACGAGCAGGGCGTTGGCGGAGCCCTCCTCGATGCCGCGGGCCAGGCGCTCCGGGTTGGTGACGAAGAGGTCGTCGCCGACGATCTGGACCTTGGCGCCCAGCTTGTCGGTGATGACCTTCCAGCCGGCCCAGTCGTCCTCGTACAGCGGGTCCTCGATGGAGACCAGCGGGTACGCGGAGACGAGCTCCTCGTAGTACTCGGTCATCTCGGCGGCCGAGCGGGACTTGCCCTCGAACTCGTACGAGCCGTCCTTGTAGAACTCCGAGGCGGCGACGTCGAGCGCGAGCGCGATGTCCTTGCCCGGGGCGTAACCGGCCTCCTTGATGGCCTCGATGATGAGGTCGAGGGCGGCGCGGTTGGACTCCAGGTTCGGCGCGAAGCCGCCCTCGTCGCCGAGGCCGGTGGACAGGCCCTTGGTCTTCAGGACCTTCTTCAGCGTGTGGTAGACCTCGGCGCCCCAGCGCAGCGCCTCGGAGAAGGACTCGGCGCCGATGGGCGCGATCATGAACTCCTGGATGTCCACGTTGGAGTCGGCGTGCGAGCCGCCGTTCAGGATGTTCATCATCGGAACGGGCAGCAGGTGCGCGTTCGGGCCGCCGAGGTAGCGGAACAGCGGGAGGTCGCTGGCCTCGGAGGCGGCGTGGGCGACGGCGAGGGAGACGCCGAGGATGGCGTTGGCGCCGAGCGAGCCCTTGTTCTCCGTGGCGTCCAGGTCGAACATCGCCTGGTCGATCAGGCGCTGCTCGGTGGCGTCGTAACCGACGAGCTCCGGGCCGATCTGCTCGATCACGGCGAGGACGGCCTTCTCGACGCCCTTGCCCTGGTAGCGGTTGGGGTCGCCGTCGCGAAGCTCAATGGCCTCGAACGCGCCGGTGGAGGCGCCGGACGGAACAGCAGCACGACCGGTGCTGCCGTCGTCGAGGCCGACCTCGACCTCGACCGTGGGGTTGCCCCGGGAGTCGAGGATTTCCCGGGCTACGACGACGTCGATGGACGGCACGAGGCATCTCCTTCTGGGATATGACGCTGGTTGTGCAGGGTCGCTTTGGCCTTGCGACAAGAGCCTAACCGGCCCGGCCGCCCGCGTCGGCCGACCGCCCGTCCCCTGGGACGAAAAAGGACCCAAGAGCGGGCGTACCGGGGCGAAATGCCAAATATTTACTGGCCGGTAACTACAACAGTTGAACGGTCCACGCGGCACGGACCCCCTCGATGCGGCGTGCCCCGGCCCGGCACACACGGGGGGAGAGTGCGTGCCGGGCCGGGGCGGCCTGAGCGATCAGCGAGGAGGGATCGCGGTTGCTTCGTTACTTCGTCAGGTGGAGCTGCTGGCCCGGGTAGATCAGGTCGGCGTCCTGGACGATGTCCTTGTTCAGCTTGAAGAGCTGAGCCCAGCCGCCCTTGACGTGGTGGTCGGCGGCGATCTTGCTCAGCGTGTCGCCGGTGACGACCTTGTACTCGCCGTCACCCTTGGCGACCTTCTTGCCGGTGGGGGTGGTGACCGTCTTCTTCGGGGCGTCCGAGCGGTCGGAGCGGTTGGTGGCCGGGGCCTCGCTGCGCTCGGCCTTCTTCGGGGCGGCCTCCCGCTTGGGTGCGGCCTCCGGCTTCGCGGCACCGGAGCCGGTGCTGACGCCCGGGTCGACACCGTCGTTGGTCAGGTTGCCGGCGCCGGCGCAGGACCAGGCGCCCGGGCCCTGCATGTCGAGCAGCTTCTCGGCGGTGGCGATCTGCTGGGCCTTGGTGGCCAGGTCGGCGCGGGGCGCGTACTGCGTACCGCCCGCGGCGGCCCAGCTGGACTGGGAGAACTGCAGGCCGCCGTAGTAGCCGTTGCCGGTGTTGATCGACCAGTTGCCGCCGGACTCGCACTGGGCGACGGCGTCCCACGTGGCGACGGAGGCGGCGGAGGCGTTGGTGGCGCCCATCAGCGGCACGGCGACGGCGGCACCGGCGACACCGGCGAGCGTGGCGACACGGACGGCCTTGGAGGGGCGGCGGTGCTTGTTGCCCTTGCGGTTGAGCAGCATCGAGTCTTCTCCTCACCGACGCCTGCGAGGTGAGCTGTCGGGTTCGGGCCAAGTGAGTTGCCCGGCCGCGCCCCTGGCGCGACTTCACCCCTAGCCGGTCCTGTCACGTCTCCCGACGATCAGGCCCAGCGCCTACCTGGGTCCCCCGCTCCTGCCTACGGCGCTTTCGCGTCTGTTCCCTTCGACCGACGGCAGGATTCGGCGTGACGGTCGACGGGGCCCGCGGTGCGAGCGGTTCCGACCGTAATCACACCCAACGGTCATATTCAAAGAAGGACATACCGGATAATCATCCCGTAAGAGCATCCGATCAACCCCTGTTTGCGCAGGTCGGAGCGGATGTGGCGGGACCTCCCGGACAAGAGGCGTCAGTTCACGCAAAGAGACCCATGTCTCACTCGGTCAAAAGTGGG
The DNA here is from genome assembly GCF_010550605.1 of Streptomyces sp. SID9727. GTDB lineage: Bacteria > Actinomycetota > Actinomycetes > Streptomycetales > Streptomycetaceae > Streptomyces. Next base: position 35,238 of record NZ_JAAGNI010000194.1, read on the forward strand.
ACATGGGCCTCTTAAACCACCCAAAGCACAAGGGCCTCTAACGGCTCATCCGACGCTCTCCGCGGCCTTGTCCCGGCCCGCGTCGTCCAGGGTCAGATCGAGGTTCTGGCCGGGCAGGATGAGGTCCGGGTCGGAGCCCACCTCGCCCTTGTTCGCCTCGTACAGCTCGGGCCAGCCGCCGGGCAGGTCCTGCGCGTCGGCGATCGCCCAGAGGTTGTCGCCCGGCCGCACGGTGTACGTGCCGTCAGCCGGCCCCGTGGCGCCGTCGCGTGCGTCGCCGTCACCCCGCGAGGCGTGCCGGCCCTCATCGCGCCCGTCGGCCGCCCCCGCGGCCTCGTCGGCGGCCGGGGCACCCCGGT
>NZ_JAAGNI010000205.1 GCF_010550605.1 Streptomyces sp. SID9727
GCGCTTCCGCGAGCGGCGCCGGTGCGCGGGGCGGAGCCCCGGGACGCGCCGGACCCCCGGCCTCGGCCGCGACTGCCCGAGCGGGCTCCTGCCGGCCTCGGCTTCGGCTGCGTGGGCTGCGGGACCTCTATGACCACCGCGACTCCGGACGGTTCGCGGGCGCCCGTGATGCGGGTCAGTTCCTCGTCGCTGGAGCGGATGCGGGTGGTGCGCGGATCGATGCCCGCGTCGCGCATCAGGCGGGTCATGTCGCGCTTCTCTTCGGGCAGCACCAGGGTGACGACGCTGCCGGACTCCCCGGCGCGGGCGGTGCGGCCGCCCCGGTGGAGGTAGTCCTTGTGGTCGGTGGGCGGGTCCACGTTGACGACCAGGTCGAGGTCGTCCACGTGGATGCCGCGGGCCGCCACATTCGTCGCGACGAGAGCCGTGACCTGGCCGTTCTTGAACTGGTCCAGGGTCCGGTTGCGCTGCGGCTGGGAGCGCCCGCCGTGCAGCGCGGCAGCGCGTACACCGCTGGCGAGGAGCCGCTTGGCGAAGCGGTCGGCGGCGCGCTTGGTGTCCACGAACATGATCACGCGCCCGTCGCGGGCGGCGATCCGCGTCGCGACGGCCTTCTTGTCGGTCTCGTCCAGGACATGGAGGACGTGGTGCTCCATGGTGGTGACCGCACCGGCGGACGGGTCGACCGAGTGCACGACGGGGTCGGTGAGGAACATCTTGACGAGGCGGTCGATGTTCTTGTCCAGGGTCGCCGAGAACAGCATCCGCTGGCCGTCCGCCTCGACCTGCCTGAGCAGGGCGGTGACCTGGGGCATGAAGCCCATGTCGGCCATCTGGTCGGCCTCGTCCAGGACCGTGATCGCGACCTGGTCCAGGCGGCAGTCGCCGCGTTCGATGAGGTCCTTGAGCCGGCCCGGGGTCGCGACCAGCACCTCGGCGCCGCGCCGCAGTGTGGCGGACTGCCGGGTGATCGACATGCCGCCGACGACGGTGGCCAGGCGCAGGTTGACCGAGGTGGCGTACGGGGTCAGCGCGTCGGTGACCTGCTGGGCGAGCTCGCGGGTCGGGACGAGGACGAGGGCGAGCGGTGCCTTCGGTTCGGCGCGGCGGCCGGCGGTGCGGGCCAGGAGCGCGAGGCCGAAGGCGAGGGTCTTGCCGGAGCCGGTGCGGCCCCGGCCGAGGATGTCGCGGCCGGCCAGCGAGTTGGGCAGCGTGGCGCCCTGGATCGGGAACGGCTCGGTCACGCCCTGCGCGGCAAGGGTCTTCAGCAGGGCTGCGGGCATGTCCAGCTCGGCGAACGCCTCGACGGCGGGCAGTGCGGGGGTGATGGTCTCGGGCAGCGCGAATTCGCCCTGCGGCGGCGTGGCCCTGCGACGGGGCGACGCCTTTCCGGTTCCCTTGCCGGAACCCTGTGCGGTTGCCTGTGCCCGGTCCGTGCCGCGCGCCCTGGACGGGCGGTTGCGGGCGGGACGGTCCTGGCGTTCGGAGCGGGTCATATCGGGATTGTCCTCCTGGGACAGCACGAGCCGGGGCCCGCACCTTGACGGTGCGGGCCCCGGCTGCGAGGTACGCGTCCGGCGAAAAATTAGGCCGGGACGATGTTCTCCGCCTGCGGGCCCTTCTGGCCCTGCGTGACGTCGAAGCTGACCTTCTGGCCCTCGACGAGCTCACGGAAGCCCTGGGCGTTGATGTTCGAGTAGTGGGCGAAGACGTCGGCGCCGCCGCCGTCCTGCTCGATGAAGCCGAAGCCCTTTTCAGAGTTGAACCACTTCACGGTTCCAGTAGCCATGTCGATCTCCTAAGGAGGTGCAGTGCCGGAAATTCGCACTTTACGAATTCCAAGTCGCCGCATTGAGCCCCATCCGGAGAAAGCCGGAAAACAATAAAGCGCCTGACGAAGCATTCCCGTCAGGCGCACATAAAGTTCATGGGTACCAAAACTGCAACACGCCCACCGTAGCACGTGCCGCCGCCGGATGTCGGGAGGTGGCCGGATCAGGCGTCGTTTCCCCTGCGGACGGTGCGCGGCGGGCGGCCGGGGTGCCAGGTGGTGATGACGATGGTGTCGCCGCCCTCCAGGCCCACCCGCACCACCTCGGTCGGCTCGACGCGGAAGAGGTGGAACGGCTCGGGCGGGGTGCGCTCCTCGATGAAGCGGGCGAGGACGGCGGGGTCGGTCACCTCGACGGCGCGCCCGGAGATCCGGACGTCCCCGTCGGCCATCTCGGCGTCGGGCCCGGGGTTGGCGTGCACGCAGAAGCGGGGGTCGCGGCGCAGGTCGAGGGCCTTGCGGGAGTTCGGCATCATGCCGAGGTGCGGCTCGTCCTCCCAGAAGTCCACCTCCAGGCCGGTGAGCCGGGGCGATCCGTCCGTGCGGAGGGTGGCGAGGACGTGGTGCCTGTACAGGGCGAACCGTTGCCGCACGGTGTCGGCGAAGTCGGGTTCGGCGGTGCGGAAGTCGGTCCAGGTGCTCGTGGTCATGAGGTCATGGAACCGGGAAATCCCGTCACCTTCTGTCCGGTTTCCCGTCGGTCGTGCCCCGGCCCACCCGTTCGGACGCCCGCACGGGGTGCGGAGCCCGGGTCCGGGCCGGCGTCGCGGGTTCGCTATCTTGATCGCCGCCGACCCCCCACCGGCCCCCCGATCCCGTACAGACGAAGGAGCCGGCCATGGAGGCCGCCGCCACCACGTGCTACCGCCATCCCTCGTACGAGACGTATGTGAGCTGCGTCCGCTGCGAGCGCTTCATCTGTCCCGACTGCATGCGTGAGGCGGCGGTCGGCCACCAGTGCGTGGAGTGCGTGAGGGAGGGGCAGCGCTCCGTCCGGCAGGCCCGGACGGCGTTCGGCGGGGCCGTGTCGCGGACCGCGGTGCCGGTCGTCACGTATGCGCTGATCGGCCTCAACGTGCTCGCGTACCTCGCGGAGCTGATACGCCCGGGGGTGGTCGACCGGTTCGCGATGACGGGGGCCGGACTGACCGACGCCGACGGCGGGCAGTACGTCTACGTCGAGGGCGGCTCCCCCGGGTTCGACGTGGTCGGGGTGGTGGACGGCGAGTGGTACCGGCTGCTGACCGGGGCCTTCCTCCATCTGCCGCCGGACGGCTCGTCGTTCGGTTCGCTGCCGTTCGGGGTGCTGCACATCGTCTTCAACATGTACGCCCTGTGGAATCTCGGCCGGGTGGTCGAGGAGCAGCTGGGCCGGGGCCGTTTCCTCGCCCTGTACCTGCTGTCCGCGCTGGGCGGTTCGGTGCTGGTGTACCTGATCTCGCCGGGGGACGAGGTGGTGGGTGCCTCGGGCGCGGTCTTCGGCCTGGCAGCCGCGTTCTACGTCATCAGCCGCCGCCTGGGCCGGGACATGCAGGCGGTCAACGGCTTCCTGGCCGGGTTCCTGGTGTGGATGCTGCTGTCGGCGGCCTTCACCTCGTGGGAGGGCCACCTGGGCGGCCTGCTGACCGGTGCGGCGGTGACCGTCGTGTACGCGTACGCCCCCGCCGGGCGGCGTACGGCGGTGCAGGCGGCCGGGTGCGTGGTGCTGGCGGCGGTGCTGGTGCTGCTGGTGGTCCTCAAGACGTCGGCGCTGACGGGCTGAGCGGGCGGGCCGGGGTGCCCCGGTCTGACACGATGACCGCATGCGGAACGATCACTTCACGGAGCGCTCGCGTGCCCTGGTGCGGCGGCTGCATCCCCTGGACTGGCTGGCCGGAGGGCTGCTCCTGCTCGGAGTGATCGCGGCGGCGACCGGGCTGCTGCCCGCCGGTCCGGCCGAGGACCAGTTGCGGCGCATCGGGCCGCTGCTCGCGTTCCTGGCGACCGTGATCGTGCTGGCCGAGCTGGCGGGCCGGGCCCAGGTCTTCGACGTGGTCGCGGCGTGGGTGGCGCGGGCCGGACGCGGGCGCTATCCGCTGCTGTTCGGGCTGTGCGTGGCGTTCGCCTCGCTGACCACGATCACCCTGAACCTCGATACGACGGCCGTGCTGCTCACCCCGGTGATGCTGGCCCTGGCCGGGCGGGTGGGCATCGCTGCGGTGCCGCTGGCGATGACGACGGTGTGGCTGGCCAACACGGCGAGCCTGCTGCTCCCCGTGTCGAATCTGACCAATCTGCTGGCGGCGGACCGGGTGGCGCTGTCCCCGGCCGGTCTGGCCGGGGTGATGTGGCTGCCGCAGCTGGCCGCGATCGGGACGACCGCCCTGTGCCTGTGGGTGTTCTACTGGCGCCGGGGGCGGCGGGGCGCCGACACGTACACCCCGCCGCCGGTGCCCTCGCCCGACGACCGGGTGCTGCTGGTCGTGTGCTCGGTGGCCTGTGCCGGGTTCCTGCTGGCGATCCTGGTGGCGGACGTGCCGCTGTGGGCGGCCTCGCTGGTGGCGATGGTGGTCGTCGTGGCGGCGTACGCGGTGCGGCGGCGCGAGGAGCTGCGGCTGTCGCTGGTCCCGTGGCGGCTCCTGGTCCTGGTGCCGGGGATGTTCCTGGTGGTGGAGACCGTCAACGCCCACGGGCTGCACGAGGTGCTGATGCGGGCGCTCGGCTCGGACGACGGCCTCGGGGGCATGCTGCGCACCGCCGGGGTGGGCGCGGGGCTCGCCAACGTACTCAACAACCTTCCGGCGTACGTGGCGGGCGAGGCGGTCGTCCCGGCGGGCAACCACCACCAGCTGCTGGCCCTGCTGATCGGGGTGAACGCGGGCCCGCTGGTCACCCCGTGGGGGTCGCTGGCGACGCTGCTGTGGTTCGAGCGGTGCCGGTTCCAGGGCACGCGCATCGGCGTACGGCGCTTCGCGCTGACCGGCCTGGTGCTCGCGGTGACGGCGACGGCTGCGGCGACCTGCGCGCTGGCGCTGACGGCCTGAGCCCCGGCGCCGCCTGCCCCCGGACGCGCCACGGCGCCTGCCGATTCGTCCGGTCGGGGACGGGCAGGCGCCGCGTTCAGTTCCGCACGCCGTTGTGCGGGACGTCTGTGTGCCGTGTCAGACCGTCAGGGCACGGTCCGTCGGGCGGATCGGGGCCGGCAGCGCGCTGGCTCCGGTCAGGAAGCGGTCCACGCCGCGTGCCGCGGAGCGGCCCTCGGCGATGGCCCACACGATGAGGGACTGGCCGCGGCCCGCGTCCCCGGCGACGAAGACGCCGTCGACGTTGGTCGCGTAGTCCTGGTCGCGGGCGATGTTGCCGCGCTCGTCGAGCTCCAGACCGAACTGCTGGACCAGACCGTTGGCCTGGTCGGTGCCGGTGAAGCCCATCGCGAGCGTGACCAGCTGCGCGGGGATGACCCGCTCGGTGCCGGGCTTCTGCTCCAGCTTACCGTCCTTGAACTCCACCTCGGTCAGGTGGAGGGCCTGGACGTTGCCGTCCTCGTCGCCCTCGAAGTGGGTGGTCGAGACGGAGTACACCCGCTCGCCGCCCTCCTCGTGCGCGGAGGTGACCTTGTAGAGCATGGGGAAGGTCGGCCAGGGCTGGTTGGCGTTCCGCTCCTCGCCCGGCCGGGGCATGATCTCCAGCTGGGTGACCGACAGGGCGCCCTGGCGGTGCGCGGTGCCGACGCAGTCGGCGCCGGTGTCGCCGCCGCCGATGACGACGACGTGCTTGCCCTCGGCGGTGATCGGGGAGACCGTCAGGTCGCCCTCCTGCACCTTGTTGGCGAGCGGCAGGTACTCCATGGCGAAGTGCACGCCGTTCAGCTCCCGGCCCGGGACCGGCAGGTCGCGCGAGACGGTGGCACCGGCGGCGATGACCACGGCGTCGTAGCGGCGGCGCAGCTTCGCGGCGTCGATGTCCCGGCCGATCTCGGTCTCGGTGCGGAACTTGGTGCCCTCCGCGCGCATCTGCTCGATGCGGCGGTTGATGTGCGACTTCTCCATCTTGAACTCGGGGATGCCGTACCGGAGGAGGCCCCCGATGCGGTCCGCGCGCTCGTAGACGGCGACCGTGTGGCCGGCCCGGGTGAGCTGCTGGGCGGCGGCGAGACCGGCCGGGCCCGAGCCGATGACGGCGACGGTCTTGCCGGACAGGCGCTCCGGCGGCTGCGGGGTCACGTCACCGTTGCCCCACGCCTTGTCGATGATCGAGACCTCGACGTTCTTGATGGTGACGGCCGGCTGGTTGATGCCGAGCACACACGCCGACTCGCACGGGGCCGGGCACAGCCGCCCGGTGAACTCCGGGAAGTTGTTCGTGGCGTGCAGCCGTTCGGAGGCGGCGGCCCAGTCCTCGCGGTAGGCGTAGTCGTTCCACTCGGGGATGAGGTTTCCGAGCGGGCAGCCGTTGTGGCAGAACGGGATGCCGCAGTCCATGCAGCGGCCGGCCTGCTTGCTGATGATCGGGAGCAGCGAGCCCGGAACGTAGACCTCGTTCCAGTCCTTGACGCGCTCGCCGGCCGGGCGGGTCTGCGCGACCTCGCGGCCGGTGGTCAGGAAGCCCTTGGGGTCAGCCATTGGTCGCCGCCTCCATCATCTTCTCGGTGGTCTCCTGCTCGGAGAGACCGGCGAGCTCAGCGGCGTCCTTGGCGGCGAGCACTGCCTTGTAGGTGGACGGGATGATCTTGCTGAAGCGGGCCACCGCGGTGTCCCACTCGGCGAGGAGCTTCCCGGCGACGGTGGAGCCGGTCTCCTCCTGGTGGCGGCGCACGACGTCGTGCAGCCACTGCTTGTCGGTGTCCGTCAGCTCCTCGACCGCGCCGAGGTTGCCGGCGTTGACGTTGTCCCGGTCGAGGTCGATGACGTACGCGACACCGCCGGACATGCCGGCCGCGAAGTTGCGCCCGGTCTCGCCGAGCACCACGGCGTGGCCGCCGGTCATGTACTCGCAGCCGTGGTCGCCCACGCCCTCGGAGACGACCGTGGCGCCGGAGTTGCGGACGCAGAACCGCTCACCGGTGCGGCCGCGGAGGAACAGCTCGCCGCCGGTGGCGCCGTAGGCGATGGTGTTGCCCGCGATGGTGGAGTACTCGGCGAGGTGGTCGGCGCCGCGGTCGGGGCGGACGACGACGCGCCCACCGGACAGGCCCTTGCCGACGTAGTCGTTGGCGTCGCCCTCCAGGCGCAGGGTGACACCGCTGGGCAGGAAGGCGCCGAAGGACTGGCCCGCGGAGCCGGTGAAGGTGATGTCGATGGTGTCCTGGGGCAGGCCCGCACCGCCGAACTTCTTCGTGACCTCGTGGCCGAGCATGGTGCCGACGGTCCGGTTGATGTTCCGGATCGCGATCTGCGCGCGGACCGGCTGGGCGGCCTCCGGGCTGTCGGCCTTGAGGGCGTCGGCGGCGAGCTTGATCAGCTCGTTGTCGAGGGCCTTGTCGAGGGCGTGGTCCTGCTCGGTGTTCCGGTGCCGGACCGCGCCTTCGGGCAGCTCGGGGACGTAGAACAGCGGGGCGAGGTCCAGGCCCTGCGCCTTCCAGTGGGTGACGGCCCGGTCGGTGTCCAGCAGCTCGGCGTGGCCGACGGCCTCCTCGATCGAGCGGAAGCCGAGCTCGGCGAGGAGCTCGCGGACCTCCTGCGCGATGAACTCGAAGAAGTTGACGACGTACTCGGCCTTGCCGGAGAAGCGGTCGCGCAGCACCGGGTTCTGGGTGGCGATGCCGACGGGGCAGGTGTCGAGGTGGCAGACGCGCATCATGACGCAGCCGGAGACGACGAGCGGCGCGGTCGCGAAACCGAACTCCTCGGCGCCGAGCAGCGCGGCGATGACGACGTCGCGGCCGGTCTTGAGCTGGCCGTCGGTCTGCACGACGATGCGGTCGCGCAGGCCGTTGAGCAGCAGGGTCTGCTGGGTCTCGGCGAGGCCGAGCTCCCAGGGGCCACCCGCGTGCTTGAGGCTCGTCAGCGGGGACGCGCCCGTGCCGCCGTCGTGGCCGGAGATGAGGACCACGTCCGCGTGCGCCTTGGAGACGCCCGCGGCGACCGTGCCGACGCCGACCTCGGAGACCAGCTTCACGTGGATGCGGGCCTGCGGGTTGGCGTTCTTGAGGTCGTGGATCAGCTGGGCCAGGTCCTCGATGGAGTAGATGTCGTGGTGCGGCGGCGGGGAGATCAGACCGACGCCCGGGGTGGAGTGCCGGGTCTTGGCGACCCACGGGTAGACCTTGTGGCCGGGCAGCTGGCCGCCCTCGCCGGGCTTGGCGCCCTGGGCCATCTTGATCTGGATGTCGTCCGCGTTGACCAGGTACTCGCTGGTGACGCCGAAGCGGCCGGAGGCGACCTGCTTGATGGACGAGCGGCGGGCCGGGTCGTAGAGCCGGTCGGCGTCCTCGCCGCCCTCACCGGTGTTGGACTTGCCGCCCAGCTGGTTCATCGCGATGGCGAGGGTCTCGTGGGCCTCGCGCGAGATGGAGCCGTAGGACATGGCACCGGTGGAGAAGCGCTTGACGATCTCCGAGACGGGCTCGACCTCCTCGATGTCGATCGAGGGGCGGTCCGACGTGAAGCCGAACAGGCCGCGGAGCGTCATCAGCCGCTCGGACTGCTCGTTCACCCGGTCCGTGTACTTCTTGAAGATGTCGTACCGGCGGTTGCGGGTGGAGTGCTGGAGGCGGAAGACCGTCTCCGGGTCGAACAGGTGCGGCTCGCCCTCGCGGCGCCACTGGTACTCGCCGCCGATCTCCAGCGCGCGGTGCGAGGCGGAGATGCCGGAGGCGGGGTAGCCCTTGGTGTGCCGGGCGGCGACCTCCTTGGCGACGACGTCGAGGCCGGCGCCACCGATCTTGGTGGCGGTGCCGTTGAAGTAGCGGTCCACGAAGGACTGGTCGAGGCCGACCGCTTCGAAGACCTGGGCGCCGCGGTAGGAGGCGACCGTGGAGATGCCCATCTTGGACATGACCTTGAGGACGCCCTTGCCGAGCGCGTAGATGAGGTTGCGGATGGCGTCCTCGGCCTCGATGCCCTCGATGAAGGTGCCGGCCCGGACCAGGTCCTCGACGGACTCCATGGCGAGGTACGGGTTGACCGCGGCGGCGCCGTACCCGATCAGCAGCGCGACGTGGTGGACCTCGCGGACGTCCCCGGCCTCGACCAGCAGGCCCACCTGGGTGCGCTGCTTGGTGCGGATGAGGTGGTGGTGGACGGCGGAGGTGAGCAGCAGCGAGGGGATCGGCGCGTGCTCGGCGTCGGAGTGCCGGTCGGACAGGACGATCAGGCGGGCGCCGTCCTCGATGGCGGCGTCGACCTCGGTGCAGATCTCCTCGATGCGGGCGGCCAGCGCGTCGCCGCCACCGTGCACCCGGTAGAGGCCGGAGAGCGTGGCGGCCTTCATGCCCGGCATGTCGCCGTCGGCGTTGATGTGTATGAGCTTGGCCAGCTCGTCGTTGTCGATCACCGGGAAGGGCAGCGCGACGCTGCGGCAGGACGCGGCGCCCGGCTCCAGCAGGTTGCCCGAGGGGCCGAGCACGGAGCGCAGCGAGGTGACGAGCTCCTCGCGGATGGCGTCCAGCGGCGGGTTGGTGACCTGCGCGAACAGCTGGGTGAAGTAGTCGAACAGCAGCCGGGGGCGGGCCGAGAGCGCGGCGATCGGCGAGTCGGTGCCCATGGAGCCGAGCGGCTCGCCGCCGGTGCGGGCCATCGGGGCGAGGATGACGCGCAGCTCCTCCTCGGTGTACCCGAAGGTCTGCTGGCGGCGGGTGACGGAGGCGTGCGTGTGGACGATGTGCTCCCGCTCGGGGAGGTCCTCCAGCTCGATCTCGCCGGTCTCCAGCCACTCCTGGTAGGGGTGCTCGGCGGCGAGGGACGCCTTGATCTCGTCGTCCTCGATGATGCGGTGCTCGGCGGTGTCCACGAGGAACATGCGGCCGGGCTGCAGGCGGCCCTTGCGGACGACCTTGGCCGGGTCGATGTCCAGGACGCCGACCTCGGAGGAGAGGACGACGAGGCCGTCGTCGGTGACCCAGTAGCGGCCGGGGCGCAGACCGTTGCGGTCGAGGACCGCGCCGACCTGGACGCCGTCGGTGAAGGTGACGCAGGCCGGGCCGTCCCAGGGCTCCATCATCGCGGAGTGGTACTGGTAGAACGCGCGGCGGGCCGGGTCCATGGAGTCGTGGTTCTCCCACGCCTCGGGGACCATCATCAGCACCGAGTGCGGCAGCGAGCGGCCGCCGAGGTGGAGCAGCTCCAGGACCTCGTCGAAGGACGCGGAGTCGGAGGCGTCCGGGGTGCAGACGGGGAAGATCCGGTCGAGCGGCGCGTCACCGAAGAGGCCGGAGGCGAGCTGGGACTCGCGGGCCTTCATCCAGTTCCGGTTGCCCTTGACCGTGTTGATCTCGCCGTTGTGGGCGACGAAGCGGTACGGGTGTGCGAGCGGCCAGCTCGGGAAGGTGTTGGTCGAGAAGCGCGAGTGGACCAGGGCGACCGCGGTGGCGAACCGGGGGTCGGAGAGGTCCGGGAAGAAGGGCTCCAGCTGACCGGTGGTGAGCATGCCCTTGTAGACGATGGTGCGGGCGGAGAGCGACGGGAAGTAGACCCCGGCCTCGCGCTCGGCGCGCTTGCGCAGCAGGAACGCCTTGCGGTCCAGTGCGATGCCCGTGTTCTCGCCGTCGGCGACGAAGAGCTGGCGGAATTCGGGCATGGTGGCGCGGGCGCCGTTGCCGAGGATGCCCGGGGTGACCGGGACCTCGCGCCAGCCGAGGACCGTGAGGCCCTCCTCGCCGGCGATCTTCTCCAGTTCGCCGACGGCGGCGGTGGAGTCGTCGGCGGGCAGGAAGGCGATGCCGACGGCGTAGGCGCCGGCATCGGGGAGCGCGAAGGGGACCTCGGCGCGCAGGAACGTGTCCGGGACCTGGAGCAGGATGCCTGCGCCGTCACCGGAGTCGGGCTCCGAGCCGGTGGCACCGCGGTGTTCGAGGTTGCGGAGCACGGTCAGCGCCTGCTCGACCATCTCGTGGCCGGGCACACCGGTCAGAGTGGCTACGAACCCCACGCCACAGGCGTCGTGCTCGTTGCGGGGGTCGTACATCCCCTGGGGGGCGGGGCGACCGTCCATGGGCGACCAGGCGTCGGTGCGCATCGGCTCTCCCGTCGTCGTCGTGGCATATGCAGTGCCGAGGGACGACGTTGGCCCTCTGCGAAATTTCGTGCAGATTACATGATGGGGCGCTTCTCAAAAAGCGGATGAACCATTCCAACATGCGGACACCGTCGACGACGGTGGAGTGGGTCGCTGTCGGAGGATCGGCGCCCGGGAGACGCGGAGAGCAGGCGTCGTTGCCCGCGGTGTCTACGGCTCATGCCCGGTGGCGGAGAAAACGAAACCGCCGGGTAGTGGCTACTTATGTGCAGCTCTGCATAGAGACTCATTTTACGGTGCGCGGTGCGGTCGGGCCCAGAGGCTCGGACCAAGACGTACGTCACACGCATGGCGTACGCGTAACGGGCCGATTGCGTGAACCGGACCGTTACGCGGACGAAGCAGGCGGGGTCAGCCGCCCACCGCCACGCCGAACAGGGCGCCCAGGCCGTACGTGATCGCGGCGGCGGCGCCGCCCAGCGCCAGCTGGCGCAGCCCGCTGAACCACCAGCTGCGGGCGGTCACCCGGGCCACCACCGCGCCGCAGCCGAACAGCCCGGCGAGCGCCAGCAGCACGGCCGGCCACAGCGCGTCGGCGCCCAGCAGGAACGGCAGCACGGGCAGCAGGGCGCCCAGCGCGAAGGCGCCGAACGAGGAGAAGGCGGCCACCAGGGGCGACGGCAGGTCGCCCGGGTCGATGCCCAGCTCCTCGCGTGCGTGGATCTCCAGGGCCTGCTCCGGGTCGCGCGAGAGCTGGCGGGCGACCTCGCGGGCGAGCGCGGGCTCGACGCCCCGGGACTCGTAGAGCGCGGCGAGCTCCCGCTCCTCGTCCACCGGGTGCTTGCGCAGCTCGCGCCGCTCGACGTCCAGCTCGGCCTCGACCAGCTCGCGCTGGGAGGCCACGGAGGTGTACTCGCCGGCCGCCATGGAGAAGGCACCGGCGGCCAGTCCGGCGAGGCCGGTGATGACGATGGTGCGGTGCGAGACGTCGCCGCCGGCGACGCCGGTCATCAGGGCCAGGTTGGAGACGAGGCCGTCCATCGCGCCGAAGACCGCGGGACGCAGCCAGCCGCCGTTGACGTCGCGGTGGGTGTGGTTGTCCCGGTGCGCCTCGTGCAGTACGGCGTCCGTCTCGATGATGGCCACGGCTTATCCCTCTCCCCTGGTCCGGCTTCTCCGGAGGTGGGCCTCCTGCCCGCCCGCCCCCCGCTCGACACCATCGAAAGTACGCACGAAAAATCGCTCCTGCCAGCAAGGCAGGCCGTACTTACCACCCTGCGTAACCGGATAGGTACGGCTTGCCTTGCTGTCCGGAAGGTTTCATCCGAGTGGCCCTTTTGTGTGGATAACCGGCCTTCGTCCCGGCTCGGCGTGGAACGGATCCCACAGGCACGAGTACTGGCTCGGTACGAGCGAAGGGTCGACGCGATGGAGACGGTCGCAGGAAATCCGACGGCGCCGCGGGCGGGCGGCACACAGACGGCACGGCTTCCGGACGATCCGGCCCCGGGCGGGCCCCGCGACCGGGCCAGGGGCGCGCTGCTCGGCCTCGCGGTCGGCGACGCGCTCGGCGCCCCGGCGGAGAACATGCGGCCCTCCGAGATCCGCCGCCGCTGGGGCCGGATCGAGGGCTTCGTCAGCGACGACCCGGCGGGCACCGACGACACGGAGTACGCGATCTTCTCCGGGCTGCTGCTGGCCCGGCACGGCTCGGACCTCACCGTCACCGATGTCGAGCGGGCCTGGCGGCTGTGGATCGCCGACCTGGACGAGGGGCCGTTCCGGGGCGCCGGTTTCAGCGAACGCGGCACGCTGGAGAACCTGCGCCGGGGCCTGGCCGCACCGATCTCCGCCCAGCACCGGCACGCCTGGAGCGACGGCCTGGCGATGCGGGCCGCGCCCTTCGGCGTCTTCGCGGCCGGGCGCCCCGCCGAGGCGGCCCGGCTGGTCGCCGTCGACGGCCGGGTCAGCCACGAGGGCGAGGGCATCTACGGGGGCCAGGCGGTGGCCGCCGGGGTGGCCGCCGCGATGACCGGTGCCTCGATGACCTCGGTGATCGCCGCCGCGCTCTCGGTCGTCCCCATGGACTCCTGGACGGCCCGCTCCCTGCGCCGCGCGGTGACGGCGGCGCAGCGCCGCCACCCCGACCGCCTCACCGGCGAACGTGCGGTCCGCTCGGCCGTGGTGGTCGGCGGCTACCCGTGGACGGACCTGGCCCCGGAGGCGGTCGGCCTGGCCTTCGGCGCCTTCGCGGCGGCCCGCGGCGACTTCCGTACGGCGGTGCTGATGGCGGTCAACATGGGCCGCGACGCCGACACGACGGCCGCGGTGGCGGGCGCCCTGTCCGGCGCCCTGCACGGCGCGTCGGCGATCCCCCGCCTCTGGGCCGACGCGATCGGCCCGGTACGCGGCAGCTGCCTGCCGTCGATGCGCGGGTACCAC
>NZ_JAAGNI010000226.1 GCF_010550605.1 Streptomyces sp. SID9727
TGACCGCCTCCCAGGGCGCCGTGACGTCCGTGAGGCGCGGATCCCTCGTGTCGTCGCCCAGCAGGTGCGCCGTGACCCGGTCCGGCACGCGCAGTGCGCGGCTGAGGAACGGGCGGTCCAGGTCCTCGGCCAGCAGCAGTCCGGCGTCCCGGAGCGGGGCGGCCGCCGCCAGCCGGCCGCGCGCGGCGGCGTCCGCCGGGGACACCCCGCACAGGCCGAGGGCCAGGCCGATGGACGGCCGCCGGCGGGTCACGTCGTCGTTGAGGTACCCGTAGAACGCCTCGAAGCGGTCGTCCAGGTCCGGAACCAGCGCGATGAGCAGGATCTCGGTGTCGAGCGAGGTGAGACCGAAGTCCGTTTCCAGAGCGGTGAGCCGGGAAGGCACGGCGGCCGGCCCGTCGACGCGGGCCACGAGATCCGAGGCGCCCGGCACTCGCTCGGCTCCCTCCTGCCCCACCAGGTCCGGGAACCCCCGTGCCCCCTCCTCGTTCAGCAGCCGCGCGATGTTCTCGTCGGCCAGGTACAGCCCCCGGAACGCGTCCTCCGGGTCGGGGTCCGTGCGCTGTCGGGCCTCCACCGCGCGGCGGACGCGCTGCTCCACGGCGGTCGCCCGGGCGAGGAGGTGGCGCAGGTTCAGGTCGTCGTGTGGGTGGCCCGGGGACGTCATGCGGTGGGGTCCTCCTCGGGGGCAGCGGCGTCGCCGGCCGAGCGCTTCTCGGTGATCCGCAGCCCCAGGCCGCGACGCGCCGCGGAGGCCGCGGTCTCCTCCCGTACCGGACGGCCTGGATGGCTTCCGTACACCGGCAGACCGCGCAGACCGCCCCGCACCGGCTCCGGGGCGTCCGGCATGTCGCCGAACCGTGCGTGCAGGCCCTCGTCGCCGACCGGCGGCCCCGCCGGGTAGGTCGGCGAGGCGGTCACCGGCACGCTCACCACCAGGTCGAGCGACGGTTTCAGCTCGCCGCCGAGCGCGCTCCACACGTCGGCGAAGGAGCGGTCCTCCGGTGGGGGCAGGGCGATCGACATCGGTACGGCGGCCCCGATCCCGGCGAGGGACCCGGCGAGCCGCTCCGGGGGCAGCGCCTCGTAGGCGAGCAGGCAGGACAGGAGCGAGGAGAGCAGCCGGTGTTCGTCCTCCGGGCGCTTGGTCCACGCGGTGATCAGGTAGGAGAGCTTGAAGTAGCGCGGCGGGCGGCGTCGCGCCACGACGGCGCCGCGTTCGTCGTACTCGTTGTGCAGGCCTCGTTCGCGCCGCCGCATGTCCTCGCGGATGTCGTACAGGTAGAGGTTGACCATGGGGGCGTTGACCTTGGCTGCCCATTCCCTGGTGGGGGCGTCGAAGACGACCGTGATCTGGCCGCCGCCGAGCACCTCCGCCCGGATCAGGGACCGGAGTACGTCGTCCACCTCGTGGATCACCTGGTGTCCGCCCCTCTCATGTACGGCCCTTGAAGTCCGGTGGCTGGAGGTTGCGCTGGACGACCAGAACCGGCTTCCGCAGCTCTGGCAGCCCGGTGATGTCCGCGCGCAGGATCCGTGGGCCGAGGGTGTCCTTGCGCAGGACGAGGACCTGGACCTCGAAGGTGCCGTCGCGCCCCACGCGTACGCCGGTGCGGTCCGCCGTGATGCCGGTGTTCCAGGTCAGGCGTACGGTCTCGCCCGGCGGGTAGTCCTTGCCGCGCGCCACGACGGGCTGGCCGGGTTTGGCGACCCGCGGGGTGACGGTGAGGGAGGGCCGGAGGACGCGCAGCCGGGCCGTGTCCTGGTTGTTGACGGGGCGCAGGTCGCCCAGATTGCCGCTCACGGTGGCGCGTACGTCCCCGGTGACCGGCGCACGGTACGTGCCGGTCTGGGTCATCTCGATCCGTCCGCCGGGCGGGATGGTGCAGGGTGCGGCGGCCGTGCAGCGGTTGAGGGAGGTCAGCGTGCGGTCCTTCGCCTTGCCGGACTTCGGCCAGCTCGTCGCGACGACGACGTCCCTGGCGGTGTCCGGGCCGGCGTTGGTGACGGTGAACCGGGCGTGGGCCTGGCGGCCGATGTACGAGCGGCCGGGGCTGACGTCCGCCCGGACGGCGACGTCCGTCGCGGGTGGCGGGGGCAGCGGCGGCGGGGGCGGGTCCAGCACCCGGAATTCGGCGGTGTCGGTGGCGGTGTTCCCCGCCGCGTCCGTGGCGGTGCAGGTGACCGTGGTCGAGCCGATCGGGAAGAGGGAGCCGGACGCCGGGGTGCAGGTGACGGGGAGGCGGCCGTCCTGGGCGTCCCTGGCGGTCGCCCAGTAGCTGATCCTCGTACCGTCCTCGTCGTCCGCCCTGGCGATGCGGTCGTCCACGGTGACGACGGGCGCGTCGACGTCGTTCACGTCGATGGTGATCTCCTGCTGGAAGTCGGGATCGGGCGCGGCCGTGGGGGCGAGTCTGTCCGTGCCCGGAATCTGGGGGCCGAGCAGGAACTGAACCCTGCAGGTGAGCCGTGCGCCCTGCGGGGCGTCGGCCGCGACGTCGATGGTCTCGGCGAAGTGCGCGGTGTCGCCGCTGGTCACCCGGCGGGTGGGTGGGTCGAGCGCGACGGTGAGGTAGGGGCTGCAGTCGCCGAGCTGGTGGCCGACGGAGGTGGGGAGGTTGTCCATGCCGTCGACGATGGCCTGGGCGACCTCGTCGCCCTGGATGCCTTCGAGCAGCCGGCCCTGGGTGGCTTCGATGATGCGGGTGGCCTGGCCCGCGTCGGTCGGCGGCCGCTCGATCTGGTCGGGGTAGTCGGGGTTGTGCGCGTTGCCGGTGCCGTTGAGCCCGTCACCGAGCGCACTGTCCACGTCGACGCCGACCACCCGGACGCCCTTGTCCTGGAGGGCGAAGATCGTGTCGTCGATGGTGTGGCCGGCGCTGGGTGCGTGGCTGGACGAGTCGCTGACCAGCACGATCACCGGGTTGGAGCCCTCACGAAAGACCGTCTCGCCACCGGCACCGTTGGCGATCTGCCAGAGGCCGTTGATCCAGTCCTCCGACGGGCCCATGCTGTAGGCGCCCCGGTCCGTCTTCAGCTCGTTCACGCCGGCCTGCACCTTGACGAGGTCGTCCGTCAGCCCCTGGAGGACCTCGAATTCGCCTCCTGTGCGGTCGAATTGCTGGTCGCCGAAGGTAGCGACGGCGAAACGCGACTCAGGCCGTTCCGCCAGAACCTTCTTGGTGATGACCGACAGGTTCGTCTGCACGTCGGTGATGGGCTTTTCCATGCTCCTCGTGCCGTCCACCAACAGGACGACCTCGGGTTTCGGCGGGATCGCCGGCGTACGCACCGACTTGTCGACACTGGTCGAGCCGCCCGGGTCGAGCGCTTCGTGGACGGTCGCCGGGGTGACCCACGGATCCGGGGGGACGGGCACGGCGGGGGCGGCGCCGGCCGGGCCCGGGCCGGGGACGAAAGCGGTGGCGAGCAGGAGCAGGGCGAGCGCCGCCGAGCGGCGTACGCCGGGCAGTCCGGGTGGGTGTCCCGCCGGCCGAATCCACCGCACAGCTTCTCTCCCCCGCACCCGGACCTCCCACCGAAGAACAGCGCCCACACGGTCTCCCGTGCGCACGGTGCGCACAGCGGGAAGGCAGCCCTCTCGGCGGGTAGCGCGCGCTGCCCTTTGGGGCAGCCGCCCGGACCGCGAGGGCGTCAGATCAGGCCCTGGCGCATCGCGTACGCCACGGCGTGGGAGCGGTTGCGCAGTTGGAGCCGGGTCATCACGGAGTGCAGGACGTTTTTGATGGTGCGTTCGGAGTAGGCGAGCTTCGTGGCGATGTCGGCGGTGTCGTAGCCCTCGGCGACGAGGCGCAGTACGTCCACCTCGCGGGCGGCGAGACCGGTGAAGTGCAGGCCGCGCGGTGCGAGGACCTGACCCTGGAGCCGGCCGACCTCCGCGAGGAGCCGGCCGAGCAGGTCGGAGGGGAGGTGTCCATCGCCCCGGGCGACCGTCTCGATGACGTGCACCAAGTGCTCGGGGGTCGATTCGGCCCGCCTGATGACCCCGACGACCCCGCATTCGGCGGCGCTCACCAGTTTCTGTTCGTCGATGTCCCTGGTGACGAGCACGGCCCGGGAGTCGGTGGTCCGCTGGATGTGCCGCAGTGTCGTCAGCAGGTCGTCCTCCACGGCGTCCACGACCATGACGACGACGTCGGGCCAGGGGCCCTCCTCGTTCCAGTTCACGACGTTCACTTCGGGCCGCGCCCTCAACTGGCTGGCCACTCCGGCTTGCGAGATCGGATCCTGGGCCCGTAACGCGACAGTGGTGCGCTCCATAGGTGCTCCCCCTGTGTGATGGCCGGAAGCACTTCTGGCACACGCCTCGCAGCCGTGTTCGTGCGCCTCATTGGTGAGGAGGCGGACAGAAGATTCCCTGGTTCATCGAGGAGGAAACCCTATGGATGGGGCGGGGCACCGGATGTGCCCGAAAGTGTTCCTTCGCGGCCGGTGTACGACTTGGGCGGCGACCTTACGGTCCGCCGTATGAGTCTCACCGCAAGCCTCGACGCGTCCACCGTCAGCGCCGCACCGGGCGTGGAGACGGCTGTCCCCCTTCAGGTCCGCAACTCCGGTCGGACCGTCGAGGAGTACCGCTTCGAGGTGGTCGGTGCGTGTGCCGCCTGGGCGGCGGTCGAGCCGGCCGTGCTGTCCCTCTATCCGGGTGACGCGGGCACCGTGTCGCTCATGCTGCGGCCGCCCCGCGACGCGGCGGTCCCGGCGGGCGAGACGCCGTTCGGGGTGCGGGTGGTGCCGACCGGTGAGCAGGGCGAGACGGTGGTGCCCGAGGGCCGGGTGACCGTGCTGCCGTTCACCGAGACGACGGCCGAGCTGGTCCCGCGCGGTTCGCACGGCGCGCTGGCCGGACGCCACCAGCTGGCGGTCGACAACCGGGGCAACACCCCGGTCACGGTGCGCCTCGGCGCCCAGCCCGGGACCGAGCGGGCACGCGTGGTGTTCGCCGCCCCGGAGCTCCACGTGGCTCCCGGGCAGGCGGAGTTCGCGAAGCTGCGGGTGCGCCCGGTCAAGCGGATGTGGCGCGGCACACCGGTCACACACCCCTTCCAGGTGTTCGCCGCGACGCGGGTGGCCGAGGGGCAGGACCCGGTGGAGCCGGTCCTTGTGGACGGCAGTTACGAGCAGGAGCCCCTGCTCCCCCGCTGGCTGCCCCGCGCCCTGATCACCGCGGCCGTCCTGGTGCTCGCGCTGGTCGGGCTCTGGTACGCGCTGCTGCGCCCGGCCGTGAAGTCGGCGGCGCGGGAGGCGGTCACCCCCGAAGCGGTGCGGTCGGCCGCCGCGGCCGACAGGAGCGGGGCGCCGGAGCAGGGCGGCCCGGGTGGTTCCGGGGCGGGCGGGGGCGACTCCGCCGGGAGTGCTTCGGGCGGGGGCGGCGGCGGCGAGTCGAAGCCCACGCCGAGCCCGAGCCCGTCGGCGGCGGCGGCCGACGCGGGAGCGGCGACACCGACCAGCGCGCAGGTCAGGGTGCAGGACTCGCTGGGCGGCGGAACGAACACGGGGACGGCGCTCACCGTGCCGGCCGGGAAGACGTTCCGGCTGACCGACATCGTGGTCCAGAACCCGCAGGGCGACGCCGGGACGCTGGTCGTCTCCGCGGGCAGGGGGACCCGGGTGCTGAGCCTGGGTCTGGAGAACTTCCGGGACTCCGACTACCACTTCGTGACGCCGATCGTGGTTCCGGCGGGCGGCAAGGTCACCATGACCATCGACTGCCGCAAGGTGGGCAGGCCGGTGGGCGCTCAGGCGCCCGCGCGGTGCGCGGAGTCGATGTTCCTGGGCGGCACCATGCGTGCCGCCCAGGGCGGCTGACGGCAGCCCGGCCGGACCCGGTCAGGCGGGGCTCTCCTCTTCCTCCTCCGGGCTCTTCTCCTCCGCGCGTTGCACGAACGAGCCCTGGACGTCGGCGGGCTGCTCGTCCTCGTCCTCCGCGGCCGCGCGCTGGACGGCGGGCGCGGCGGACAGTGCGGTGGTGGGGGCCGCCGGTGCGGCCGGGGCCGGGGCCGGGTCGGTGAGCACCCGGTCGGCGTTGGCGACGGCCTCGCGTTCGAAGCGGTCGGAGGGGTCGCTGACCCGGATGCCGCCGGGTGCCTCGGTGCCTTCGACGGGTCCGCTGCGCTGCTGGATGACGTGGGTCAGCTCGTGCGCCAGCGTGGTTCGGCCCTGGGGGGAGGAGGGGTCGTAGGCGTCGCGCTGGAAGACGACGTTGTTGCCCACGGTGTAGGCGTGCGCGCCGACCCCCTTCGCCGATTCGTGCGCGGCCGCGTCGTTGTGGATGCGTACGTCGGAGAAGTCGGCGCCCATCCGGTTCTCCAGGTCCACCCGGGTCTCGGTGTCGAGGGGCGTGCCGCCTCCGGAGGAGATGACGTCGTGCACGGGCGAGCGCGGCTCCGCCTCCTCGGCCCGCTCCGGTGCCGAAGCCCGGGCGCGCTGGAGCACCGGGCCGAGCGCGGCGTTGCCGACCGTGCGCTGGAGGACGCCCATGCCCGCGGTGCCCACCACGTCGGTCCGGCCGGTGGCGGCGGCCCGGAAGAGGTGGTGGGCGTCGGAGGCGGCGGGCGCCTCGGCCGTCGCGTCGCGCGGGTGGTCGCCGGACAGGCGCTCGTGGTCCTCCCCGGTCTCCAGGGGCTTCACGTGGCGCTCGTGCTCGTGGTCCTGTGCGTTCACCGTCATCTCCCCTGACCGCACCGGGGCGGCCGCGGCGGACCGCCCGCTCCTGCCGGCCTTCCACCCTGGGGGACGCGTCGCTGCCCCGTCCAGCCCGGTGCTGTCCGGTGCGGGGCACGGCGGGGTGCCTCTTCGGGCAGCGAGGCGGTACGGAAGGCCGCCGGCGCTGCTGCGGGGAACCGGTCAGGATTCGAGAAGCGCGGCGTCGGCCCCCGTGCCTAGCATGATCTTCATGGACATCACCATTCACACCAGCTTCCTCCCGCACGACGACCCGGAGGAGTCCCTCGCGTTCTACCGCGACACGCTCGGCTTCGAGGTCCGCAACGACGTCGGCCAGGGCAGGATGCGCTGGATCACCGTCGGCCCGAAGGACCAGCCGAGCACCTCCATCCTGCTGGCGCCGCCGGCGGCGGACCCGGGGGTCACGGACGACGAGCGGCGCACCATCACCGAGATGATGGCCAAGGGCACGTACGGCTGGATCCTGCTCGCCACCCGCGATCTGGACGCCACCTTCGAGAAGGTGCAGGCGGGTGACGCGGAGGTGGTCCAGGAGCCGACCGAGCAGCCGTACGGCATCCGCGACTGCGCGTTCCGCGACCCGGCGGGCAACCTGGTCCGTATCCAGGAACTGCGGTAGGCCCTGCGGCCGAAGGCTTACGGTCCCGTGACGTGCCGACGCCGAAGCACGTGACGGGGTCGAGCGCGTCCTAGCGTGGCGGGCATGCGCGTACTTGTCACCGGCGGTGCCGGGTTCATCGGTTCGGAGATCGTCCGCGGTCTCACCTCGGCCGGGCACGAGGCGGTGGTGCTCGACGCACTGCTCCCCTCGACGCACGGCCCTGCCGCACGTCGCTCGGCCGGGGGCGGCGACGGGGGGCTGATCGTCGGGGACGTGCGGGATCGCGCGGCCGTGGACCGGGCGCTGTGCGGCGTCGACGCGGTGTGTCACCAGGCGGCGATGGTCGGCCTGGGCAAGGACTTCGCGGACGCCCCGGAGTACGTGGGGTGCAACGACCTGGGCACCGCCGTCCTGCTCGCCGCGATGGCCGGGGCGGGGGTGCGGAGCCTGGTGCTGGCCGCGTCGATGGTCGTGTACGGCGAGGGCCGGTACGCGTGCATGCGCCACGGGACCGTCCGCCCCGGCCCCCGCGACCCGGCCGACCTGGCGGCGGGCCGGTTCGAGCCGCGCTGCCCGGACTGCGGGGCGGCGCTGGTCCCCGGTCTGGTCGGGGAGGACGCGCCGGCCGACCCGCGCAACGTGTACGCGGCGACGAAGCTGGCGCAGGAGCACCTCGCCGCGTCCTGGGCGCGGGCGACGGGCGGGAGCGCGGTCGCGCTGCGGTACCACAATGTGTACGGGCCCGGCATGCCGCGGGACACGCCGTACGCGGGTGTGGCGTCGTTCTTCCGGTCGGCGCTGGCCCGGGGCGAGGCGCCGCGCGTCTTCGAGGACGGCGGGCAGCGGCGCGACTTCGTCCATGTCCGGGACGTGGCCGCCGCGAACACGGTGGCGTTGGAGGCCGTCGGCGCCCGCGCTCCCGGGAGCTTCGCGGCGTACAACACCGGCAGCGGCGAGCCGCACACGATCGGCGAGATGGCCGGGGCGCTGGCGGCGGCCCACGGCGGTCCGGCGCCGGTGGTGACCGGCGAGTTCCGGCTCGGGGACGTTCGCCATGTGACGGCGGACTCGCGGCGGCTGCGCGAGGAGCTGGGCTGGCGGCCGCGGGTGGGGTTCGCGGAGGGCATGGCCGACTTCGCGGCGGCGCCGCTGCGGGAGGCCGGGACGGGGCTGCCCGTCTGAGGCTCACGCCGTGGGCAGCGTCACCTCGAAGCAGCATCCTCCGGTGACGTTGCGGACCTCCGCCCGGCCCGCGTGGGCCTCGACGATGCCGCGCACGATGGCGAGTCCGAGGCCCGCGCCGGCCGGAGGCGTACGGGCATGGCTGCCGCGCCACCCGGTGTCGAAGACCCGCGGCAGGTCCTCCTCCGGGATGCCGCCGCAGCCGTCGGTCACCGAGAGGACCACCCCGTCCGGCGCGCGGTGGGCCGCGACGGCGACCGTGCCGTCGGCGGGCGTCCGGCGGATCGCGTTGATCAGGAGGTTGCCCAGGACGCGGCTCATCTCCTTGCCGTCCACCTCCACGGGCACCTCCTCGATCCGTCCGCCGACCAGCCGCACCCCGTGCTCGCGGGCGAGCGGGTCCGCTCCGGCGAGGGCGTCGCCCACCAGGTCGTAGACGGAGACGCGGGTGGGGGTCAGCGCGAGCGAGCCCGCGTGGATGCGGGAGAGCTCGAAGAGGTCGCCGACCATGTCGTTCATCCGCTCGACCTCGGTACGGATCTGGCGCAGATAGCGCGGCGAGTCGACGGCCATGCCGTCCTCCAGCGCCTCGGACATGGCCCGCAGCCCCGCCAGCGGGGTACGCAGGTCGTGCGAGATCCAGGCGACGAGTTCGCGCCGCGAGGTCTCCAGGGCGCGTTCCCGCATCCGCGAACTGTCCAGCTTGGCGCTGGTGGCGGCGAGTTCGCGGGTGAGGGCGGCCAGTTCGGCGGTGGCCGGGGCCTCGGGTGCCGCGAAGGTGCCGCCGTCGCCGAAGGAGCGGGCGGCGAGGGTCAGCTCGCGGCTGCGGGCGGCGACCCAGCGGCCGAGCAGCATCGCCGTGACGAGGGAGACGACAGCGGCCATGGCGACGACGGTCGTCACGACGCTCAGGTCGTGCGGCGACAGGAACATCGCCCAGGCGACGACCAGGGTTCCGGCGAGCATCGCGGTGACGGCCACGGCGGCCACGATGCTCAGGGAGACGACCAGCGAGCGGTGCCGGGTGAGCCGCAGCGCGAACGCCCCGAGCAGTCCGGCGGCCGCGGCGCCGAGGAAGGCGAAGAGGGCGATGAGGAGCAGGTCGGTCATGACGGGGCTCCCGCTCCGACGGGAAGGTCGAGGCGGTAGCCGACGCCCCAGACCGTACGGATCAGCTCCGGGTGGGCCGGGTCGGTCTCGACCTTCCCGCGCAGCCGCCGCACGTGCACGGTCACGGTGGACAGGTCTCCGAAGTCCCAGCCCCAGACCTCGCGCATCAGCTCCTCCCGGGTGAAGACCCGGCCCGGGTGGCGCAGGAGGAAGGCGAGCAGGTCGAACTCGCGGAGCGTGAGGGCCAGCCGCCCGCCCCGGCAGGTCGCGCTCCGGGCCGCCGGGTCGAGGACGAGTCCCGCGCCTTCCAGCAGCCGGGGCTGTCCTGCGGGGACGGCCGCCGCCCTGGCGCGCCGCAGCACGGAGTCGACCCGCAGGACGAGCTCGCGCGGGCTGAACGGCTTGGTGACGTAGTCGTCGGCGCCGGTTTCGAGGCCGAGGATGCGGTCGTCCTCGTCGCCGCGCGCGGTGAGCATGATGACGGGCACCGGCCCCTGGGCCCGCATCCGGCGGCAGACCTCGAAGCCGTCCATGCCGGGGAGCATGAGGTCGAGGACGGCCAGGTCCGGCCGGCGGGCCGCGTACAGCGCGAGCGCGGCCGGTCCGTCCGCTGCCCGGGCGACGTCGTAGCCGGCCCCGGTCAGGTATCCCGCGACGACTTCGGCGACGGTCGGGTCGTCGTCCACGACGAGGACGTGGCCGCGCGCCGGGGCGACGGTGGCCGCCTCGTCCGCGGGTGCGGGCGGCGGTGTGTCCGGGGGCGTCTGCATGGAACCACCCTGGCACCCGGGGCGGCGCGGCCGGAAACGCGGGCGGGGCGGTGGCGGGCGACGTCCACGTTTCGTAAGAATACAAAGCCCGAAATGCCGCTTTTCGCTCCGTAGGGTGAGCCGGGTGATCCTTCCTTCCGATGACTCAGGCCCTCGCGCCGACATCGTCCTCCCCTGTCTTGACGAGGCCGCGGCCCTGCCCGGTGTGCTGGCCCGGGTGCCCCGGGGCTGGCGGGCGATCGTGGTGGACAACGGCTCGACCGACGGCTCCGCCGATGTGGCCCGCTCGCTGAGCGCGACCGTGGTGCACGAGCCCCGGCGCGGTTTCGGCTCGGCCTGCCATGCCGGGCTGCTCGCCAGTGAGGCGGAGTTCGTCTGCTTCTGCGACTGCGACGGTTCTCTGGACCCCGCGCTCCTCACGGGCTTCGTACGCCGGGTGGCCGACGGCGAGTGCGATCTGCTGCTCGGGCGGCGGCGCCCCCGGGAGCGCGGCGCCTGGCCGGCGCACGCGCGGGCCGGCAACGCCGCGCTGTCCCGGATGCTGCACCGCCGGACCGGGCTGCGGCTGCGCGATCTGGGCCCCATGCGCGCCGGCCGCCGCGCCGATCTGCTGGCCCTCGGGCTCACGGACCGGCGCAGCGGCTATCCGTTGCAGATGGTGGTGCGGGCGGCCGACGCGGGGCTGAGGGTGGCCGAGACGGACGTCCCGTACCTCGCGCGCACCGGGAAGTCGAAGGTCACCGGTACCTGGCTGGGCACCTGGCACGCGGTCCGCGACATGCGGGCCGTGCTGGCCGAGCCGCCGGTCCCGGCGGGGGTGCCCCAGTGAGCGCGGCGGCGCCCGGATCCGGGCCGGCCGGTGCGACGACCGTGCTGGTCATCGCGAAGGAGCCACTGCCGGGGCGGGTCAAGACCCGGCTCACCCCGCCCTTCTCCCCCGCCGAGGCGGCGCGCCTCGCGGAGGCCGCGCTCGCCGACACCCTGCACACCGTCCTGGCCCTTCCGGCCGCACGGCGCGCCGTCGTCCTGGCGGGGACGCCCGGACCCTGGCTGCCGCCGGGCATCGAGGTCGTGCGGCAGGGGGCGGGCGGGCTGGACGAGCGGCTGGCCGCCGCGTTCGGGGCGTGCACGGGGCCGACGCTGCTGATCGGGATGGACACCCCCCAGCTCACGGCGGCCGACCTGGCCCCCGCGCTGGCCCCCGGGGCCTGGGACGCGTGCGGCGCCTGGTTCGGGCCGGCGGAGGACGGTGGTTTCTGGGCGCTGGGCCTGGCGGAGCCGGACCCCGCTCTGCTGCGCGGTGTGCCGATGTCCGTGCCGGAGACGGGTGCGGTGCAACGGCGCCGGCTGGTCGACGCCGGACTGACGGTGCGGGACCTGCCCCGGCTGCGGGACGTGGACACGGCGGCCGACGCGGCGGAGGTCGCGGCGCTCGCGCCGGACGGGCGGTTCGCCGCCGAACTGGCCCGGACGCGCCGGACGGCTGTCCGATGAGCCGCACCGACCAGGAGCGGAACGTGCTGGTCCACCCGCCCACGGATCTGGACGCCGGTCCCGCGCCCCAGGCCCCCTCCCGTCCGGACGCCGACGCGTGGGGCACCGACCCGTACGCGAATGCCCTGCGCAACGGGCACGGCCCGCTGTTCCTGCGGCGTACGGACGGCTGGCTGCTGCCGCTGGACGTCGAGCGCTGGTGCGCCGGGGCCGACGCGGCGGACCTGTCCGCGCTGCGGCGCTGCGAGGGCCCGGTCCTGGACGTCGGGTGCGGGCCCGGCCGGCTGGTCGCCGCGCTGGCGGCGCGCGGCCACCGCGCTCTCGGGATCGACGTCAGCGAGGCGGCGGTCGCCCGGACGGTCCGGCTCGGCGGATTCGCGCTGCGCCGGTCGGTGTTCGACCCGCTGCCCGGAGAGGGCCGCTGGGGCACCGTACTGCTCGCCGACGGCAACGTCGGGATCGGCGGCGACCCGGACCGGCTGCTGGGCCGGGCGGCGGAACTCCTCGCGCCCGGCGGCCTCCTCATCGCGGAGACCGTGCCGCACGACCTCGACGAGCGGGTCCGGGTACGGCTGGACGACGGGCGTGCCCCGGAGGGGAGTACGGCGGCCGGGCTCTTCCCGTGGGCGCGGCTCGGCTCCTCCGCCCTGCTGGGGTACGCCCGCCCGCACGGGCTGCGCGTCGACGGTCAGTGGGAGGCGGACGGCCGCACCTTCGTGGCCCTGCGGCGGAGCCGGAGCGCCCGGACCGCGAACCAGAGCGCGGACAGCAGGAAGAGCGCGGCCGTGGTGAGCAGCCAGTTCCCCAGGAACACATCGGGGGACAGCCCGCTCGCCGGCTCGTAACGCCTCGGACGCGCGATCAGCGGGAACCACACGAGCAGCAGCAGCCCGGACAGGAAGGCCGGCACCCGTACGTGGTTGACGGAGGCCGGCCACCACCGTCCCGGGCCCCGGCGCAGCGCCAGGTCCGCCGCCGCGTACAGCGGTACGAGCACCAGGTCGTGGATGAGGGCCGCGCCGACGAACCACACGACGACGCCGAGCCAGTCGCCGGCGAGCAGGCGCACGCCCGCGTATGCGGCGAGGGCGAAGGAGGCGGCCAGGAGCACGAGGTGCAGGGGCCCCGCTCCGTAGCGGCGGCGCAGGAGGGCACGGGGGCCGGTGGCGTTCACAGTTCTCCGAAGGTCAGCCGGGACACCCATTTGGTGTTGAGCACCCCGGGGGCGGCGGGCACGATGACGCGGGCCGGGTACCCGTGGTCGGGTGACAGGTCCTCGCCGTTGACCCGCAGGGCGAGCAGCGAGCGCGGATCGCGCACCTGGTTGTCCCGGAGCGCCGCCCGGCGGAAGGGGCCGCTGCGCTGCATGGACTCCACCAGCACCCCGGGCGGCCGGTCCGGGTGGCCGGCGAGGGCGGCCAGATCGCTCAGCCGTACGCCGCGCCACCACTGGTCGGAGGTGGACCAGCCCTCCACGCAGGCGATGGGCAGGGCCGCGCTGTGCTGCTCCATGGCCAGCAGCTGTTCCCGGCTGAACCGCAGATCGCCGGCCGGGCCGCTGACGGTGAGCCACCAGCCCTCCCCGGTGTCGGCGGTGGCGATCCCGACGGCGGCGGCGGTCTTGTTGATCTGGAAGCCGTTGGGGCCGGACCCGGGTTCGGCGGCGCCGCGCGGGGTGAGCACGGCGAGGCGGCGCAGGGGCCCGTCGAAGCTCCGGCCCGCCGAGGTGACCAGCAGGACCAGTGAGCCCGCGCCCACCATGGCGAGGACGCCGCGCCGGGACAGGGTCGGCGGGGCCGGGGCGGGCGACTCCAGCACGTCGCCGGGGACCGGCCCGTCCAGTCCGCCCGTCCGCAGTACCCGTACGGCCTGCGGGGCCCGAAGCCCGGCGTGGGCGAGGAAGGCGGCGAAGAACACCCATGCCCCGTAGAAGTGCAGGGGGTAGAAGGAGCCGGGGAACAGGTACTCCAGCTGGATGTTGAGCAGGCCGGTCACGAACTCGAAGAGCGCACCACCCACCAGCAGGAGCAGCGAGATCCGTTCCAGGGCGTGCGCGAGGGACCGGGCCGGCGGCAGGGCGAACAGCCGGGGCACCACGGACCAGAGCTTGGCCAGCAGCACGGGGACGAGGACGATCCCGAGGGTGACGTGGAGTCCCTGCGTCAGCCGGTAGAGCCAGTGCGGCGAGGTGGGCCAGGCGAAGAGGTAGAAGCCGAGGAGGCCCTTGTCCGGCGTCTTGTCGTTGACCCGGGCGAGGTCCGGGTTGTACGCGGCGTACGACAGCAGACCGGTCACGAAGAGCAGCGTGATCCCGGCGAGCAGGACCAGCCCGAGCACGGCGGTGAACGGCATACCGCGCACGGGGCTGCGCCAGAAGCCGGGTGCCGACGGCAGCCGTTCGAGGAGCGCGGCGGCGCGGAGCCGGGAAGAGGATGCGGAGGGTGTCGGAGCGTTCCGACGGCTGTCGCCCATGGGTCCGACGCTATGCCCGTGGCCTGCGCGTTCGGTGGGCGCGACTCCTGACGAAACGATGACGTCACCCCGGTGAGCGTACGGCCGGGTCATGAATCTGACGGTTGTGTGACGCGCCCGGCCGGTAGCCGCCGTCGCGGTGTTCCGGTGCGTACGGTGCCTTCGTGAAGACCGAGGACCGCATCGAGCCGCGTACCGGACCGGACACCGTCAGGAGCTCCGGGCAGCGCTGGGATCTGGTGGCCGCCGGGGCGGGCGTCCTGCTCGTGGTCGCCGCCGCCCTCGGCGGCCGGGCCTTCGAGGACTACGCGCGGACGCTGTACGTGCACTGGCCGCCGCTGCTGGCGTCCTGGTACCCGCACACGGGCCCGGGGTCGGTGGCCGCTCCCGTGGTCGCCGTCGCGGTGATCGTGTACGGGCCGCTCCTCGCCCGGCGGCTGCGCTGGCGGACCCTGCTCCTGACGGTCTACGCCTCCTCGACGGCGTGGGTCTTCTCGCTCGCGCTGATCGACGGATGGGGCCGGGGCGTCGCCGAGCGCCTGACCACCAAGCACGAGTACCTGCGGGTCATCGACCGCTTCGAGGACATCGGCGCCACCCTGCGCACGTTCGACGCCCACATCCTGTTCGGCGCGCCGGACAACTGGCCCGCCCATGTCGCCGGCCACCCGCCGGGCGCCACGCTCACCTTCGTGTTCCTGGACCGGGCCGGTCTCGGCGGCGGCGCCTGGGCCGGGGTCTGGTGCGTCCTGACCGGCGCGTCCGCCCTGCTCGCTGTACTGGTCGCGGTGCGGGCCCTGGCCGGCGAGGACATCGCCCGGCGGGCGGCGCCGTTCCTCGTCCTGGCACCGGTGGCGGTCTGGGCCGGGACCTCGGCGGACGGCTATTTCGCGGCGGTGGCCGCCTGGTCCGTCGCCCTGCTGGCCCTGGCGGCGACGCGCGCGGTGCGCAGCCCCGGGGCCGCCGCGCTGGGCGCGGGCCTCCTCTTCGGCTGGGTCTGCTACCTGAGTTACGGGCTGACGCTGATCGCGCTCCTGCTCCTGGCCGTCCTGGTCCTCACCGGCACCCTCCGGCCGCTGCCGCTCGCGCTGCTCGGGGCCGTGGTGGTGCCGGCCGTGTTCACGGCGGCGGGCTTCAACTGGTGGGAGGCGTACCACGTCCTCGTGGAGCGCTACCACCAGGGCGCGGGCGGGGTCCGGCCGTACGGGTACTGGGTGTGGGCGAACCTCGCCTGCACCGTCATCGCCGTGGGCCCGGCGGCGGTCGCGGGGCTGCGCCGCACCTTCGCGGGTGCGCCACATGCCGTACGGGCGCTGCGCGGCGGGGAGGCGAGCCCGGTGGACCGGCTGGTTCCGCTGGTGCTCGTGGCGCTGCTCCTGCTGCTGGCGGCCGACCTGTCGGGGATGAGCAAGGCGGAGACCGAGCGGATCTGGCAGCCGTTCATGGTCTGGCTGCTGCCCGCGGCGGCGCTCCTGCCCGACCGGGGCCGGCGGGGCTGGCTCGCCGGCCAGGCGGTGGTGGCCCTTGCCGTCAACCATCTGCTCTGGACGGGCTGGTGACGGCGGGGCCGGTCACTCCAGCCCGGCCCGGACCAGGGCCGCGGCCAGCCGGGGCAGGTCCGCGTCGGCGACGAGGCCGGCCAGCTTCTCCGGTGAGCGCGGCAGCCCCAGGCCGTCGGCCGCGTCCTGGGCGCGCTGGTCGAAGGCGGGGCGCAGTTCGGGCCACAGCCCCTGTGCCTCGCGGCTGAAGATGTCGGCGCCCACGGGACCGATCCGGGGGAACTCCGTGAGCAGTCCGCGCAGTTTTCCCGCGTCCCCGCCGGCCTCCTCGCGGAGCCTCCGCAGGTCGCCGTGGTAGCGGTCGAGGGTGAGCTGGGCGCCCTCGCCGAGCGCGGTGGCGGTGCTCTCGTCGTAACGCCGGTAGTGGGCGCGGCCCAGCGCGTCGACCCGGTCCTGCCAGGACGCCTCCACCATGGCGTGGGGGGTGCGCATCCCGGCGGCGAAGAGTTCGCGGGCGGCGGCGACCGCCATGCCCGCCTTGATGGGGACCGAGAAGAGGACGCACAGGGTCAGCAGCTGGTACAGCGGCATGGGGGTGTCGCGGAGCCGGATGCCGGCTTCCTCGGCGTAGGTCTGCCCGTGCTCGTCCAGCAGGTTCCGCACGGTCGTGGCTCTGGACACGGTGGTGCTCCGTTCGTTTCTACGCGGTGAGCGCGTCGAGCAGGGTCCGGGCGCGGGCGAGGGAGCGGGGCCGCGGAGGGTGGTGCCAGGGGTCCTCCCGGTCCACGAGCGCGTCGGCGTCCCGCAGGGTCCAGCGGCGGGCGTCGAGCGCCGGGTCGTCGATGTCCGCCCAGGCCAGGGGCGCGGCGACGGGGGCTCCGGGGCGGGTCCGGACCGCGTAGGGCGCCACGGCGGTCTGGGCGTAGGCGTTGCGCTGGACATCGAGGTAGAGGCGGTCGCCGCGGGCCTTCTTCCGGGCCTCGGTGGTGAGGCGGTCGGGGGCGCGGGTGGCGAGCGCGTCGGCGACCGCGCGGGCGAACGTCCGTACGGCGTCGAAGTCGTCCCGGCGGTCGAGCGCCACCACGACGTGGAGTCCGCGCGAGCCCGTGGTCATGACGAGGGACGGCAGCTCCAGCTCGTCGAGGAGCCCGTGCAGTCCGAGCGCCGCCTCGCGGACCGGGGCGAAGTCGTCGCCGGACGGGTCGAGGTCGAACACCATCCGGTCCGGGTGGTGGGGCCGGTCGGCGCGGGAGAGGAAGCGGTGCGGGGTGATGCTCGCCTGCCCCGCGAGGTGGACGAGCGTGGCGGTGTCGTCGGCGATCGGGTAGGTGACGGTGCCGTCCTCCTTGGGGAGTTCGGCGCGGTGGATCCAGTCGGGGAAGGAGGCGGGCACGTCCTTCTGCATGAAGCCGTGGCCGCCGATGCCGTCGGGGAAGCGCTCCAGCATGAGGGGACGGTTTCGCAGGTGGGGCAGCATCCGGCGGGCCACCGTGCGGTAGTAGCCGGCGAGGTCGGCCTTGGTGATGCCGTCGTCGGGGAAGAGGACCTTCTCCGGACGGCTGATCTCGGGGATCCGGTGTGCCGTCACGTGCTCACCGGCCCCGGACCGCACGCCTGCCGAGGGCCGTGGCGCCCCAGGCGGCCCCCGCCGCCATCACCGCGGCGAGTGCGCGGTGCCGGAGGGCCCACAACTGCGGATCGCGGGTGTGGGACTCCTGATCGAAGGTGCCGTGCGCGCCGTGGTCGGTGCTGTCGTCCTCCGGCTCCCACAGGTTGTTCTCGCGGGTGGTGTCGGAGGCGTCGCCGGACTGCTGGGAGTCGAAGCCGGTCCGTGCGAGGTAGCGGTCGAGGAGGCCCGCCGCGAACTTGTTGGCGACGACGGTGGCGACGGTGCTGGAGCCCACGTAGTACTGCTTGCGGCCGGGGTGGTCGGCGGCGTACAGCACGGCTTCGGCGGCGACTTCGGGCTGGTAGATCGGGGGGACGGGCTGCGGGTTGCCGCGCACCCGGGAGAGGACCCAGGAGAACTGGGGGGTGTTGACGGCCGGCATCTGGACCACGGTGACCCGGATGCCGCTGCCCTGGTGCATGAGTTCGGTGCGCAGGGACGAGGTGAAGCCGTTGATGGCGTGCTTGGCCCCGCAGTAGGCGGACTGGAGCGGGATGGACCGCTCGCCCAGTGCCGATCCGACCTGGATGATGGTCCCGGCGTCGCGCGGTCGCATGTGCGTGAGCGCGGCGCGGGTGCCGTTGACGAACCCGAGGTACGTGACCTGGGTGACGCGCTCGTACTCCTCGGGCTCGATCTCGGTGAAGGGCGCGAAGACCGAGGTGAAGCCGCAGTTGACCCATACGTCGATCCGGCCGAAGGCGTGCACGGCCTCGTTCGCCGCGGCCTCGACCGCGCGGTGGTCGGCCACGTCGGTGGGGACGGCC
>NZ_JAAGNI010000234.1 GCF_010550605.1 Streptomyces sp. SID9727
TTGGCACCTCGATGTCGGCTCGTCGCATCCTGGGGCTGGAGTCGGTCCCAAGGGTTGGGCTGTTCGCCCATTAAAGCGGTACGCGAGCTGGGTTTAGAACGTCGTGAGACAGTTCGGTCCCTATCCGCTGTGCGCGTAGGAATATTGAGAAGGGCTGTCCCTAGTACGAGAGGACCGGGACGGACGAACCTCTGGTGTGCCAGTTGTTCTGCCAAGGGCATGGCTGGTTGGCTACGTTCGGAAAGGATAACCGCTGAAAGCATCTAAGCGGGAAGCCTGCTTCGAGATGAGTATTCCCACCAACTTGATTGGTTAAGGCTCCCAGTAGACGACTGGGTTGATAGGCCAGATGTGGAAGCCCGGTAACGGGTGGAGCTGACTGGTACTAATAGGCCGAGGGCTTGTCCTCAGTTGCTCGCGTCCACTGTGTTAGTTCTGAAATAACGAACAGCCGTGTTGTTGCCCGGTTGGTTCTAATTTCATAGTGTTTCGGTGGTCATTGCGTTAGGGAAACGCCCGGTTACATTCCGAACCCGGAAGCTAAGCCTTTCAGCGCCGATGGTACTGCAGGGGGGACCCTGTGGGAGAGTAGGACGCCGCCGAACTCCTTTTGGAAGAGCCCCGTGCCCTTGTGGCACGGGGCTTTTCTGCGTTTCAGCCCGGGGGTGCCCAACCCGTCCGGAGCAGCCGGCCCGAGCGGCCCGGGTGGTTTTGCATAACCCTCGGTTCAGGGTATGCTTTAGCTCGTTGCCG
The DNA here is from genome assembly GCF_010550605.1 of Streptomyces sp. SID9727. Lineage (GTDB taxonomy): Bacteria > Actinomycetota > Actinomycetes > Streptomycetales > Streptomycetaceae > Streptomyces. The sequence goes on from NZ_JAAGNI010000234.1 coordinate 754, forward strand.
CAGGGCAGCAAGGCCCCAATAGCTCAGTCGGTAGAGCGTCTCCATGGTAAGGAGAAGGTCTGCGGTTCGATTCCGCATTGGGGCTCAGAGAAGAAAGAAAGGCCCCGCCTGTCGGCGGGGCCTTTCTTCATGTCCGGGGGCCTAGTGGGGTTCCGGGACCCGCATCGTCAGGATGGCCATGTCGTCCGAAGGCGGCTCGGCGGCGAAGCGCTCGACGGCCCGGAGGATGCGTGCGGCCACCGCGCCCGCCGTAAGCCCTGTGCAGTGGGCGAGCACGTCCGCCAGGCCGTCGTCGCCGAGCATCCGCGTTCCCTCACGGCGTTCCGTGACACCGTCCGTCACGCACAGCAGGACATCGCCCGGCTCCAGCGTGAACGTCTGCTCGTACAGCTCCAGGTCCTCCATGACGCCCAGCAGCGGCTGGGGGTCCGCCGCCGGCTCCACCGAGCCGTCCTGGCGCAGACGCAGCGGCAGCGGGTGGCCCGCGCAGACGACCTTCAGGAGCGCGCTGCCGTCCTCCTGCGGCCACAGCTCGCCGTAGAGCAGCGTGAGGAAGCGGCTGCGGGTCCCCTCGTCGAGGATCGCGGCGTTGAGCCGCTCCAGGACCGCGGGGCCGCCGAAACCCTCCCGGGCCAGCAGGCGCAGGGCGTGGCGCGCGAGCCCCGTCACGGCCGCCGCCTCCGGCCCCGTACCGCAGACGTCGCCGATGGCGAACCCGTACGCGCCGTCGCGGATCGGGAACACGTCGTAGAAGTCGCCGCCGACCTCGTTGCCCTCGCCGGCCGCGCGGTAGATGACGTCCACCTCGACGTTGGGCACGGCCGGGAGGCCCGGCGGGAGGAGGCTGCGCTGAAGGGACTGGCTGATCGCCGTGCGCTCCGAGTAGAGGCGGGCGTTGTCCAGGGCCAGGGCGGCCCGGCGGGACAGGTCCTCGGCCAGCTCCAGGATCTCCTGGCGGAAGTGGTCGTCGGACGGCTTGCCGAGCGTCAGCATGCCGATGACGCGGTTGCGGGCCACCAGGGGCAGGACGACGGTCTCGCCGCCCACCGCCGCCGCGGTCGCCAGCGTCGTACGCGTGGTCGAGCCGAGGCCGCCCGGGTCGCCGATGCCGATGCTCCGCATCGAGGTCCGCAGCGCCGCCTCGTGGGCGGCCTGAGACGGAGCGGCCCACACCCGCGCCCCGGGGGTCCGTACGGGCTCCGGCGGAGGGATTCTGGTGAGCAGGCTCTTGAGCCCGTCGATGCGCTCCTCGTCCTCGTGCAGCACGTAGGAGAGCTCCGGGTCCGACGCCGGGTCGGCGATCGTGTAGACGGCGCACCACGTCGCCAGCGTCGGGACCGTCATCTGGGCCATCAGGGCCAGCGTCTGGTCCCGGTCCAGGGTGCCCGCCAGCAGGTCCGACGCCTCGACGAGGAAGGAGAGCGAGCCACGGCGCAGCCGCTCCAGCTCGCCCAGGCGCGCCGACTCGACCGCGAGGGCGATCCGGTCCGCGGCGAACTGCAGACGCAGCGCTTCCTCGTTGGAGTAGCGGCCGGCGCCCTCGGCCGCGACGCCCAGGGAGCCCGTGAGGCGCCCCTCGACCTTCAGCGGGACCGTGACCACCGAGCGCATGCCGGTGTTGCCGAGCAGCGGGACCGCGCCGGGGACGGCGTCCAGGTCCTCGTGGACGGCGGGCATCCGGGCGGATCCGTACCGGCCGGTGCCGGCCTCGACGGGCACGCGGGCGAAGCGCTGACGGGCGGAGGGCAGGCCGGTCGTGGCCCGCACCTCGAGCTCGGTCTCGTCGTCCGTGGCCAGCAGGAGGAAGGCGGCGTCGGCGTCGAGCATGTCGCGCGCCCGCTCGACGGTGCGCTGGAGCAGGCCGTCGAGGTCGTCGGGGGCGGGGGAGCCGATGAAGACCTCGAAGGGGTCCGTCTTGCGGCTCTCGGCGGTGTCGGAGACCGGGGTGCGCGCGGGGGTCTGGAGAACCGCGCGCTCGTAGTCGCGCACCAGCAGGCAGACCGTGGACGGTTCGCCCTGAGGGTCCCGGACGCGCAGGTGGGAGCCGTAGACCGGGATGGTGCGGCCGTCGGCGCCCCGGATGCCGTAGCTGCCCTCCCAGCGGGAGAGGCGCAGGGCGTCCGCGATGCCGGTACTGGTGCCGGGGGTCTGCGGCCAGGCGGTGAAGTCGGCGAGCTGCTTGCCGGTGACCTGGTCCGCCGTGTAGCCGAAGAGGTACGCCGCGTCGTCGTTCCACGCGGCGACGGCGCCCTCGCTGTCGATCTGGACGACGGCGACCCTGACGCGTTCGTCGGTGACCGGGAGGAGCCCCACGGGCAGCAGCGGACCGGCCGAGCGGACGCCCACCGGGCGGTCGGGGAGGTCGAGCTGGAACCAGACGTGTTTGCGGGTGGGGGAGTACTCGACGCCCCAGCGGGAAGCGAGAGCCGCGCACAGCAGCAGACCGCGGCCGTTCTCGCTGTCGAGGCCGCCGAGATCGAGGCCCGCCGTCTGGAGTGGGATCTCCCGTTCCGGGTAATGGTCGGCGATCTCCACCCGGACGCCGTCCTCCGTGCGCAGACACAGCACGTCCGCGGCGGTGCCGGCGTGGATCACGGCATTGGTGACGAGCTCGCTGGTCAGGACGACGGCGTCGTCGACGACGTCGGTGTATCCCCAGCCCTGGAGCGTGTCGCGGACAAAGGCACGGGCCGTCGCGACGGAGCGCGCCACCGGTTCGAAGGTGGCAGCCGCACGCGCCGTGATCACAGCACTCCCCATATGGTGTCTCGTCGCTTCCCCGAGTCCGTGCCCGTTTCTCGCCGCTTCGATTCGCCTGCCAGGCTAGACGCTCCCCCCGGGCACCGGATACACGAGGGCGGACTTCGGACAGGCCCGGGCGGGAACGGACGGATGACCGGACAGGATGGGCTTCCCCCCGGAGGGATGTGGGACAACCATGGGAGGTTCCACCCCGACCGGTTCCCGCCTGGTACGTTTCAACGATTTGACGTCCGCATGGTCACCCGTCGACGGTGGGCTGTGACGGTGAGCCGTGGAAGTTCTGGGCAAGCTCTCGGACGAGGTCCTAGCTAGATGGTCAACCCCTGCGGGAGGGACACGGTGGAGTCTGACGTGGCGGCGCGGGGTTCGGGTGCGCGCAGTAAGGGCGGTCAGTCCGTGAAGAAGCAGCGCAACGGAACCGTCGAGGTGGACGCGGCGGCGCTGCACAGACTGCTGGCCGGTCTGGTCGCCATGCGCGACGGCAACTTCCGCAGGCGCGTCACGGTCTCCGGCGAAGGCGTGATGGCGGAGCTCGCCGCGGTCTTCAACGAGGTCGCCGACCGCAACGTGCACCTCACCGGCGAGCTGGCGCGGGTGCGGCGCGTGGTCGGACGGGAGGGCAAGCTCACCGAACGCCTGGAGACGGGTGCCTGCGAGGGTTCCTGGGCCGCTGCGATCGACGCCTCGAACGAGCTGGTGGACGATCTCGCCCGTCCGGTCTCCGAGGTGGGGCGGGTGCTGTCGGCGGTGGCCGACGGTGATCTCGAACAGCGGATGGAGCTGCGCTCCCATACGGCGGACGACACGGTACGGCCGTTGCGCGGCGAGTTCCTGAAGGTCGCGCGCACCGTCAACAACCTGGTCGACCAGCTGTCGGCGTTCACCGAGCAGGTGACGCGGGTCGCGGTCGAGGTGGGGACCGAGGGCAAGCTCGGCGGCCAGGCGCAGGTGCGCGGGATGTCCGGGTCGTGGAAGGACCTCACGGACTCGGTCAACACCATGGCGTACCGGCTGACCGCGCAGGTGCGCGACATCGCCCTGGTGACGACGGCGGTGGCCAAGGGTGATCTGTCGCGGAAGGTCACCGTCCATGTGGCCGGTGAGATGCTCCAGCTGAAGAACACCGTCAACACGATGGTCGACCAGCTGTCCTCGTTCTCCTCCGAGGTGACCCGGGTCGCCCGCGAGGTCGGCACGGAGGGCGAGCTGGGCGGCCAGGCCGTGGTGCCCGGGGTCGCCGGGGTGTGGAAGGACCTGACGGACTCCGTCAACACGATGGCCGGCAACCTCACCTCCCAGGTGCGCGGCATCGCGGAGGTGACGACGGCGGTCGCCAACGGTGACCTGTCCCAGAAGGTCCAGGTCAGCGCGCGCGGCGAGGTCGCCCAGCTCGCCGAGACGATCAACCAGATGACCGAGACGCTGCGCACCTTCGCGGACGAGGTCACCCGCGTGGCCAGCGAGGTCGGCGGGCAGGGTGTGCTCGGCGGCCAGGCGCAGGTGCCGGGCGCTGCCGGGACCTGGAAGGACCTCACCGACTCGGTGAACACGGTCTTCCGGAACCTGACGACGCAGGTGCGCGACATCGCCCAGGTGACCACGGCGGTGGCCAGCGGTGACATGACGCAGAAGGTCACCGTCGACGTGGCCGGCGAGATGCTGGAGCTGAAGAACACCGTCAACACGATGGTCGACCAGCTTCAGTCCTTCGGTTCGGAAGTGACCCGGGTGGCCCGGGAGGTCGGCGTCGAGGGCCGGCTCGGCGGGCAGGCCGAGGTGCCGGGTGCCGCCGGGACCTGGAAGGACCTCACGGACTCCGTGAACACGGCCTTCCGCAACCTGACCGGGCAGGTGCGTGACATCGCGCAGGTGACGACGGCCGTCGCCAACGGCGACCTGTCGCAGAAGGTCACCGTCGACGTCGCGGGCGAGATGCTGGAGCTGAAGAACACCGTCAACACGATGGTGGCGCAGCTCTCCTCCTTCGCCGATCAGGTCACGCGGATGGCCCGTGACGTGGGCACCGAGGGCCGCCTCGGCGGTCAGGCGCGGGTCGACGGCGTCTCCGGTACGTGGAAGGAACTCACCGACTCCGTCAACTTCATGGCGGGGAACCTCACCTCCCAGGTGCGCCAGATCGCGCAGGTCACGACCGCGGTGGCGCGAGGCGACCTGTCGCAGAAGATCGATGTGGACGCGCGCGGCGAGATCCTTGAGCTGAAGAACACCATCAACACGATGGTCGACCAGCTCTCCGCCTTTGCCGAGCAGGTGACCAGGGTCGCCCGCGAGGTGGGTACGGACGGGCGCCTCGGCGGCCAGGCGCAGGTGCCCGGCGTGGCCGGTGTGTGGCGTGATCTGACCGATTCGGTGAACGGGATGGCGGGGAACCTGACCGCTCAGGTCCGTAACATCGCGCAGGTCGCCACGGCGGTGGCGCGCGGTGACCTGTCGCAGAAGATCGACGTGGACGCGCGCGGCGAGATCCTGGAGTTGAAGAACACTCTCAACACCATGGTCGACCAGCTCTCGAACTTCGCGGAGCAGGTGACGCGGGTGGCCCGTGAGGTGGGCACCGAGGGGATGCTGGGCGGTCAAGCCGAGGTGCAGGGGGTCTCCGGTACGTGGAAGGACCTCACGCAGTCCGTCAACGGCATGGCCAACAACCTCACCATTCAGGTGCGCAACATCGCCGAGGTGACGACGGCGGTCGCCAACGGTGATCTCTCCAAGAAGATCACCGTCGATGCCAAGGGCGAGATCCTCGAACTGGTGACGACGGTCAACACGATGGTCGACCAGCTGTCGTCGTTCTCCTCCGAGGTGACCCGGGTGGCCCGCGAGGTGGGCACCGAGGGCATCCTCGGCGGCCAGGCGCGGGTGCGCGGGGCGACGGGCATCTGGAAGGACCTCAGCGACAACGTCAACCTGATGGCCAACAACCTGACCAGCCAGGTGCGCAACATCTCCCGCGTCTCGTCCGCCGTCGCCAACGGCGACCTGACGAAGAAGGTCACCGTCGAGGCGCGCGGCGAGGTCGCCGAGCTCGCCGACACCGTCAACACGATGGTGACCACGCTGTCCTCGTTCGCGGACGAGGTGACCCGGGTCGCCCGCGAGGTGGGTACCGAGGGCGAGCTGGGCGGCCAGGCGCGCGTCCCGGGGGTCTCCGGTACGTGGAAGGACCTCACCGAGTCCGTGAACTCGATGGCGTCCAACCTGACCGGCCAGGTGCGCCAGATCGCCGCCGTCACGACGGCCATCGCCAAGGGCGACCTGACCAAGAAGATCGACATCGATGCGCGCGGCGAGATCCAGCAGCTGAAGAACACCATCAACACGATGGTCGACCAGCTGTCCTCGTTCGCCGAGCAGGTGACCCGGGTCGCCCGCGAGGTGGGTACCGAGGGCCAGCTCGGCGGCCAGGCGCGGGTGCGCGACGTGGACGGCACCTGGCGCGACCTCACCGAATCGGTGAACGAGATGGCCGGGAACCTGACCCGTCAGGTGCGGGCCATCGCCGCCGTGGCGACGGCGGTGACGCGGGGCGACCTCAACCTGAAGATCGACGTGGACGCGGCGGGCGAGATCCAGGCCCTCCAGGACAACATCAACACGATGATCGCGAACCTGCGCGACACCACCGCCACGAACAAGGAGCAGGACTGGCTGAAGGGCAATCTGGCCCGCATCTCCGGTCTGATGCAGGGGCGCCGCGACCTGGACGACGTCGCCTCGCTCATCATGAGTGAGCTGACCCCCGTGGTCTCCGCCCAGCACGGCGCCTTCTTCCTGGCCACGCCCACCGGTGAGACCGACGCGCTGGGCGCTGAGGCCGAGGGCGCGTACGAGCTGCGCATGCGGGGAAGCTACGGCTACTCCGCCGGCTCCATGCCAACGTCCTTCCGTCCGGGCGAGACGCTCATCGGCACGGCCGCCGAGGAGAAGCGGACGATCCAGGTGGACAACGTGCCGCCGGGTTACCTGAAGATCTCCTCCGGGCTCGGTGAGGCGCCGCCCGCGCATGTGATCGTGCTTCCGGTGCTCTTCGAGGGCAAGGTTCTCGGGGTCATCGAACTGGCCTCGTTCCAGCCGTTCACGCACATCCAGCGGGACTTCCTGAACCAGCTCGCGGAAATGATCGCCACGAGCGTCAACACGATCAGCGTCAACACGACGACCGAGAAGCTGCTCGAGCAGTCGCAGGAGCTCACCGAGCAATTGCGGGACCGCTCGCAGGAACTGGAGAACCGGCAGAAGGCCCTCCAGGCGTCCAACGCCGAACTGGAGGAGAAGGCCGAGCTGCTGGCCAGGCAGAACCGCGACATCGAGGTCAAGAACACCGAGATCGAGGAGGCGCGGCAGGTCCTGGAGGAACGCGCCGAACAGCTCGCGGTCTCCATGCGCTACAAGTCCGAGTTCCTGGCGAACATGTCGCACGAGCTGCGTACGCCTCTCAACTCGCTGCTCATTCTGGCCAAGCTGCTCGCGGACAACGCCGAGGGCAATCTCTCGCCGAAGCAGGTGGAATTCGCCGAGACGATTCACGGAGCCGGTTCCGACCTGCTCCAGCTGATCAACGACATCCTCGACCTGTCGAAGGTCGAGGCGGGCAAGATGGACGTGAGCCCGACGCGGATCGCCCTGGTCCAGCTGGTCGATTACGTGGAGGCGACCTTCCGGCCGCTCACCGCGGAAAAGGGGCTGGACTTCTCCGTACGGGTGTCGCCGGAGCTGCCGGCCACGCTGCACACGGACGAGCAGCGGCTCCTCCAGGTGCTGCGCAACCTGCTGTCCAACGCGGTGAAGTTCACCGACAGCGGGGCCGTCGAGCTGGTGATCAGGCACGCCGGCCAGGAGGTGCCGGACGCCATCCGCGAGCAGCTGCTGGAGGCCGGTTCGCTGCGGGACGCGGACGGCGAGCTGATCGCCTTCTCGGTGACCGACACCGGCATCGGGATCGCCGCCAGCAAGATGCGGGTCATCTTCGAGGCGTTCAAGCAGGCGGACGGGACGACCAGCCGCAAGTACGGGGGCACGGGCCTCGGTCTGTCCATCAGCCGCGAGATCGCGCGGCTGCTGGGCGGCGAGATCCACGCGGCGAGCGAGCCGGGTCGCGGCTCCACGTTCACGCTGTACCTGCCGCTGCACCCGAGCGAACTCCCGCCGCAGGGCTACCCGCAGCTCGCTCCGGGACAGACCGAAGGCCCGACCGGCCCGACCGAGGGCGGCCGGGTGCCGGACCCCGCCCAGGCCGCCCCGCACCGCCGGCGCAAGGCCCTCGGGGGCGCGCGGCAGCAGCCCGCACTGCCGCCGCGTCCGGTGCCCGCCCCCGCCGCGCAGCCGGTTCCGGCCGCCGAGCCGGAGTCCTGGGCGGTGGCCGGTCAGGAGGAGCCGGAGACCCGCAGGACGTTCCGGTTCAGCGGTGAGAAGGTGCTGATCGTCGACGACGACATCCGCAACGTCTTCGCGCTGACCAGCGTGCTGGAGCAGCACGGACTGACGGTCCTGTACGCCGAGAACGGGCGCGAGGGCATCGAAGTCCTGGAGCAGCACGACGATGTGACGGTCGTACTGATGGACATCATGATGCCGGAGATGGACGGTTACGCGACGACCTCGGCGATCCGCAGGATGCCGCAGTTCGCCGAGCTGCCGATCGTGGCGCTGACCGCCAAGGCGATGAAGGGCGACAAGGAGAAGGCGCTCGAATCGGGTGCGTCCGACTATGTCACCAAGCCGGTCGATCCCGACCATCTTCTCTCGGTCATGGAAGGGTGGATGCGCGGGGAGTGAGCGCTCACTGAGAGAATCCATGAAGATGTGTTGTTCGTTGGTGTCCGAAGGCGTGTGGGAACGCGGATTGCGGGGAACCTTCTGGTCCCCCGCCACGTTTCCGGTACGTGCACAGTGACATCACGGTGACAGGGTGTGGTGACCGCCGGGGTGCGGCTACCATGACCGGCACAAGGACGGGCGGCGTAAGGGAATCGCCCCCCGGGGCGGCGCCCGGTGCAATTCCGGGGCGAGGAGGGCGGGCCATGGTGCAGAAGGCCAAGATCCTCCTGGTCGATGACCGGCCGGAGAATCTGCTGGCGCTGGAGGCCATCCTCTCTGCGCTCGATCAGACACTGGTTCGGGCATCGTCAGGGGAGGAGGCGCTCAAAGCGCTGCTCACGGACGACTTCGCGGTCATTCTGCTGGACGTCCAGATGCCGGGCATGGACGGTTTCGAAACCGCCGCGCACATCAAGCGGCGGGAACGGACCCGGGACATCCCGATCATCTTCCTCACCGCGATCAATCACGGTCCGCACCACACCTTCCGGGGTTACGCGGCCGGCGCGGTGGACTACATCTCGAAGCCGTTCGACCCGTGGGTGCTGCGCGCCAAGGTCTCGGTCTTCGTGGAGCTGTACATGAAGAACTGCCAGCTGCGCGAGCAGGCGGCGCTGCTGCGGCTCCAGCTGGAGGGCGGCGGCCGGACGAGCGCCCAGCAGGACAGGGAGCCCGCCGGTCTGCTGGCCGAGCTCTCCGCGCGGCTCGCGGCCGTCGAGGAGCAGGCGGAGGCGCTGTCGAAGCAGCTCGACGACGAGTCCGCCGACGCGGGCGCGGTGGCGACGGCCGCCCATCTCGAACGGAAGCTGACGGGTCTGCGCCGCGCGCTCGACGCACTGGAGCCGGGCACCGGCGGGGCTTCGGCGGCTCTTCCCTCGTAGCGGCGCACCCGCCTTGTGTGCGGGGCGCCTTCGGGTGTGCCCGGGCAACTGAGCGGTGGCCGAGGGGTTTCGGGGTGCCCTCGTCGGTGAGGGCGCGTCAGTTTCCGGCCCGCACGTGGCGACACGGACGGGTGAACCGGTACGCCCACCTGTTCACGGGCGTAGACACCGGTAACCTCGGCACCATGGCCTCACGTACGTCCGGCAAGGGTTCCCAGGGCACGGCGGGCACCGCGAAGCGCGTCGGCGGTGGCCCGGGCCCGGCGAAGAAAGCCGTGCCCGCCAAGAAGACCGCAGCGAAGAAGGCGCCCGCGAAGAAGGCGCCGGCCAAGAGGACCGCGGTGAAGAAGGCCGCTCCGCCGCGTCCGGCGCCCTCGCCCTCGAACGGCGTGTACCGGCTGGCGCGGGCGCTCTGGCTCGGCGCGGCCCACGGCGTCGGCGCGATGTTCCGCGGCATAGGGCGCGGTGCCAAGGGGCTCGACCCCGCCCACCGCAAGGACGGCGTCGCGCTGCTGCTGCTCGGCCTCGCGCTGGTCGTCGCAGCGGGCACCTGGTCGAACCTGCGCGGTCCGGTGGGCGACCTCGTGGAGATGCTCGTCACCGGGGCGTTCGGCCGGCTCGACCTGCTCGTACCGATACTGCTGGGCGTCATGGCGGTGCGGCTGATCCTGTATCCCCAGCGGCCCGAGGCCAACGGCCGCATCGTCATCGGCCTCTCCGCCCTGGTCGTCGGCGTGCTCGGGCAGGTCCACATCGCGTGCGGTTCGCCCGGGCGCGACGAGGGGACCGAGGCCATGCAGGACGCGGGCGGCCTCATCGGCTGGGCCGCCTCCAAGCCGCTGATCTTCGCCATGGGCGAGGTGCTGGCCGTGCCCCTGCTCCTGCTGCTCACCGTCTTCGGGCTGCTGGTCGTCACGGCGACCCCCGTGAACGCCATCCCGCAGCGGCTGCGGCTGCTCGGCGTCAAGCTGGGCATCGTGGAGCCGGCGTACGACCCCGAGGAGCGGGGCGACGACGAGCGGTACGAGGAGCAGTGGCGCGAGGCGCTGCCGCCCCGCTCCCGCCGCTCCCAGGCGCCCGACGCGTACGAGCCGGACGTCGCGGAGTCCGAGGCGCTGTCCAAGCGCCGCAGGCCGCGCAGGCCGTCGGTGCAGCCCGCGATGAACCGCACGATGGACGCGGTGGACGTCGCGGCCGCCGCTGCCGCCGCGCTCGACGGTGCCGTGCTCAACGGGATGCCACCGTCCCCGGTCGTCGCCGACCTGACCCAGGGCGTCTCGGTGGAGCGCGAGCGGGCGGGCACGCCGGTGCCCGGTGCCAGGGAGGCGGAGCCGGCCGGGAAGCGGGCGGAAGCCACGCCCGGGGCCGGTGTACCCGATCTGACCAAGCCGGCCCCGGAGCCCTCCGAGTCCCAGTCGCTGCCCGCCCGGGCCGAGCAGCTCCAGCTCTCCGGCGACATCACGTACTCGCTGCCCTCGCTCGACCTGTTGGAGCGCGGCGGTCCCGGCAAGACCCGGAGCGCCGCCAACGACGCTATCGTCGCTTCGCTGACCAACGTGTTCACCGAGTTCAAGGTGGACGCCGCCGTCACCGGCTTCACCCGCGGGCCGACGGTGACGCGGTACGAGGTGGAGCTCGGCCCGGCCGTGAAGGTCGAGCGGATCACAGCGCTCACCAAGAACATCGCGTACGCCGTCGCCAGCCCCGACGTCCGCATCATCTCGCCGATTCCGGGCAAGTCCGCGGTCGGCATCGAGATTCCCAACTCCGACCGGGAGATGGTCAACCTCGGTGACGTACTGCGGCTGGCGGACGCGGCGGAGGACGACCACCCCATGCTCGTCGCGCTCGGCAAGAACGTGGAGGGCGGCTACGAGATGGCCAACCTCGCGAAGATGCCGCACGTCCTGGTGGCCGGTGCGACCGGCTCGGGCAAGTCGTCCTGCATCAACTGCCTGATCACCTCGATCATGGTGCGGGCCACGCCGGAGGACGTCCGGATGGTCCTGGTCGACCCGAAGCGGGTCGAGCTCACCGCGTACGAGGGCATTCCGCACCTGATCACGCCGATCATCACCAACCCCAAGAAAGCCGCCGAGGCGCTCCAGTGGGTCGTACGGGAGATGGATCTGCGCTACGACGACCTCGCGGCCTTCGGCTACCGGCACATCGACGACTTCAACCACGCCGTGCGCACCGGCAAGCTCAAGACACCGGAGGGCAGCGAACGGGAGCTCGCGCCCTATCCGTATCTGCTGGTGATCGTCGACGAGCTGGCCGACCTGATGATGGTCGCCCCGCGCGACGTCGAGGACTCGATCGTCCGCATCACCCAGCTGGCCCGCGCCGCCGGCATCCACCTGGTGCTCGCCACCCAGCGCCCCTCGGTGGACGTCGTCACCGGTCTGATCAAGGCGAACGTCCCCTCTCGGCTGGCCTTCGCCACGTCCTCGCTCGCCGACAGCCGCGTCATCCTGGACCAGCCCGGCGCCGAGAAGCTCATCGGAAAGGGTGACGGCCTGTTCCTGCCGATGGGCGCGAACAAGCCGACCCGTATGCAGGGTGCCTTCGTCACGGAGGACGAGGTCGCGGCGGTCGTCCAGCACTGCAAGGACCAGATGGCCCCGGTCTTCCGCGACGACGTGGTGGTCGGCACGAAGCAGAAGAAGGAGATCGACGAGGACATCGGCGACGACCTCGACCTGCTGTGCCAGGCCGCCGAGCTGGTCGTCTCCACCCAGTTCGGATCGACTTCGATGCTCCAGCGCAAGCTGCGGGTCGGCTTCGCCAAGGCCGGGCGTCTGATGGACCTGATGGAGTCGCGCAACATCGTCGGACCGAGCGAGGGCTCCAAGGCGCGCGACGTCCTGGTGAAACCGGACGAGCTCGACGGGGTGTTGGCGCAGATTCGTGGGGAAACCGCTTCGTAGAGTTAGCCGGGCAACCGTTTCGCCGGGCCGTACGTCAAGTTGAGGGGGAGGACGGAACGTCCTTCCCCGGGGCGTCCCGGCGAAACCGGCTCTGTTCGAATCTGATGGCGTACAAAGTCCACCCGCCCGGTTGCCCCACCCTTTCGTACCCCCCCTAGACTGAACACCCAGCAGGTGGCTCACGCTCGAAAGGCGCCCCCGTGTCCATCGGCAACTCCCCCGAAGACGACCGGCCTTCGATCGGTCGAGTGCTTCAGCAGGCTCGTCTCGCCGCAGGTCTCACGGTCGAAGAGGTCAGCACGTCCACCCGGGTGCGCATCCCCATCGTGCACGCGATCGAGCAGGACGACTTCTCCCGCTGCGGCGGCGACGTGTACGCCCGCGGCCACATCCGTACGCTCGCCCGTGCCGTCGGCACCGATCCGGAACCGCTGATCGCGCAGTTCGACGCCGAGCACGGCGGCCGTCCCGCGCCCACGCCGGCGGCGCCGCTGTTCGAGGCCGAACGCATCCGCTCCGAACCCCGCAGGCCCAACTGGACGGCGGCCATGGTCGCGGCGATCGTCGCCGTGGTCGGCTTCGTCGGCTTCACCTTCTTCAAGGGCGGCGACGACGGTCCCTCGACCGCCGGCCGCGTTGCCGAGGGCCCGACGTCCGACAAGATCGCCCCGAAGCCCTCCGCCAGCAAGCCCGCCGACCCCAAGCCGGCCCCGTCCGAGAGCGCCATCGCCGCGGCGCCCCAGGACAAGGTCACCGTCAAGCTCAGCGCCACGGGCAAGAGCTGGATCTCGGCCAAGGACCACAATGGCCGCTCGCTGTTCGACGGCACCCTCGAGAAGGGCCAGTCGAAGACCTTCCAGGACAAGGAGCGCGTCGACCTCGTTCTCGGCAACGCCGGCTCGATCGAGCTCTTCGTGAACGGGAAGAAGGTCGAGGACGAGTTCAAGCCCGGACAGGTCGAACGCCTTTCGTACACCAAGGGTGACCCCGAGGTCGGCTGACCGGTCATCCGCTCACATCGCGGCGCGGCGAGCGCCCGGCCACCGTGCCGGGCGCTCGCCGTCTTTGTCACCGTGGGTGACGGCGCAACCCTCCGCGCGGGGGCCGGTGCCGGGACAAAGTAGTCTTGAGTCCATGCCCGAACGCCGTACCGTCGCCCTTGTCACTCTTGGCTGCGCCCGTAACGAGGTGGACTCGGAGGAGCTCGCAGGCCGCCTGGCAGCGGACGGCTGGGAGCTCGTCGAGGATGCCTCCGATGCCGATGTCGCCGTCGTCAACACCTGCGGGTTCGTCGAGGCCGCCAAGAAGGACTCCGTCGACGCCCTCCTCGAAGCCAATGATCTGAAGGACCACGGCCGCACGCAGGCCGTCGTCGCCGTCGGCTGCATGGCCGAGCGCTACGGCAAGGACCTCGCCGAGGCCCTGCCGGAAGCGGACGGCGTCCTCGGTTTCGACGATTACGCCGACATCTCCGACCGCCTCCAGACCATCCTCAACGGCGGCATCCACGCCTCCCACACCCCCCGCGACCGCCGCAAGCTGCTGCCGATCAGCCCCGCCGAGCGGCAGGACGCCGCCGTCTCCCTGCCCGGCCACGCGCAGGAGATCGCCCCCGCCCCCGCCGACCTGCCGGAGGGCGTCGCCCCGGTCTCCGGGCCGCGCGCACCGCTGCGCCGCCGGCTGGGCACCAGCCCCGTCGCCTCGGTCAAGCTGGCCTCCGGCTGCGACCGCCGCTGCTCCTTCTGCGCCATCCCGTCCTTCCGCGGCTCCTTCATCTCCCGCCGCCCCTCGGACGTGCTGGGCGAGACCCGCTGGCTCGCCGAGCAGGGTGTGAAGGAGGTCATGCTGGTCTCCGAGAACAACACCTCGTACGGCAAGGACCTCGGGGACATCCGCCTCCTGGAGACCCTGCTGCCGGAGCTCGCGGAGGTCGACGGGATCGAGCGCATCCGCGTCAGCTACCTGCAGCCCGCCGAGATGCGGCCCGGCCTGATCGACGTCCTCACCTCGACGCCGAAGGTCGCGCCCTACTTCGACCTCTCCTTCCAGCACTCCGCGCCCGGCGTGCTCCGGGCGATGCGCCGCTTCGGCGACACCGACCGCTTCCTGGAGCTGCTGGACACGATCCGGGGCAAGGCGCCGCAGGCCGGCGCCCGGTCCAACTTCATCGTCGGCTTCCCCGGTGAGAGCGAGGACGACCTCGCGGAGCTGGAACGGTTCCTCACGGGCGCCCGTCTCGACGCGATCGGCGTCTTCGGCTACTCCGACGAGGAGGGCACCGAGGCGGTCGGCTACGACGACAAGCTCGACGCCGACGTCATCGCGGAGCGCCTCGCGCACATCTCGCAGCTCGCCGAGGAACTGACCTCGCAGCGCGCCGAGGAGCGCATGGGCGAGACGCTCCAGGTGCTGGTCGAGTCCGTCGAGCCCACCGAGGACGAGCCGCGTGCCTACGGCCGTGCCGCGCACCAGGCGCCCGAAACCGATGGACAGGTGCTCTTCACCGCACGCGAGGGCCTGGTCCCGGGCCGTATGGTCGAGGCAAAGGTCGTGGGCACCGAAGGGGTGGACCTGATCGCCGAGTGCAGTGAGCTTGTGGAGGTAGCCAGATGACCGGAGTCCCGGCATCCGCGTCAGGCGGTTCCGGCGCGACGCCGGTCCGCGGCGGAAAGCTGGGCGCCGCTGCGGTCAATCAAGCCAGTCTGTGGAACATCGCCAACCTCCTGACGATGGCCCGGCTCGTGCTCGTCCCCGGCTTCGTCGTGCTGCTGCTCCACGATGGCGGATACGACCCGGCCTGGCGCTCCTTCGCCTGGGCCGCCTTCGCCATCGCCATGATCACCGACCTGTTCGACGGGCATCTGGCGCGCACGTACAACCTGGTCACCGACTTCGGCAAGATCGCCGACCCGATCGCCGACAAGGCGATCATGGGCGCGGCGCTGATCTGTCTGTCGTACCTGGGCGACCTGCCCTGGTGGGTCACGGGCGTGATCCTCTTCCGCGAGCTGGGTATCACGCTGATGCGTTTCTGGGTGATCCGGCACGGGGTCATTCCCGCCAGTCGCGGCGGCAAGATGAAGACGCTGGCACAGGGGACGGCCGTCGGGATGTACGTCCTGGCGCTGACCGGTCCGCTGGCCACCCTGCGCTTCTGGGTGATGGCGGTGGCCGTCGTGTTGACGGTCGTCACCGGGCTGGACTACGTCCGCCAGGCCGTCGTACTGCGGCGCCAGGGCCTCGCCGCGGAGCGCGCGGCCGCGGAGGTGTCCCGGGCCGCCTCCGCGGAGAGCGGCACGCCCGCCGAGACGGCTGGGGCCAGGGGTACGGCGGAGGCCGAGCGGTGACTGCGGCGGGCCGGGTGCTGCGGCTGCTCGTCGAGCGGGGGCAGACCCTCGCCGTCGCGGAGTCGCTGACCGGGGGCCTGGTCGCGGCCGAACTCACGTCCGTACCAGGTGCCTCCCAAGCCTTCAGGGGCTCGGTGACGGCCTACGCGACCCCCCTCAAGAGTGAAGTCCTGGGGGTGGACGCCGGCCTCCTGGCGGAGCGCGGAGCGGTCAACGCGGACGTCGCGCGTCAGATGGCGACAGGCGTACGGCGGGCTCTGGGCGCAGACTGGGGAGTGGCGACCACCGGCGTCGCCGGCCCCGAACCCCAGGACGGCCAACCCGTCGGGACGGTCTTCGTCGCGGTCAGCGGTCCGCACGGCATCGAGAAAGTGGCCGCGCTGCGGTTGAACGGCGACCGGGCGGACATCCGTAAGAAGAGCGTACGAAGCGCGCTCGACCTGCTCTCAGGCGAACTCCACGAGAATGCGAGCGCACAGGATACGGAAGAGAACGGGGGGAATTGATGTTTGCAGCCCTGAGTGAACACGACATCGCTCCCCGCACGGCCGCAGCGCTAGGCGGTACGGTGGGGCGTGAAGGATGCGGCTACGCGGTCCGAGGAGGGAGCCACCGATGATTCTGCTCCGTCGCCTGCTGGGTGACGTGCTGCGTCGGCAGCGCCAGCGCCAAGGCCGTACTCTGCGCGAAGTCTCCTCGTCCGCCCGAGTTTCGCTCGGCTATCTCTCCGAGGTGGAGCGGGGGCAGAAGGAGGCATCCTCCGAACTGCTCTCCGCCATTTGCGACGCGCTTGACGTACGGATGTCCGAGCTCATGCGTGAAGTGAGCGATGAGCTGTCCCTGGCCGAACTGGCCGAGTCGGCAGCGGCCAGCGATCCGGTACCTGTACCGGTGCGCCCCATGCTCAACTCCGTCTCCGTTACTTCGGTGGCGGGTGTACCGACGGGGCGGGTGACCATCAAGGCACCCGCGGAAGCGGTGGACGTAGTCGCCGCCTGACCGTTCGGTTCGGTGTGAAGCCGAGGCCCCGGTTCTCCCCCTGTGATGGGGGAGAACCGGGGCTTTCGCGTGCCTACGGGTCGTTTTCGTGGGCCCTGTCGTGTGTCAGCGGGGCGATGGGGGGAAGGCGCGTGGATGAGAGACCGAGGAAGCCTCCCGAATGGACTTGTCGCAGTCATCGGACGCTTTCTCAAATGACCGTTTTGCTTCGTTTGTGCCATCGTGGGTGGTGCTGAACGGAACGGATTCCAGATCGGAGACGTGCATGTCTGTGGTGAAGAGCCCACTGTCCGAGACCGACCTCAAGACCGTCGGAGACGCCCTCCAGGGCGCTCTGGTGGATCTCCTCGACCTTTCTCTGGTGGCCAAGCAGGTCCACTGGAATGTGGTCGGGCCGCGGTTCAGGTCCGTGCACCTCCAGCTCGACGACGTCGTCGACACCGCTCGCCAGCACTCCGACACGGTCGCGGAGCGGGCGTCCGCGCTCGGCGTCAACCCGGACGGCCGATCCGCCACGATCGCCAAGAGCACGGCCATCGCCTCCGTGTCCGAGGGCTGGATCAAGGACGTGGACGCGGTGAAGACCCTGGTCGACGCCCTCGGCGTGGTCATCGGGCGGATGCGCGAGCGCATCGAGGCGACCGAGACCCCGGACCCGGTCAGCCAGGACCTCCTGATCGCGCTGACCGCCGACCTCGAGAAGCACGCGTGGATGTTCCAGGCCGAGAGCGCCTGAGCGCACACGCCATCACCCATCAGATTTTCGTCACGGAGGTAGCAGCATGAGGAACGAAGGCGCGAAGGACAAGGTCACCGGCAAGGCGAAGGAAGCCATGGGCAAGATGACCGGCGACCGTCGCAAGGAGGCCGAGGGCAAGGCGGACCAGGCCAAGGGCAAGGCCAAGGACGCCATGGACGGCGCCCGTGACCGGGCGGACGGGGTCAAGGACTCCCTGCACGACGACAAGGGCTGACCTCTCGGTCCGCAGTGAGCCCCCACCCGCGCGGTGGGGGCTCCGTGCTGAGAGGGGCCAGGGCAGCGAGGGGTGGGGTGGTGCGGCCCGCCCCGCGCGCGCCGGGGGTGCAACGGTGCGCTCTCGCCCCGGAGAAACGGGCGCGACTAGTGTCCTTCGTTTGGATCAAGCCGGAGGAGGCAGCCATGGTACGGCGATGGGTGCCGGCGCTCGTTCTCTGCGGCGCGTGGTGGTGGGCCGTGCTGCGGCTGATACTGGCCCCGGGCCACGCGGGGGTGGTCGAGGGAGCGGTGGCGGCGGGCGGATGGGGGCTCAGCCTCCTGCCCGTGCACGTGGCCGCGACGGCAAGACCCCTCGGCATCTTCGACGCGGGTACGGGCCTGCTGCGGCGCGGTACGGCGTGGGCGCGGAGGAGGGCGGGGGCGTGGCGGCGGTGGGTGGTCAGGTAGGGGCCCGGACGGCCGCGACGGCCGGCCGGGCAGGTGACGATGCCTCTCCGGCAGAGGTGCGTCAGGTGGGCCCCGGGCCGGTCTGGCAGCTGGGGCACCAGTAGGCGGGACGGTCGTCCTGTTCGGCAGCGCGGATCGGGGTTCCGCAGCGCAGGCAGGGGCGGTGCGTCCGGCCGTACACCCAGAGGTTCTCGCTCGGTCTCCGCGCGCGGGCGGCGGCGCTCGCGACGGTACGGGAACGGCCTCCGGCCGTCGTGACGCGGTTGGGGCGGTCGCGGTTGGCGTCGAGGAGCTGGTGCGCCGTGCTGACCAGCAGGGCGGCCGTCCGGGCGGGCAGCTCGCCGATGGGAAGCCAGGGCGTGGCGCGGGCCAGGAAGCAGAGCTCGGCCTTGTAGATGTTCCCGATGCCGGCCAGGTTGCGCTGGTCGAGCAGGGCCTCGCCGAGCGGACGGGCGGGGTCGCTCAGCAGATTCCGCAGCGCTGTGTCGGCGTCCCAGTCCGGCCCGAGCAGGTCGGGGCCGAGATGGCCGACCGCCTGCTCCTCGTCCTGGGTGCGCATGAGCTCCAGGACCGGTAGGCGGTAGCCGACGGCGGTGCGGGCCGCGTTGCCCAGAACGGCGCGGATCTGGTGGGCGGGGCCGCCGCGCCAGCGCTCGCCCGGGGCGTAGATCCGCCAGGCGCCGTCCATCCGCAGGTGGCTGTGCAGGGTGAGGCCGCCCTCGATCCGGGTCAGCAGGTGCTTGCCCCGGGCGGTGACGTCGAGGACGGCGCGGCCCGTGAGGTCTGCGGTGGCGAACCGGGGGACCCGGAGGTCGGACGTGGTGAGGACCTGTCCGGCCAGCGCGTGGTGCAGCCGCGCGGCGGTCTGCAGGACGGTGTCTCCTTCGGGCATGCCTCCATGATGCGGTGGGGCGGGGCTCGTGGGATGAGGCGGGCCCGGTGCGGTTCACGCGCGCAGGCGCAGGCCCCTCGGCGTGGCGAGGAAACCGGCCGCCTCCAGCGCGCGGCCCAGGGGCGAGGTCAGGGCGGAGACGCCGTTGGTGCGCTCGACGGTCACGGTGCCGAGGGCCCCGGCACGGGCGGCCGAGGCCAGCGCACCGGCCGCCGCCCGGAGCGCGGGATCCTCCGGATCGGTCGCCCAGGCCAGCAGCGTCTTGCCGCCGCGCTCCATGTACAGCGTCAGCTCGCCGTCGACCAGGACCACGAGCGAGCCGGCCTTCCGGCCCGGCTTGTGCCCGGCCCCGTCCGGCGGCTCGGGCCAGGGGAGGGCGGCGCCGTAGGCATTGGCCGGGTCGGCCGCCGCGAGGACGAGGGCCCGGGGGTCCGCGCCCGGCTCCTTACGGTCCCGGGCCGTGGACACCGCGCGGAGCCGGTCGACCGCGCCGTCCATCGCGAACTGGGCGGCCCCCAGCCCCTCCACGACGTACCCCCGGCGCGCCTGCCCGTTGTCCTCGAAGGCCGACAGCACCCGGTACGCCGCCGAGAAGCCGCCCTCGACGCCCTCTGCCTGCACGGCACCCCGGGTCACCACCCCGTGGCGGTCGAGCAGCGTGCGTGCCAGGGCGTGGGCGCGGTGCGTGGGCTCGGGCTCGATGGACGGCAGCAGGGACCAGCGGCCCGAGACCGTGGGCGGCCCGGTGCGTGAGGCCGGGCGGGCGGCAGCGGTGAGGGTGCCGTAACGGCCGCGCGGCACGTTCCGCCGGGCCCGGTGCGCGGTCGAGCCGGCCGTGCGGCCCGAGCCCAGGAGGGAGCGCAGCGGCGCGAGCGTGTCGTTGGTGAGACGGCCGGACCAGGCGAGGTCCCACAGGGCATCCGCCAGTTGCGGGTCGGTGCAGTCGGGGTGGGTGGTGGCGCGGACCTGGTCGGCGATCTGCCGGAAGAACAGGCCGTAGCCGCCGCCGAGAGCGGTCAGCACGGACTCGTGCAGTGCGCTGAGCTCCAGCGGGCGCGGCGGAGGGAGGAGCAGGGGGGCGCTGTCGGCGAGGTAGAGGGAGATCCAGCCGTCCTTGCCGGGGAGGGCGCCCGCGCCGGCCCAGACCACTTCACCGGTCGTGGTCAGCTCGTCCAGGAGCGCGGGGGTGTACCCGGTGACCCGGCCGGGCAGGACCAGCCGTTCCAGCGCGGAGGCGGGAACCGGCGCTCCCTGGAGCTGCTCGACGGCGCGGGCCAGTCCGTCGATGCCGCGCAGGCCGTTGCCGCCGAGGTGCTGCCACTGCGGCAGGAACCCGGCCAGGGCGGCGGGCGGGACCGGCTCCAGCTCGTGCCGGAGGGCGGCGAGCGAACGGCGTCGCAGCCGCCGCAGCACCGTGGCGTCGCACCATTCCTGGCCGATGCCGGCGGGGTGGAACTCGCCCTGGACGATGCGGCCGGAGGCCGCGAGCCGTTGCAGCGCCCCGTCGGTGACGGCCGTGCCGAGGCCGAACCGGGCCGCCGCCGTGGCGGAGGTGAACGGGCCGTGCGTGCGGGCGTACCGCGCGAGGAGATCGCCCAGGGGGTCCTTCACCGGCTCGGTGAACGCTTCGGGGACGCCGACCGGGAGCGCCGTGCCCAGGGCGTCGCGCAGCCGGCCCGCGTCCTCGATCGCCGCCCAGTGGGCCGCCCCGGCGATCCGGACGCGGATGGCACGGCGGGCGGACTCCAGCTCCTTCGCCCAGGCGGACCCGGCCCCGCGCTCGGCCAGCTCCTCGTCGGTGAGCGGGCCGAGCACTCGCAGCAGATCCGCGACGCCCTCGGCGTCCTTGACCCGGCGGTCGTCCGCGAGCCACTGAAGCTCCCGCTCCAGCTCGGTCAGCACGTCGGCGTCGAGCAGTTCGCGAAGCTCCGCCCTGCCCAGCAGCTCGGCGAGGAGCCGGGAGTCCAGGGAGAGCGCGGCGGCGCGCCGTTCGGCGAGCGGTGAGTCGCCCTCGTACAGGAACTGGGCGACGTACCCGAAGAGGAGGGAGCGGGCGAACGGGGAGGGCTCCGAGGTGGTGACCTCGACCAGGCGGATGCGCCGGGCCTCCAGGTCGCCCATCACCTCGGTGAGCCCCGGGACGTCGAAGACGTCCTGGAGGCACTCGCGGACCGCTTCGAGAACGATGGGGAAGGAGCCGAACTCGGAGGCGACCTGGAGGAGCTGCGCGGCCCGCTGGCGCTGCTGCCAGAGCGGGGTGCGCTTGCCGGGACTGCGGCGGGGAAGCAGCAGCGCCCTGGCGGCGCACTCGCGGAACCGCGAGGCGAACAGGGCGGAGCTGCCGACCTGGTCGGTGACGATCTGTTCGATCTCGCCCTTGTCGAAGGCGACATCGGCGGCGCCGACCGGGGGCTGGTCGCTGTCGAAGGCGGTGTTGGCCGGGGTGAGCGGCGCGGAGACGCCCTTGCCGGGCTCCTGGACCGGATCCGCAGCCGGGTCGAAGTCGAGGAGGTCCAGGCCCATCATGTCGGCGTCGGGCAGCCGCAGCACGATGCCGTCGTCGGCGTGCATGACCTGCGCGTCCATCCCGTACCGCTCGGCGAGGCGGGCGCTCAGCGCCAGCGCCCACGGGGCGTGCACCTGCGCGCCGAACGGGGAGTGCACGACGACCCGCCAGTCGCCCAGCTCGTCCCGGAAGCGCTCGACCAGGATGGTGCGGTCGTCCGGGACATGACCGCAGGCCCGGCGCTGCTCGTCCAGATACGCCAGGACGTTGTCGACGGCCCAGGTGTCCAGGCCGGCGGAGAGCAGGCGGTCCCTGGCGTCCTCGGGGGAGAGCCCGCCGAGCTCGCGCAGGAAGGCCCCCAGGGCGCGGCCCAGCTCCAGCGGGCGGCCCAGCTGGTCGCCCTTCCAGAACGGCAGCCGCCCGGGGACACCGGGCGCGGGGGAGACGAGCACCCGGTCCCGGGTGATGTCCTCGATCCGCCAGGAGGTCGTGCCCAGCGTGAAGACGTCGCCGACCCGGGACTCGTAGACCATCTCCTCGTCCAGCTCACCGACCCTGCCGCCGCCCTTCTTGGGGTCGGCACCGGCGAGGAAGACCCCGAAGAGGCCCCGGTCGGGGATGGTCCCGCCCGAGGTGACGGCGAGGCGCTGCGCACCGGGCCGGCCCGTGACCGTACCGGCGACGCGGTCCCAGACGACGCGGGGCCGCAGCTCCGCGAACGCGTCGGACGGATAGCGGCCCGCGAGCATGTCGAGGACGGCCGTGAACGCCGATTCCGGCAGCGAGGCGAAGGGGGCGGCCCTGCGGACCACCGCGAGCAGGTCGTCCACCTGCCAGCTGTCCAGCGCGACCATCGCGACCAGCTGCTGGGCCAGTACGTCCAGGGGATTGGCCGGGACGCGCAGCGCCTCGATCGAGCCCGTCCGCATCCGCTCGGTGACCACGGCCGCCTGCACCAGGTCGCCGCGGTACTTCGGGAAGACGACGCCGGTGGAGACCGCGCCCACCTGGTGGCCGGCGCGGCCGACCCGTTGCAGCCCGGAGGCGACCGAGGGCGGGGACTCGACCTGGATCACCAGGTCGACCGCCCCCATGTCGATGCCCAGCTCCAGGCTGGACGTGGCGACCACCGCGGGCAGCCTTCCCGCCTTCAGGTCCTCCTCGACCTGGGCGCGCTGCTCCTTGGAGACCGATCCGTGGTGGGCCCGGGCGAGCAGGGCGGGAGCCCCCTTGGCCGCTCCGGACTCCGCCATGATCTCGGCGGGGGAGTGGGCCTCGGGCATGGTCTCGCCGGTGGCTCTCTCGTACGCGATCTCGTTGAGGCGGTTGCACAGGCGCTCCGCGAGGCGGCGGGAGTTGGCGAAGACGATCGTGGAGCGGTGCGCCTGGACGAGATCGGCGATCCGCTCCTCCACATGCGGCCAGATCGACGGCTTCTCGGCCTGACCCGAGGTGTCGTCGGTGGCGGGAGAACCGCCCAGCTCCCCCAGATCCTCGACGGGCACGACCACCGACAGGTCGAACCGCTTGCTGGACGGCGGCTGGACGATCTCCACCTTGCGCCGGGGCGACAGGAAGCGCGCCACCTCGTCGACCGGCCGGACCGTGGCCGACAGGCCGATACGCCGGGCCGGCCGGGGCAGCAGCTCGTCCAGGCGCTCCAGCGACACGGCGAGGTGGGCGCCGCGCTTGGTGCCCGCGACCGCGTGCACCTCGTCCAGGATCACCGTCTCGATGCCGGAGAGGGCCTCGCGGGCCGATGAGGTCAGCATCAGGAACAGCGACTCGGGCGTCGTGATCAGGATGTCCGGCGGACGGGTCGCCATCGAGCGGCGCTCGGCGGCCGGGGTGTCGCCCGACCGGATCCCCACCCTGACCTCGGGCTCGGGCAGCCCCTGGCGCACCGACTCCTGACGGATGCCGGTCAGCGGTGAGCGCAGATTGCGCTCCACGTCGACCGCGAGGGCCTTGAGCGGCGACACGTACAGCACGCGGCAGCGCTTCTTCGCCTCCGCCGGCGGGGGGACGGCCGCCAGCCGGTCCAGGGCGGCGAGGAAGGCGGCCAGCGTCTTGCCCGAGCCGGTCGGCGCGACGACCAGCACGTCCGATCCCTCGCCGATCGCCCGCCAGGCGCCCTCCTGCGCGGCGGTCGGCGCGCTGAAGGCCCCCGCGAACCAGCTGCGGGTCGCGGGGGAGAAGGAGTCGAGTGCGGAGCCGGTCATGTCCCCCATCGTGCACCCCGCCACTGACAACGGCCCCGGCAACCGCCGGGCGGGCCGCGGGGCCGACGGCCGGACCGCCCGCGGGCTGGGAGAATCCCACCATGGCGCGAGCGCAGCAACCGACGGAGTGGGCGCGGCACTGGAGCTACGCGGAGCTGCCCGACCTCGACCTGCTGCGCGCCCGCTACATCCGGCACACCTTCCCGCGCCACAGCCACGAGGGCTACGTCGTCGCCACGGTGAGCCGCGGCGTCGAGGACATCGGCACCCCCGCCGGAACCCTCCACGCGGGGCCCGGGACCGTCGTCATGATCAATCCGGAGGTGCCGCACACCGCCCGCGCGGGCGTCCCCGAAGGCTGGGTGTACGACACGCTCTACCCGTCCGCGCAGGTGGTCAACGACATCGCCGCCGATACGACGCGCCTGCGCGGCACCGTCGGCTTCGCCGAGACCGGTGTGGCCGACCCGTACGCCGCCCGGCTGATAGCCGAGGTCCACCGGGCGGCCGAGGAGGGCAACGCCCTGGCCGCCGACAGCGTGTTGCGGGTCGTCGTCACCCGCCTGCTCACCCGGCACGGCGCCTCGCTCCCCGTCTCGGCCCCCCGCGCCGCCGGCGCCCGCGACGCGGCGCGCGCCCGGGCCCTCCTGGAAGCCCGGATGGCCGAACCGCCGACCCTGGAGGCGCTCGCCGCCGAACTGGGCACAAGCCCCTTCGCGCTGCTGCGCGCGTTCAAGAAGCAGTACGGCATGCCCCCGCACACCTGGCTCACCGACGCCCGGGTACGGCGTGCGCGGCGGATGCTCGACGCGGGCACGGCCCCCTCGGTCGCGGCGACGGAAGTCGGCTTCACCGACCAGCCGCATCTCAACCGTCACTTCACCCGGATCGTGGGCGTGCCCCCCGGCGCCTACCAGCGCGAACGCGCAAGAACGTACAAGACCGGCCGGGAACTGCCCCGGTAGCGTGCTGGACGTGGCAGAACAGACAACACCCCTTCGGGCGACCGCCGGACCTCCCGGTGGCAGCACGCTCGCCGCCGGGACCAAACCGGACTCGGCCGTCGTCCGCGACGCACTCGGCGTCGGCATAGCCGTCGGCCTCTCCGGCTTCGCCTTCGGCGTCACCTCGGCGGGCTCCGGCCTGAGCCTGCTCCAGACCTGCGCGCTCAGCCTGCTCGTGTTCACCGGCGCCTCCCAGTTCGCCCTGGTCGGAGCGCTCGCCGCCGGCGGCAACCCCTACACCGCGGCAGCCGGGGCCTTCTTCCTCGGCGTGCGCAACGCCTTCTACGGCCTGCGGCTCTCCCAGCTCCTCGCCCTGCCGCGCGCCCTGCGCCCGCTCGCCGCCCAGTGGGTCATCGACGAGACCACCGCAGTGACACTGCCCCAGCCCACGCGGCGGGCCGCGCGGATCGGCTTCACCGTCACCGGGCTCACCCTCTACGTGCTGTGGAACCTGACCACCCTGGTGGGCGCGCTGGGCGCCGAGGCACTGGGCGACACCGACGCCTGGGGACTCGACGCGGCCGGCCCGGCGGTCTTCCTCGCGCTGCTGGCCCCGATGCTGAAGTCCACGACGGAGCGCCTGACGGCGGCGCTCGCCGTCCTGCTCGCCCTCGGGCTCCTGCCGGTACTGCCGGCCGGGGTGCCCGTGCTGCTGTCCGCGCTGTCCGCGCCCGTCGTCCTGTTCCTGCTGGGGCGGGCCAAGGGGCACGGGCCGGGCAGGACCGGGACCGAGGACGCCGGCGCCACCCGGGCGGAGGGGGGCCGATGAACGTCTGGATCGCCATCGCGTTGACCTGCGTCGGCTGCTACCTGGCCAAACTGCTCGGCCTTCTCGTGCCCGCCGGCGCTCTGGAACGTCCCCTGGTGCAGCGCCTGGCCGCCCTGCTGCCGGTGGCCCTGCTGGCCGGGCTCACCGCCCAGCAGACGTTCGGCGACGGACAGCACCTGGCCCTGGACGCCAGGGGCGCGGGCGTGGCGGCCGCAGCGCTCGCCCTGGTCCTGCGCGCCCCCTTCCTGGTGGTCGTGGGTGTTGCGGTGGCCGTCACCGCGGGGGTGCGTGCGCTGGGCTGAGGGCTGTCCCGCGATTCCCGGTGGATCAGCGCGCGGCGTCGGATGCGGTGCGTCGCACGGCGGAGAGGCGCCCGCATACTGGACGCATTCGGGCGTCTCGACAACGCGGCGAGGTGCCGTAGCCGTCGTCGTGCGCCCGCCGGGAATCGCGGGACAGCCCTCAGGCGGTGCCCGGTAAGGGGCATGCCTCCTGGCGCGTGCCCCTTACCGGCGCGCCCATCCTTCCCCGCCGCGCCGCCTCTCACGCCAGGACGCGACCGTGCGCCCTCAGCGTTTCCAGCGCTCTGAGGGTCACCAGAGGGCGTCCCTCCAGCGCCGTCCCGGGTGCCCACTGCCGCCACGTGACCGGCCAGCCGCCGTCCGCCTCCTGTGCGGCGGCCAGATGGTCGAGCGAGCGCTCCATCTCGGTGTCGGAGAACCACCGCCGGGCAAGCGATGCGGGCGTACGGGCGTAGTCGTACGGGAAGTGCTGCTCTCCCGGCGCGTACCCGGGGGCCACCGGGTACTCCGCGCGCCGGTCCGGATCGAGCACGGCGAGCCGCTGGTCGCGCACCAGGTGCCCCAGCCGTTCGGCGGCGGCCTCCGCCCGGGGCCGGTCCGGCACCCCGTCGAGGAAGGCGACCGCGGCCTCGATCTCGTACGGGTGCGACACGTCCAGGGCGTCCACGGCCGACCAGCAGAAGTCGGTCGCCCGGAAGAGCCAGGCGTGCCACACCGCGTTGCGGTGCAGCAGCCCGACGACGGGGCCGGTGGCCAGCAGTTCGGCCGGAGGGTCGTCGACGATCGGGATGAAGGGGGCCGCCGGGTAGTCGCGCTGGGAGGGGAGCAGCGCGGGCAGGGCGCCCTCCTTGGTGGACACCTCCGTCAGATACCGGCAGATCCGCTCCACCCGCAGACCGCCGCACCGGCCGATGGCATCGAGGACGCTCAGCGCGTGGGCGGTGTGCAGGG
The DNA here is from genome assembly GCF_010550605.1 of Streptomyces sp. SID9727. Classification (GTDB taxonomy): domain Bacteria; phylum Actinomycetota; class Actinomycetes; order Streptomycetales; family Streptomycetaceae; genus Streptomyces. The sequence goes on from NZ_JAAGNI010000234.1 coordinate 27,581, forward strand.
GCTGACTGACAGGGCCCCGCAGGTCGGGTTCGAGCGCGTGGCCGTAGCCGCCGTCCTCGTTGGCGTAGGCGGTGAGGGCCGTCTCCACCGCGTCCGCGCCTCCCTCCAGATATTGATGGGCGAACCGCCGCTGTTCGAGGACACGGGCTGTGAGCCAGATGAACCGCTCGGCCCGGTCGAGGGGACTTGTTCCAGTTGCAGCCATGGACCGACCGTAGGGCTTCGGCCCCCCGAGCAGGGCCGATGCGGCCCGGCTGCACTCTCAGGAGCGGGATACTGAAGGCATGCGGTTGACGATTTTCTGGGAACGGATGGCGGACCACTTCGGCGCGGCCTACGCGGACTCCTTCGCACGCGACCATGTGATGGCCGAGCTGGGCGGACGTACGGTCCACGAGGCGCTGGCGGCCGGCTGGGAGGCGAAGGACGTCTGGCGCGGCGTCTGCGTCGCGATGGACATTCCCGCCGACAGGCGCTGACGGAGGCGGGAAAGGAAGGCCGCCTTCCGGGGCGCGCGAGGCACTGTCACCCACATAGGCGAGACTTGCTCCGTGGCACCCACAGACGAGACCGCACAGATCCAGCCGCCGCGCACGCCGCCCGTACCGCCGGCCGCCCCACCGGCCCCGCCGTCCGGCGCCGGGCCCGCCCGCATGCCCGCCTGGCTGCCGCGCGCCATGGTCCTCGCCCTTGCCCTTTACGCCTGCTTCCGGCTCGGCAGCTGGGCGTTCGACCAGCTCATCGGCCTGCTGATCAATGTGCTGATCGCCTTCTTCCTGGCGCTCGCCATCGAACCCGCCGTGAGCCGGATGTCCGCCCGCGGCATGCGCCGGGGCCTCGCCACCTTCCTGGTCTTCCTCGTCGTGCTGATCGCCGGGGCCGGCTTCGTCGTGCTGCTCGGCTCGATGCTCGCCGGCCAGATCGTCGACATGGTGGAGGACTTCCCGAAGTACCTCGACTCGGTGATCAACTGGGTCAACCAGACCTTCCACACGGAGCTCTCCCGCGTCGAGGTCCAGGACAGCCTGCTGCACTCCGACTGGCTGCAGAAGTACGTCCAGAACAGCGCGACCGGTGTGCTCGACGTCTCGGCGACCGTTCTCGGCGGCCTCTTCCGCCTGCTGACCATCTTCCTGTTCTCCTTCTACTTCGCGGCGGACGGGCCCCGGCTGCGCCGCGGGCTGTGCTCCGTGCTGCCCCCCGCCCGTCAGGCGGAGGTGCTGCGGGCCTGGGAGATCGCCGTCGGCAAGACGGGCGGCTACCTCTACTCGCGCGGCCTGATGGCGCTCATCTCCGGCATCGCGCACTACATCCTGCTGGCCGCCCTCGGAGTGCCGTACGCGCCGGCGCTCGCGGTCTGGGTCGGGCTCGTCTCCCAGTTCATCCCCACGATCGGCACCTACCTCGCGGGCGCCCTGCCGATGCTGATCGCCTTCACCGTCGATCCCTGGTACGCGCTGTGGGTGCTCGGCTTCGTCGTGGTGTACCAGCAGTTCGAGAACTACATGCTGCAGCCCAAGCTCACCGCGAAGACGGTGGACATCCACCCCGCCGTGGCGTTCGGCTCGGTCATCGCGGGCACGGCGCTCATGGGCGCCGTCGGCGCGCTGATCGCCATCCCGGCCGTGGCCACGCTCCAGGCGTTCCTCGGCGCGTACGTGAAGCGCTACGACGTCACGGACGACCCACGTGTCCACGGCAGCCGCCCCGGCGTGCGGGGCGAGCCCCTGTGGACGCGCCTGAGGCGGATGCGTACCGCTTTCGCGGGTGAGGACGGCCGGGGTACGGACGGCGGCGAGCCGGAGGAACCGAGGAGGCCGGAGGGGCCTTCCGGGCCGAGCAGCACCTGATGCGCTCGTTCCGCCGGAGGGGGCCGGGCGGCCCGTAGGCTGAGGCGCGGGATGTCGTGCCGGCCCTGGGGGAACATGGAGTGGCTGTCCCTGGCATCGGCGGCCGTGGCCGTCCGCGGCGCGGCGGCGGCCGCGCTCTTCAGCTACTGGCAGCAGCGCCGCCTGCGGTCCCGGGAGCAGCCGGCCCGGCCGGCGCCGCTGCCTGGGCCGCGCGGTGTTCCGGGCGAAGCCGGAACACGACCAGGAGTTCGCCGCGTGGTTCACCGGTCTGCTGGCGGACGTGGACGGACTGGCGGCTGACACCGCCCAGGCCGTCGGCCGCCTCACGGATCTCCAGGTCCAGCTGATCGCGCTGATCGGTCTGCTGGACCCCGGAAGGGAACGCTTCCCCCAGTTCAGGCTTGCCTACAGCCCGCGCACCCCGCCCCGGAGCTGACCGTTCCGCTCCTCCGTCCCCACGCGCCCGGGGCGGCGTGGTGCGCTTGACACTGAAATCGAACATCCATTCTCATGGGATTCCGGCCGGGTTTTCCCGGGCCCGACCGTGGAGTTGTCCACAGGCCGGGAGGACGTCGAGGCCCATTGTCAGTGGCAGGGGTTAGCGTCTTTGACGTGAAGCGATCGACTCAAGCAAATCGGGTGGAACCCATGGCAGGAACCGACCGCGAGAAGGCGCTGGACGCCGCACTCGCACAGATTGAACGGCAATTCGGCAAGGGCGCGGTGATGCGCCTCGGCGAGCGGCCGAACGAGCCCATCGAGGTGATTCCCACCGGGTCCACCGCGCTCGACGTCGCGCTCGGCGTCGGCGGTCTGCCGCGCGGCCGAGTGGTGGAGGTGTACGGACCGGAGTCCTCCGGTAAGACGACGCTCACGCTGCACGCCGTGGCGAACGCGCAGCGGCTCGGCGGCTCGGTGGCCTTCATCGACGCGGAGCACGCCCTCGACCCCGAGTACGCGAAGAAGCTCGGCGTCGACATCGACAGCCTCATCCTGTCCCAGCCGGACAACGGTGAGCAGGCCCTCGAGATCGTGGACATGCTGGTCCGCTCGGGCGCCCTCGACCTCATCGTCATCGACTCCGTCGCGGCCCTGGTGCCGCGCGCGGAGATCGAGGGCGAGATGGGTGACTCGCACGTGGGTCTCCAGGCCCGCCTGATGAGCCAGGCGCTCCGGAAGATCACCAGCGCGCTCAACCAGTCCAAGACCACCGCGATCTTCATCAACCAGCTCCGCGAGAAGATCGGTGTGATGTTCGGCTCGCCGGAGACCACCACCGGTGGCCGCGCGCTCAAGTTCTACGCCTCGGTGCGCCTCGACATCCGCCGGATCGAGACGCTCAAGGACGGCACCGACGCGGTCGGCAACCGCACCCGCGTCAAGGTCGTCAAGAACAAGGTCGCGCCGCCCTTCAAGCAGGCCGAGTTCGACATCCTCTACGGCCAGGGCATCAGCCGCGAGGGCGGTCTGATCGACATGGGCGTGGAGCACGGCTTCGTCCGCAAGGCCGGCGCCTGGTACACGTACGAGGGCGACCAGCTCGGCCAGGGCAAGGAGAACGCGCGCAACTTCCTCAAGGACAATCCCGACCTCGCCAACGAGATCGAGAAGAAGATCCTGGCGAAGCTGGGCGTCGGGGTCCGGCCCGAGGACGCCGCCGAGTCCGGGGCGGAGGCGCCGGGCGCCGCGGCCCCCGCCGAGGCTGCGGCGAAGCCGGCGACGGCGGCGGCCGGCAAGACCAAGCCGGCCAAGGCGGCCGCGGCCAAGAGCTGATCCGTGACGCGTCGTACAGAGTGGCCGGCCGGCGCCGCCGACCCCGGCGCGGCCCCCGGATCCGGTGAGGGAGCGGGACGCCGTTCCCGCTCCCGGCCCAGTGACAGCGGTTCCCCCTCCTTGTCGAGGGCCGAGAAGGGGGAACCGCGCGACCCGGTCGAGCAGGCGCGTGCCATCTGCCTGCGGCTGCTCACCGGCACGCCGCGCACCCGCAAGCAACTCGCGGACGCCCTGCGCAAGCGGGAGATCCCGGACGAGGCGGCCGAAGAGGTGCTGTCCCGTTTCGAGGACGTCGGGCTGATCGATGACGCCGCGTTCGCGGACGCCTGGGTGGAGTCCCGGCACCACGGCCGCGGGCTCGCCCGCCGGGCGCTGGTCCGTGAGCTGCGGACCAAGGGGGTGGACGCCGCCGTGATCGATGAAGCCGTCGGGCAGCTGGACTCCGAACAGGAGGAGGAGACCGCGCGGGAGCTCGTCGCCCGCAAGCTACGGTCCACCCGGGGGCTGGACCGCGACAAGCGCCTGCGCCGCCTCGCGGGCATGCTCGCCCGCAAGGGATACGGCGAGGGAATGGCGCTGCGCGTGGTGCGCCGGGCGCTGGAGGATGAGGGGGAGGACACGGAAGGGCTGGACGAGCCCTTCTGAGCCGGCGCGGCTACTGGCCGGCGCGGGCCGCGCGGCTGATGGTGGCGTCGACCAGCGCGAGGGCGTCCTCGGCTGTGCGTCCGGGATAGCGGTTCCAGGAACCGATCAGCCCGGTCCAGCCCTGCGAGCGGAGCTCCGCGATCAGCCACGCCCCGGCCCGGTCGACCGTCTCCGCAGAGCCGTAGCCCAAGCGGTGCGCGGTGAGCATGGCGCCGCAGACACAGCGAGCGCCCCGGAGGTCGCGGAGCCGGTACGGGGTGTTCTGCCAGCCCCACTCGGTCAGGATCCGCCGGGCGTGGGCGAGATGGACGGACGGCCGCACATCGGGCCGCCCGACGCGCCGCCACGCGTGGAGCCGGTCGGGCAGGATCGCACCGATGCGCCCCGGGAGCGGGCGCTCGCGCGGCGCGGCGGGGGGCAGCGCCCGGACGGTGTCGGCGATCAGCCGGTCCACCGGTACGGAGAGCAGGGCGCGCCAGTCGGTGGCGGGGGCGGACGCGTCCGGCACGTCGGCGGGCGCGGGGCCGGGGGGCTGGGGTGCGGGAGCGGGTGCGGTCAGGTCCCAGCCGGTGACGATCTGCTGCCAGGCGGCCGTGTCATGGAGGCGCGCGGCCTGGGCGTCGAGTGCGTCGGGGG
>NZ_JAAGNI010000246.1 GCF_010550605.1 Streptomyces sp. SID9727
CGGGTCCGTCCCCCGGCCCCGGCCCCACCGCGAGGTCCGCCCCGAACAGAGGGCGCACCCGTGCCCGCTCGCAGGCCCGGGCGAACCGGACCGCGCCGGCCAGGGTGTCGCGGTCGGTCAGCGCGAGGGCGTCCAGGCCGCGCTCGGCGGCGCGCTCCGCCAGCCGCTCCGGGTGCGAGGCCCCGTACCGCAGGGAGAACCCGGAGGCGGTATGCAGATGCGTGAACCCTGGCACCTGCACCTCCTGAACCGATTCGTACGCTGACCCACCCCCTCGCTCTCCACCATAAACCAAGTTTCGAACACTCGTACGATACCCGCTGCCCGCCTCATCTCCCCCGGTCGCACCCCTCCCCTTCCGCCGTTCGGCCGCGCCCCGACTGCGCGCGCGAGGGGCAGCCCGGAGCGTGGGGGCATGACTTTCGCCGACGAGGTCCGGAACGCCGTCACTCCCCGAGCCGCCCTGCTCGTCATCGGGGTGCTGGCGCTCCAGCTGCTGTTCATCGCGTCCTACATCGGGGCGCTGCACCACCCGAAGCCGACGGACGTCCCCTTCGGTGTGGTCGCGCCCCAGCAGGCGTCCGCCCGGCTCGTCGACCGGCTGGACGGCCTCCCCGGCGGCCCGCTCGACCCGCGTACGGTCTCCGACGAGGCCACCGCCCGCCGGCAGATCCTCGACCGCGAGATCGACGGCGCCCTGATCGTGGACCCCCGGGGCACGAGGGACACCGTGCTGGTCGCCTCCGGCGGGGGCACCGTCCTGGCCACCTCCCTCACGAAGATCGTCAAGGAAGCCGAGGCGACCCAGCGGCGCACCGTGCGCGCCGTCGACGTGGCCCCGGCCTCCCGCCAGGACTTCGACGGGCTGTCCGCGTTCTACCTGGCGGTGGGCTGGTGCGTCGGCGGCTACCTGTGCGCCTCGATCCTGGCGATCAGCGCGGGCACCCGCCCCGCCAACCGGCAGCGCGCGCTGATCCGCACCGGGGTGATGGCGCTGTACTCGATCGCGGGCGGCATCGGCGGCGCGCTCATCATCGGCCCGGTCCTGGGCGCCCTGCCCGGCAGCCTCTGGGGGCTGTCGGGCCTGGGCGCGCTGACCGTCTTCGCGGTGGGCATGATCACCCTCGCCCTGGAGGGGCTCACCGGCATCGTCGGCATCGGCCTGGCCGTCCTGATCGTGGTCATCGCGGGCAACCCGAGCGCGGGCGGCGCCTTCCCGCTCCCGATGCTCCCGGACTTCTGGCGCGCGATCGGCCCCGCCCTGCCCCCGGGCGCCTCGACCTGGACGGCCCGCTCGATCGCGTACTTCCACGGCAACGCCGTGACCGGCCCCCTGCTGGTGCTGTCCGCGTGGGCGGTGGCGGGCACGGCGGGGACCCTGCTGACGGCGATGCGCGGAAGGGAGCAGGACGCTCAGGGGCACAGGCGCTGGAGCACTCCCAGGCGCTGAAGTTCCACGATGTGCTCGGCGGCCCGCTGCGGCGCGTCGCCGCCCCTGACCAGGACCCCTGCCTCGATGTTGCGCCGCGCCGCCGACTCCGTGAGATTCGCGCTCCCCACGAAGAGGACGCGCCGGTCGGCGACGGCCAGCTTCGCGTGCTGACGGCCGAAGGAGTCGGTGGCCCGGTCCCGTACCCAGTGCCACAGGCACAGCCCGGGTATGGAGGCGAAGGCCCCGGCCGGCTCGCGGCCCGAGAGAAGCCCCCTCGCACCGGCCAGGGTCTCCACCACCACATGGGTGCGCACCCCGCGTGCCGTGGCCTCCTCCAGGGCCCGTGTCAGCACCGGGTACGGACGGGCCGCGTACGTCATGGCCAGCAACTCCTCCCGGGCCTCGGCGATGACTTCCGCCAGGACCCGGGCGGTCGCCCGTACGGGCACACCGGGAGAGGAGGGGCCGCTCCACACCGCCCGGACCTGGACCGCGTCACGTGCCCGCAGCTGCGCCGCCACGTACCCCCGCAGGTAGGCCGCGGCCTCGGCGCGGGGCAGCGCGTCCTCCTCCATCGCCCGGTACACCCCCGCGACGGCTTCCCGGACCCGTGGCGACGCGAATTCGGCCAGAGCCCGCCCCTTGCCGTGCCCCCGCGCCAGCAGGCCGGCCAGGTCCTTGGTACGGGACGGACCGAGGGCCACGGCCACCGCCTCGGCCGCGGTCTCGAAGCCGCGCCGGCTCATGGCAGGAGGTCCGCCGGTGTCAGCACCAGGTCCTCGTCCCCGGTGAGCGGGACGAGGAAGCGGCGGTCGAGGAAGCGGTTGCCGCGCTCGCAGGTGGTCTCGGAGACGAACAGGCAGATGTGGCAGGCGGCTCCGTGCAGGAAGTCGGCCGGGGCGTGCGGCAGCCGTTCCGAGCAGAGCGGGTCGGCCGAGCAGTGGGAGGCGTCGGCCAGGGCGCGGCGCACGATCCGGTCGAGGCCCCGTTCCTCCGCCAGCGAGACCAGTCCGCCGAGCGTGCCTTCGGAGTCCGGCACCGCGGTGTAGACGAGGATGCCCGCCCGCGTGTTCTGTTCGTCGCCGGCGTAGATGCGTTCACCGAGGGAGGCCGAGTTGTACCCGCACTCGAGCGCGATCGTACGAATCAGCAGGTGCGAGAGGGTGTGCAGAGCGAGGTACCGGGCTCCGGCCCATCCGTACAGCGGATCGAAGTCCCCTGTCTTCCGGTCCGACTTGCGGTTGTTGCGGAACCTCCCGAATGCCTCCTGGTGCGCCACCATCTGCGGTGACTTCTCCACGCGCGCCACCCACTCGGCCATAAGGTCTTCCCGCACACGCAGGAAGACTCCTTCGCCGCGCACCTCACTGGCAGGCACCCAGTTCTGTGCCGCCCTGGAGAGCTCGACCTGCTTCGCGAGCTCCGGCGACTCGGGGTCGGGGGCGTCAAGCCGGGTGAAGCCGATGAGAGCACGGGCTTCCCGAAGCCGCTCGACCTGACGGACGTCGGAGAAAAGGCCGCCCAGCGACGACGGCACCGCGACCGCACGCAGGGCGAAGTCGTCGCTCGGCTGCGGTACGGGCCCCGAGAGGGCGTCCCACTCGGGGCCCAGCAGATCGGCCTGTACATCGGGGGCCGCGGGCGCGGCCCCGTCGGCGCCCGCCTTCCGGGCTGCGACCGCGGCGATCAGGGTGTCGGCGTCGAACTCACGAAGGTACTGGAACGCCGGGATGGCGGAGAGGAACGCGTAGTTCTCCCTGGACTCGATACCCTGCAGCTCGGGCCAGTGGTCGTCGAGCAGCTTCTCGATGTCACCCCCCTGCCCCTTGGGCAGGGCCAGCGCGCTGAGGGTCAGCGGGAACCACTGGTTGGACGCGCCCGCGACCATCAGCACGGCGTCCTGGACGCAGCCGTTGGCCTCGTACGTGCCCAGGTGCGGGTGCCGGCCGCGACACGCCGGCAGATTGCGGCGGCCCCGTTCGCCCATCGCGTCACGGATGTTGCGCTTGGTACCGCAGGCGACGCATTCGAGGGTGACGTTGGCCGCCTGGTTGCCGCCGTGATCCTTCATCCGCAGTTTGGGCCGGGACGTCTTCGGACAGCCCTGCCCATGGTGCACGAAGGCCGTGTACGGGAATTCGTCCAGATGCCCGTCCGTGCACACCAGAGTGAAACGGGCCGCGACCGCGAGGGGTTTGCCCTTCCTGCAGTCGTGGACGAACTTCGCCTCGTGCGGTGTACGCGGGTTGGCGTTGACGAACGCGAACTCGCCGGAATCGACGGCGGCGAGGACATCGCACGCGGTGCAGCGCAGCCACTGGGGGAACGGCGTGACCGGTACCCCCACCCCCTGCGCGGCCCAGCCCTTCGGATCCCCGTCCCCGCCCTCGAGCCAGGGTGCGGACCTCAGTTGCTCGATCTGCCGCCGCCCGTAGCGCTGGAGCGAGCGGTTGACGGCGGCCCGCAGCCGGGGCTCGTCGATGTCGTAGTCGGTGACGCCCTGGTAGCTCCAGGAATCGGTCCCCTTGATGAGGACCGAGAAGTTCGGCAGGTCGACGAGGGAGCCGATCCCGGCGGTGTACATGAGGTGACTCGGCCGGACGGCGCCGACCCTGCGGTTCGCGTGGCCGCTCATCGCGGTCCCCTTCCTGTGGTGCCGGTGGTGGGCCCGTACTCGTCACTGTCCACGGCGGCCGCCGCGTCGGGGACGGCGTCCCCGGCCGGCCCGCCGAAGTTCCAGTCGGGTCCGGTACCGGTGGACTCCTCCAGGAACGCGCCCTGACCCGGGAGCAGAAGATTGATCTCGTTCTCCGTCTCCCGCATGGACATGCCGACCGTGAGCTCGGTCCACCTGGTGCCGTCGGCGCGCCGGAGGAGGCCGCTGACGACGGTGTCCTTCCGCTTCTCCCTGCGGTATCCGAGTGCCGCGCTGCTCTCGTCGCGCTTGCGACGCCACTCGTCCTTCAGCCGGTCCAGGCGCTCGGCGAGGTAGGCACGGGCCCGCTCGTCCTCCCCGACGCGCTCCGCCCGTTCCAGGAAGCGGCGTTCGACCTCGGCGGCGAGCGGACCGTCCAGGTCGATGCCGTGGGCGTCGAGGTTGCGCGAGGTGTCGTACGCCGCGTGGCGCAGAGCGGCGATGTAGGCGGCGGCCACACCCCGGTCGAGCGCCCGGCGGGTGAACGGGGTGACGGAGAGGGCCTCGACCTGCCGGTAGAACGTGGCGTGGTAGTGCTCGAAGTCCTCGTAATGGGCGAGGTCCCGCGGCCGTGACCAGTTGTAGAGGGTGACGACGAGACCGGGGCGCCTGGCGTCACGGCCGACGCGGGAGGACGCCTGGATGTACTCGGCCGTGTTCTTGGGCTGGCCCACGACCAGCATCAGTCCGAACCGGGAGACGTCGACGCCGACCTGAAGCATGGAGGTGGCGAGGGCGACGTCCACGGCCTGCCGGGCGAGCGGGGTCATCGACGCGCGGGGCTCACGCTTCTCCTTGAGAGCCGCGGCGTATTCGCGCCGGAACGCCTCCCGTCGGACGGAGGTGTCGCGTTCGGGGTCGAAGGCGGTCTCCAGGCGCTTGAGCGCGTTGCCGATGTCGGCGGAGGAGATGCGCGAGGTGAGCTCCTGGATGCCGAGCATCCCCGTTCTGCTGCCGATGCGGTCGGCGAGGGTGTCGCGGCCCTTGCGGCTTCCGTTCGACCGCACCTTGGTGGTGATGTCGTCGTCCAGGTAACGCCGCATGCCGGCGAGTTCACGGGTGGCGTTGAAGTAGCCGACCAAGGTCATGTACGGGTCGGCGGGCGAGCCGTAGTCGTCGAAGAGCTGCTGTCCGGCGAGCAGCAGGATCTCGGCCACCCGGATTTCGGCTGCCTTGAGGCGGGTCCCGTGTGCGCAGACGCCGAGGTAGCGCCTGCCGGGGTTCTCCCGGCTGAGTTCGGCCTGGCGCGAGAAGAAAGTGTCCCCGGCGTCGAGCACCTGCGGCGGGAAGACGGCGACCTTGCGGGCGAAGACGCCCCGCACCTGGTCCGCCGCCCGCTTGGTGGTCGCCGTCGACGCGACGATCTTGGGTCCGGCCTCCTGGCGGCGTCCCCGCGCGTCGGTGAAGCTCCAGCTGCACAACTGGTCGATGGCGGATTCAAACAGGCCGACCGTGGTGCCCAGCGCACCGGAGATCAGGTGCAGCTCGTCCTGGATGATCAGGTCCGGCGGCCGCAGCCGGGTGACGGGCTGTGCGGTGACCGCCGGCAGACCGCCCTTGGCGTGGTGGCGGCTCCCGCAGCCGGTTCTGGCGTCCAGGTCGTCGTGCCGGTACCCATGGCGTGGGCACACTTCCGTGACCCGGCCGAACAGCAGGCCCGCGTAGCCGTTCCAGGGAAGCTGGGCGAACTTGTCGACGGTGGCGATCAGCAGCGCCGGCGCGAGCCGGTAGATCTCCTCGTCGACGGTGAGTACGGGAATCCCCTCGCCCGGGGCGTCCCGCCGTGAGAACGGACACCGGTCCGTCCCCTCCCCCCGGGGGCAGTACAGCAGCACGCGACGCCTGGCCTCGTCGTACTCCATGTGGGACCGGGCGGTGAGCCCGCTGCCGCACCAGGGGCAGGTGAGCATCTGCAGGACCCGGGCGTGCTTGTCGCTGGCGTTCTCGCGGGCACCCGCGATCTGCTCCTTGGCCTCGTCGAACCAGTTCGGCGAGACGGAGGTCCCCACCCACAGGCCGATCCTGAAAGGCGTCGTACCCCAGCGCGGGTCCTGGGCGAGCTCCTCGCGACGCAGCACCTCGCACGCGGCCACGAGCGCCGCGGCCCGCTGGAACTGCTGGGCGGTCAGGAGTCGCAGGGTGTAGCGCATGAGGACGCCCACGCCCGCCTCGCCGCTGCGCGCCTCCGCACCGGAGCCGAGGGTGCCCTGCAGACGTCGCAGCGCGAAGGTGTACGCGGCGAGCCCCAGGTACGCCTCGGTCTTGCCGCCGCCGGTGGGGAAGAAGAGCAGGTCCACGAGGGCCTCGCGGCCCGTCCCCCGGTGCGGGTGCCCCGGCCGGCTGAGCGAGGCGAGGTTGAGCAGCACGAAGGCGAGCTGGAAGGGCCGCCACCCGGCGCCCTCCTTGCCCCTGCCGTACACCTCCTCGTGGGCCTCGCGGTACGAGGCGGGGTCGTCGTCGCGACCGGTCCGGGCCGCGGCGATCGCGGTGTTGCGGCGCTGGAGCGCCATGGACCGGTTGGCGAAGCGGAACGCGGTGAGCGCGGTGTCGTCCGCGGCGAGCAGGTCGATCCCGAGGGTGATGCGGTCGCAGATCTCCAGGGCCTGCCCGATGGCGTCGAGCGCCGATTCCCGCAGGTCGTCCGGGAGCGAGTGGGCCTTGGCCCGTTGCTGTTCGAGCCACGTGGCGTAGCCGTCGGCGAGGGGGGCGAGGGCGGCGGTCAGTTCATTGCGGCGTGCCGGGACCGCGAGTGCCGCGAGCTCGTCCATGCCGAGCTCCAGCCCTTGGAGCAGGTCCTGCTGTCCGACGGTGGGCGCGGTGGTGGCGGGGACGTCGTAGGCGGGCAGCCAGGTGGTGGTGAGGCGGTGTGCGTTGCGTTCGCCCTCCCGCACCTGGGCGTGCACGGCCACATTGCGGCCCTTGGCGTGGCTGAGGCTGTCGCGGTGGAGGAGGCGCAGCCGGCGCTCCTCGGGGTCTTCGGACCCGTTGGCCCGGCCGGCCCGGGTGAGCGGGTCGTCGACAGGGAAGAACACCGCCGCCCGGTCGTCCGGAAAGGCGGTCACTTCGAGGGACGTCTGGAAGAGCCAGTGGGCGTCGCGGGCTTCCCGGCTGTCCTCCTGCCCGTTCACCAGGGCGAGTTCGACGACGCGCAGGTCCTCGCCGTCGCGGTCCCCTCCGTGGTGCCGCACCTGCACGTCGAGGACCACGGCACCGTCACCGAGGGGAACGCTCCGGCCACCCGCGGCGGTGACGTCGATGTCTGCCGGGTGCTCCACGGGTTCCCGGGACCACACCTTGCGGGTGGTCCCCAGCTCCGTGGGCTCCTCGGACTGGGTGTAGCGGCCCCAGCGTGCGGTGACGCTGAGTGTGCCGACGGAGGCGGGGACGGTGAAGGCCATGCCCATGGAGGAGGCCCACATACGGCCCCCTGCCTGCGGGGACAACCGGTCGGGGAGCCCGTTGTCGTCCCCTTCGCTCTCCTCCCCCGACTCTCCGTCCGCGCTCTGTGCGGCGGCCAGCGCGATGCCTTCGGCCGTCGTGACGTCCGGCCGCGGGCCGAGCATGCCGACGAGGTAACGGTCGCGGGGGCCGGAGGAGAAAGGGAGCAGCGTCTCCGTCTCCCCGTCCCACGGCCCGAGCAGGTCGCGCCGGATGTAGTCGACGAGCCCGTCCCGCACCCCGTACGAGTCGCCGGCCAGGAAGTCCTGCGGCACGTCGTCCAGCGGATGCGGAACAGGGGCCGGGGCGTTCTGGGCCGGCATGCGGGATCCTCTCGGACGGAACCGGTGGGCACGAGATCGGCCAACCATACAACAAGGCGGCACATGTGAACGGTTGACTGAGTTCACAGCCACCAGAGGGTACCGTCGTACAACTGCCGTCAGGAAGTCCCTAGGCTGTTTCCCGACCGCCGGCCACCGACCGACATGAGGACGCCCATGCCTCGACTCGCCCTCTCCGACGACTTCGTCGCGGACCTCGTCTCCCTGCAACGTCCGGTGCAGAAGGAGGTCAAGGACGCGATTCAGATGTTCCGCGGCATGACCGTCCCCCAGCTCCACGCGAGCAAGGGGTTGCACCTGGAGAAACTGGAGCAGGCGCGCGACCGTCGGATCCGCACGATCCGCATCACGAAGTCCTACCGCGGCGTGCTCCTCGCACCCGACGACGGCAGCGAGTTGTTCACCCTGCTGAAGGTGGCCCCGCACGACGAGGCGATCAACTGGGCCTGTCGACGTGCCTACTCCGTCAACGGCGCGACCGGCGGCCTCGAAGTACGCAACGTCGTGGCCCTGGAGCAGATGGAGACGTACTTCGGGACCAAGGCGGAGACGGCACCCGCCCGGCTCTTCGAACAGCAGTCGGACACCGTGCTGCGAGACCTCGGCATCGATGACCAGGTCCTGCGGCTGGCCAGAGTCTGCGTCACGGTCGAGGACCTGTCGGTGATGGCTCCGCCGATGATGCCGGCGGACCAGTACGAGGTGCTGGAGTTCCTGGCCGCCGGCTACTCGCCCGAGGACGTCTGGGAGCAGCTGATCTCCCCCCGGGGCCAGACGGTCCGCACCGCCGGCGACAGGCCCGCCGTGACGCTCAGCGAGGCCATCCTCAACACTTCCGACCGCATCGTGGAAGTGACCGGCCCCGGGGAACTCGAACGCATCCTCACCGAGGACCTGACACGCTGGCGCATCTTCCTCCACCCCGCACAGCGCCGCTTCGCACTCCATCCGGGCTTCAACGGAGCCGCCCAGGTGACCGGTGGGCCGGGCACCGGCAAGACGGTGGTCGCACTGCACCGCGTACGCCACCTTCTGCGCACCGGCCGTGACGAGGACCGGATCCTGCTGACCACCTTCACCAACGCCATGGCCGCCAACCTGAGGGACAGCCTGACGCTCCTGCTCGGTGAGGCCGACGCCCACCTGCTCAAGCGGGTCGATGTGACCACGGTGGACTCACTGGCGGCCCGGGTCCTCCGTGAGGCGCGCGGCTCCGCCGCCCCACGACCGCTCTCCGCGGCCGCCGAGCGGAGCGCCTGGGCCAGAGCGTCGGCACGGGAGGACCTCCCGTGGACCGAGCAGTTCCTGTCCCAGGAGTTCCGCAACGTCGTACTCGCCCAGGGGCTCCGCACTCCCGAGGACTACCTCCGCTGCGTGCGCAGGGGGCGCGGTACGCAGGTGGGGAGAGTGCAGCGGGCCAGGCTGTGGCGGGTGATGACCCGCTTCGCCGAGGACGTGTCCTCGCGTCACTCGGCGACGTACACACAGCTCAGCGACCAGGCGGCGACCGTCCTGGCCGAGAGCGGACCTCGCTACCGGCATGTCGTGGTGGACGAGGCCCAGGACCTCCACCCGGCCCAGTGGCGCGTGCTGCGTGCCTGCGTGGCTCCCCAGCCTGACGACATGTTCCTCGTGGGCGATCCCCACCAGCGCATCTACGACGCCCGCGTCTCCTTGCGCTCGCTGAACATCCATGTGCGGGGCCGGACCTCACGGTTGCGTCTGAACTACCGCAGCACGGAGGAGATCCTCCGCTGGTCCGCCGCGCTCCTCGACGGCCGGCCGGTGGGCCGCCTCGGCGAGGACGACGACGCCGAGGGCGGACCCGACTCGCTCCGGGGCTACCGCTCCCAGCTGCACGGCCGGACCCCGGCCGCGAACGGGTACGGAAGCCAGGACGAGGAGATCACCGCGCTGGTGAACCGGATCCGGGACTGGACCGACCGGGACGGGGTGAAGCCCTCGGAGGTCGCGGTGTGCGCCCGTTTCAACACCCTGGTCGACGCCGTCATCGCCCGTCTGCGCCGGGAGGGCGTCCCCGCCGTCGCCGTGAAGGACGACCCGGGCCCGGGCACGCCGGGGGTACGGGTCGCCACGATGCACGCCATGAAGGGCCTGGAATTCCGCTGCGTGGCAGTGGTCGGTGTGACGGCCAAGGTGCTCCCGTTCACCCAGCAGGTGACTCCGGCCGAGGTGGACCCGGTCCAGCACCAGTCCGACCTGCTGGCCGAGCACTGCCTCCTGTTCGTCGCGTGCACCCGCGCACGGGACGCGCTGGCCGTGTCCTGGAACGGGGTGCGCAGCCGGATGCTGGACCCCGTGGCGGACTGAGCCCCCCGATCGCCGGGCTCTCGGAGCGGGTCCAGCGGTTCCCCCTCTCCGTCTTCGCCGAGCAAGGCGAAACGATCTGCGAGGCGTTGGACTGGTTCATCCACACGGTGGCGCTGGACCTGGCGCGCAGGGCCTGATCACACCGTCCCCGGCCGGTCACCACGAAGCCGCCCGATGCCCTGGGGCACGTCACCCCCTGGCCCGCCCCAGGGCCACCTCGACGCCCTCCCCCTCCCAGCCGTCCCGGGTGCGCCACAGGACGTGGACGCCGAAGACGTCGCGGACGGCGGCGGCCGACCAGTCCTCGGCCGGCGGGCAGGCCAGGACGAGGCAGAGGGCGCCGGCGGGTTCGGGCAGGGTGTGGTTGATCTCCATGAGGCGGACCGCGCCCGCCCGGAGGTCGGCGTAGGCCGCGAGGCCGGCGCCGAGCACCTCGTACAGCACGTGCCCGTCCTCCGTCCTGCAGGCCACGTCCACGACCTGGGAGCCGGGCTCGGGCTGGCGGTCGGCCCGCAGGAGGGCGCCCATCAGTTCGAAGCGCACCGCTTCATGGGTCCTGCACGCGCGGTCGGCCAGAACGGCGTCTGTCAGGACCTGGTGGAGTCCGTTGCCCACAGCCGGCTCCGAGGGGGCGAGGGTGGCGGAGGGGGAGGTCATGGGGTCGGTTTCCTTCGGGTCGGACGGCACGGGGGTCTCGGTCGCACGGGACCGATCGGGCGGCTCGGGGGCGGCAGGGGGCGCGATCGGCTCGGCAGGTCCGGGGCCCGGGGCTTCCTCGCCCGTCGGCGGACCGGCGGCCGCGATACGACGCTCGATGTCCTGCCTCGCTGCCGTCAGGGCCCCGGCCCAGCCACTGGCTTCCAGTTCCGCGCGGAACCGGTCCAAGTCCGGCACCCCGGAAGGAGTGGTCCGGTTGGCCCCGGCCGCCAGGTCGCGCAGCCGGTTCAGCCCGGCCCGGTCCGGCGAACCGAGCACACGCCAGACGTCCAGCCAGTCGTGCTGGTCCAGCCGCAGACAGCGGTTGGCCATGCCCTTGAGTTCCGAGAGGCAGGCCCGGAAGTCGTCCGGTACGGTGCCGGCGGCCAGTTCCTCGACGACGCCGAGGGCGCGCGCGTACCGCCGGGCCATCGCCGCCGAGATGGGCCGGCGCCCTCGTTCGTCGACGGTGACGAAGCTGACGTTCGATGCGTGGCGCAACACCCAGGCGTCCAGTTCGGCGCCCTTCGCCGGGGGTGCGGAGCCGTGGCGCACGGCCATCAGCAGCGGACGGCCCGTGGCGGGTTGGACGGCCTCGACCTTGTAGTTCCCTCCAGCGGTGTGGCCGATCACCCGGACCCGGATGTCGGAACCGATCTCCGGGAGGTCCTCGGCTCCCTCGGCTCCCGGGGCGGTACCGGGGAGCGGCAGCGGCTCGGGGGCGTTCGTCAGGGCCTCGGGGAGCGGAGCCGTGTGCAGGACGGTCAGACTCTGAGTGCTGCGGGTGAGCGCGACATAGAGCTGCCGAAGCCCCGCCGGGCCGCGCGAGGCGATGGTGGCGGGCTCGACGACGAGCACGTGGTCGTACTCCATGCCCTTGGCCTGGCCCGCGGCCAGGACGGTCACCGCCTCGCGTTCGCGTTCCGTGAGGTCTTCGGACGCGTCCAGGTTGCGCCCGATCTCGTCGAGCCAGCCGGAGTCGTCGGGGACGATGACCGCCACGGAGCGCAGCGTACGTCCGTCGTCCCCGCCGACGAGGCGGACGGCCTGGGTGACGGTGTCTCCCAGCAGCTTCCACGGCTCCGTCGCGAGGGTGCGCACCGCGTCGGGGCCCGCCTCCCGCACGGCTCGCGGGTAGGGCAGCGAGGGGGCGACCGCACGGGCGAGCGGGGCGACGAACTCCATGATCTCGGCGGGCACGCGATAGCTGGTGTTCAGCTCCGCGACGCGCCAGTCACCGTGATCCGAGAGCAGTGTGCCCAGACGGTCCCAGCCGGCGTACGCGTACGGCCCGGTGGCCTGTGCGAGGTCGCCGAGCACGGTCATCGAACCGCCGCGCGCGACGCGCCTGCGCAGGGCCCTGGCCTGCATGGGCGTCAGGTCCTGGGCCTCGTCGGCGACGATGTGCCCGTAGCGGCGGGGTGTCTCGCCCGTGACGAGGTACCGGAGTTCCTCCAGGCAGACCCGGTCGTCCAGGGTCCAGGGGTCGTCCTCGGCCCGTTCGGCGCGCGGGCGGTGGAGCGCGGCCTGCTCCTCCTCGTCCAGAATGCCTTCGGCGCAGACGCGCAGGAGGTCGGGCGAGTCGTACAGGGTGCGCAGTGACTCCCGGGCACCGGGCGAGGGCCAGATCCGGTCGAGGAGCCGTTCCACCCGGCGGTTGCGTTCGAGGCTGCGGCGAATCGTGCCGTCGGCGCCGCGGCGCGGGGCCAACGTGGTCAGTTCCCGCAGGAGCCGGTCGACGAGAAGGCTGCGGAAGCGTTCGCGGCGTTCGCGGTAGGCGCCGTCGCCACCGCGCGCCTCGTCGAGCAGGGCGCCGACCTCCGAGCGCGGGACCCGCAAGGTCGTACTGCCGGCCCGGACGGTGAAGGAGGGTTCGGCGTCCTCGAAGGAGGGCGGGTCGAGCTGGCTGTCCAGGGCGTCGGGGCGGCACTCGTGCTCGACGCGGCGCCGCAGTACGGCCGCCATGCGCTCGTCGGACTTCACCAGCCTCGCCCGGGGCGTGTCGGTCCCGAGGACATCGCCGTCCCACAGCCGGGAGAGCTGTACGGCGTTGACGTCGCGCGTCCCGAGCGTGGGCAGGACCTGGCCGACGTAGTCGAGGAAGCGCTGGTGCGGACCGATGACCAGGATGTCCTGGGCCCTGAAGTGGTTGTTGTTGACGAGCCAGGTGACCCGGTGCAGACCGACCGCCGATTTACCCGTTCCGGGTCCTCCCTGTACGACGAGGACGTCGGAAGGGGACCCGGTGACCAGGTCCATCTGGTCACGGCGGATGGTCTCCACGATGTCGCGCATCCGCCCCGTGCGCGAGCGCTGGAGCTCGCGCAACAGGAAGTCGTCGGGGGCCTGGGGACCGCCTCGCTGCGTCCGGGCGATGTCGGCGGGCGCGGGCCGGGGCGTACGTTCCACCCGCCGGGCAGCACCGGGCCGGTCGCCCGCGGCTCCGTCCTCCGCGGTTCCGTCGTCCACGGCCGGGCGTGGGCCCGGGACCCCGTCGAGCACGGGAACGGGGCCTTCGGAGACGGGAGTCGTCACCGTGGCGGCTTCGTGCGAGGTGCTCCCCGGCACGGCGATGTCGTCGGCGTAGTCCTCGACGATGCGTTGCACACAGCGCAGTTGGCGCCGCAGCACGACCTCGCCGGGGGCGTCCGCCTCCGCCTCGAACCACTTCTTGGCCAGTGGGCTCGTCCACAGCACGACGACGGTGTCACGGGTGGCGACATCGGAGACGGGACGCCGCCCGACGTACCAGGGGCGGGATTCGCCGCCCGGCTCCTCCGGGGCGTCGACCCGGGCCACGACCAGCGACTCCTGGCCCAGACCTCCGTACGCCGCGGCCCGTTCCTCGGCGTCGCGCCGGTTGGCGATGCCGTCCTTGCCGCTGGCGGAGGCCGTGGCGGCCGACGTCCCGGTCATCTCCGCGAGCCGCGCGGTGTAGCAGTCGTACGCGTGGTCCACGGCCTTCTGTTCACCAGCGATGACCTGGTCGCGTGTGACGGTGTCCATGTGCTGTTCCTCCCTGGCCGCGGCCCGCTGAAGCGCCGCTGCGGGTGTGTGCGCCCGCGCCCACGTCACGACCGAAGGAGGCAGCCCCTGACCGCGAGTCAGGGACGCACTGTTTCCAGTCACTTGCGGTTGCACGAGAACACACCGAGCTAGCGGCCAGCATGACACGCATTGACAGAGTTCACAAGCAACTCCGAGCCAATGCGACGACTTGACGAGCGGCCGGATCCCACCCATCCGGAACGACCTGAACCCCGGAGGCCGGACAGACCTGACGGGCCCCCGTCCGAAAATCGGTGAAACACAGGCAGCCGCACACCTAGGCATGGCAGGTGCATGCCGTCATCCTGAGGCGAACTCGCACGACCCGCGGGTTCGAGCCCTATCCCCCCACGGAGGTTGCTCATGCGTCGTCCCGTCGCCACCCTGCTCGCCACCCTCGGACTGTCGCTCCCGCTCGCCCTGCTGCCCGCCGCCTCCGCCTCGGCGGCCCCCGCGGACAAGCCCCAGGTCCTCAGCTCCTGGACCCAGACGAGCGCCTCCAGCTACAACGCCTGGAACGCCGCCCGCAACAACAAGGGCGCGTGGTCCTCGTACAACTTCGACTGGTCGACGGACTACTGCAGCACCTCACCCGACAACCCCTTCGGCTTCCCGTTCCAGACGGCCTGCGCCCGCCACGACTTCGGCTACCGCAACTACAAGGCCGCCGGCACGTTCTCCGCCAACAAGGCCCGCCTCGACAACGCCCTCTACGCGGACCTCAAGCGCGTGTGCGCCGCCTACTCCGGCGCCAAGCTGACCTCGTGCAACGCCACGGCCTGGACGTACTACCACGCGGTGGACATCTTCGGCGTCGCGCCGGCCGGGGCGGCCGCGGGCAGAGGCTGATCAGCGGCGGCCCTCCGGGCCGGGCCCGTACCCCCGGGTCCCGCCGACCCCTCAGTGGCCGCCGCTGGGGCGGTCGCAGGAGGGATGGTCGGGATATCCGCCGAAGGCGCTCACCTCGGTGGCCGCGCGGCCCATCGTGCCCTTCACGCACAACAGCGGGGAAACGCCCGCGCGGATGAGGAAGCCGACCACGGTCCCGCCACTCTGATGGAGCTCCACCGCCCCGGGGCCGTAGCCGAGACCCATGAGCGCCTCACGGGTGTGCGCCGGCGAGAAGTCGCCCCGCTCGCGCAGCGGTTCCAGCGCCTTCTCGATACGGCCGACGGCCGCGAGCCCGTCGCAACGGTCCTGGCCGTGCAGCGGGAACGGCACCTGGAATCCGTGGTTCTCGGCGTAGTGGTCGGTGGGCGCCCCGGCCGGGACCGGGGCCGACGCGGGGGACGACACCTCCGGCGCGGGGTCCTCACCGGGACACCGGAAGTCCACGGGCGCGCTGGGCTTGGCCGTCCCGACGGGCGGGGGTCCCCCGCCGGCCTCGTCCGCCCGCTCGCTCCCGCATCCGGCCACGAGCACTGCGACCGCCACCGCCGTCAGCGGTCCGACCCCGCTTCTCGTCCTCTTCATGCGCCGATCCTGCCGCACACCCGCCCGGGTCCGCACCCGCCCTCGTACTCATCGGCACCTCGGGGCCGGGTGCACCGGGCAGGCGCTCCGGCCTGGCGTCCGTGCCCTCGATCCGGAGCACCTGCGTCAGCAGAAGCAGCCCGCCCCGGAAGTCCCGGCCGGGGACGCGCCCGTGGGCGACCGCGGGGGCGGCGAGCTCACCCGTGACGGGCCTGGGCCGGCGGCCGCCTCCCATGGACTCGTGGAGTCGGGTCCATCAGGGGAGTCCCACTCAGGCTGCCGACGCTCAGAAGAGGGCGTCCTCGCCGGCCTCACCGAAACCCGAGCCGCCCCGCGCAGCGAGCTGCTCGTTGCGCTTGCGGATGACGTCGGCGGACGGCTTCGGCATGTCCGGGTGCTTGGCGGGCTTCTTGTGCAGACCGAGGTGGACCTCGTCGGCGTACGCCTGGTGGTTCAGCTGGCGCAGGCGGTCGATGATCTCGGTCCGGGCGAGGAGGCCGATGGTGTGGCGGGTGCCCTGGTCCGTCTCGTGGAAGCCGTGGTCGAGCGGGAACGTCTCGTGGGTCGGGTCGGCGTGCGGGGTCTGCCCGGAGTCGTCCAGGAGATCGAACCAGCCGTATGCCTCGACGGTGGCCCGGTCGATCTCCTCGTGGATGCGGCGGAGTTCGACGATGTCCTCGTCCTGGCAGTCGGGGTTGTGGACGAGGTTGTAGGTGGCGGTCAGACCCGCGCCGCGGGTGAGCATGAGGGCGCTGCGGTGGGTGTCCAGGCGTCGGCCTGCCTCCCGCAAGCGGGGAGTGGCCCCTGGACGCACAAGGGTTTCGAACACGTCGCTGGGCGTATAGCGAATACGTGTCTCCAGCGTTGACGCGCGATCAATCGTCCACCAATGGTGGGGGGCACTGCTGAGAACGGCGAGTTCAGCGAAGTCGCTCGTAGCAATGACCGCCAGGGCGTCTGAGAAAATTCGCCCCGTGGGCATCCTCACCGGCATGAGGGTGTGCGTATGCCTCGTAAAGACGATGCACATCTCCATGGTGGAGATTTTCGCATAGAGACCGGGCGCGCGTTCGGCGAACTGCCACCACCGCTCACGCCGGGCGGCCCGATTGTTCCGATCCCGCTCAGGCTTCACTTCTCTCAGCACCTGAGCATAGGCGGCCGGATACTCTTTCGCCTCCTCCTCACTCAACGCCTGGAAGGAGATGATCCAACGATCGCCACAGTGATCAGGTTCAGTATTGACCTCCTTCCCGTTCACATAAGGAAAAAGAACCTCCGAGTACCGCGAGTCGGCCGCGATCAAGGAGAGCGCGGCGTCTTCCGCCAGAGTGAAGCCGAGGCTGTCCGCTTTGCTCCCGTTGAAGGAGGTACCTGAATTTCGCTTCAACCTCTCCACCCACGAGGCCATTCGGGTCGAAGCATTGAGCGAGGAAGAAATGCCGTGAGGGACGACGGAATCCTCCAGCACGACAGCGGATGCATCACCAAGGGGGCGCCTGCTTCCCCACATCGCGCAGTATTCCAGCGCCGCCGAATGAGAGGGCCAGCGCCGGCTCTTCACCGCTCGCCGGATCACCATCCCGAGCTCACCCAACTGGTCCAGTCCTACTTCACGGGTATCACCCTGCGCCAGAGTGTTGGTGGCGATCAACCCGATCTGCCCATGACCGTTCAGCAGCCGGTTGGCGTTCAAGGCGAAGTAAGCCACCAGGTCCGCGTTCCCCCGCTTGCCCCGGCCAGGGTACGCAACCAGGTATTCACGATAAGCATCGCCGAGGGAGCCTGTGATCTTGCTTCCCCCCAGAAACGGCGGGTTCCCTACCACCGCGTCGAAGCCGCCCCCCATCGAGAACACCTCCGGGAACACCAACGGCCAGTGCACCGGCCGCCGCTCCAGTCCCCCCGCCGGAAGCTCCGCCCCCAGCCACTCCTCGGCCAGTGCCCGCGCCTCGCGCTCCACGTCCGCGTGGTCCTCGGCCCCGTCCTCGAAGAGCTTCTGGACCATCCACGCCGCCTGCGGGAACAGGTCCTTCACGCGTTCCCCGCCGTCTGCCGCGTACCACTCCACCCGGCCCGACGCGCACGTCGCGAGCGCCGCGCCCGCGATGAGGTCGCCCACCAGCCGCAGCTTCCGCGAGTGGCGGTTGACCTCCGCCAGGCGCTCGCGCTTGCGCTGGAGCGCCGGCAGGTCCACACCCTTGATCGCGGTGATCGCCAGGCGCTCCCTCGTCAACTCGTCGATGAGTGCGGCCGCTTCGTGCACCAGCACGTCCGACTGCCGCTTGGGCCGCATGTGCACCGACTGGAGCTGCTCCATCGTGTGCACCCCCAGCAGCGAGTCCCCCGCCACCAGACGGTCGTCCAGGAACGTGAAGGGGCGGGTCGGGTCCATCGACACCAGCCACAGCGACAGCTTGGCCATCTCCACGGCCATCGGGTTGATGTCCACCCCGTACAGGCAGTGCTCGATGATCTGGCGGCGGGACTCCACCACCACCTTCTCCTGCTCCGCGTCCGCCGCCGTCACCGCGTCGACCGCCCGGCCCGCCCGGTACGCCATGGCGTCCGCACGGCCCTCGCTCTCCCACGCCTCGATCAGGCGGTCGCCCAGGTAGCGGCAGGCGGCCACCAGGAACGCCGCCGAGCCCATGGCGATGTCCGCGACCTTCAGAGCGAGGATCTGCTCGGGCGACTTCAGCCGCCACTCCCCGGCGTCCGCCGTCTGCAGCGGCCCCGGCTCGTACACCAGGGGTTCCAGCGCGTGGCGGACGACGTCCTCCGCCAGGAAGCGGGGGGTGTAGTGGGTGCCGGTGTTCTTGCGGAGGGAGGACTCCGTGACGTACAGCGAGCCGTTGGGGATGACCATCGGGAGGCCGCGCAGATCGCGGCGGAGGATGCCGGCGAACGGGAAGAGGCGCTCGCTCAGGGCCACGTCCTTGGTCACGGCGTTCAGCTGCCGTCGCGTCTCCACCTCGTCCGCGGGCGGGGCCAGCAGCTTCTCCAGCTTCGCGGCGCTCGCCGGCGGCTTCGGGTCCTTCCACTTCTCGTGGATCGCTTTGGCCAGGGCCTTGACCGAGCCGCCCGACTTCACCGCCAGCGACTCCAGCTCGCGGAGAGGGACTTCGTGTTCCAGGCCTTCCGGGCCGATCAACCCCACCATGTCCTCGACCGCGCGCTCGCCACCGTACGAGAGCAGGCCCTCGTACACGTAGCCGATCTGCTCGACGTCCAGGGCGCGGAAGCTCAGCGTGCGGACCTCGGCGTTCTTGCCGGTGCCCACGCGGACCTCCTGCACGGACCGGAGCATGTGCAGGACGGTGCGGTCGTCGACGGGCAGGAGCGGAGTGGTCTGCTCCAGCCAGGCGTAGGCGTCGGGGGCGAAGATCGATCCGTCGTACGCGGGGAGCTTCAGCTCGGGGTGGTCGACTCCACCGTGCACGGCGTGGAAGAGAGCGATCAGACGGTGCCAGGCGGAGGTGGTGTGTTCGAGGGAGCTCTCGCCCTCCGCGTCTGCGCGGGCCTTGAGTTCCGTACGCAGGAAGCGGGCGGAGTAGGACGTCGCGTAGACCTCGTTGTCGGCGGGGAGAAGGCCCCGTTCCTCCGCGTACAGGAGGAAGACGATGCGCATCATGACGGCGACCGCGCCCCGGTAGATCTCACCGGCGGGCACTCCGGAGGCGTGCAGGCCGGGGGCGCCCGCGTCCATCGCGCGCACGTCCGCACGCCCTATGGCGTCGACGAGGAGTTCGACCGCCTGGCGGACCTGCACGCCGAGCGCCTCGGTGACGTCCTCGCCCGCGGCGAGACTGGCTTTGAGCAGGCCGACGAGGGTCTCGGACTCCTCGTACTCGAAGAAGCGGCGCCGGCGCAGGAGCGAGACGAAGGCGCGGACGACGTTGCGTTCGGCGGCCTCGTTCCAGCCGATGGTGTCGAAGACGGCCGTCGTCGTGACGCCGCCGATGGGGGCCCAGAGCAGGCACCACCAGCGGCCGTCGGTGATGAGGCCGAGCGGGACGTCGTGGTGGCGCAGGAGCCGGGCGAGGCGGTCGGCGGGGGCCGCCGCCCAGTCGGCACCGGCCGCCGCGCGGGAGGTGGGGACGGTGCCGGCGGGGACCGTCATACCCAGAAGCCGTACGCGCTTCGCGGCCGAGGCGGCGTCGGGTTCGGCGAGGAGGTCCCCGTCCGGCTCCACGAGGGCGAAGTCGGGACGCAGGACGGCGCCGTGTTCAGGTACGTGGAGGGTCAGGCGGTCCAGCGCCGGATCCTCGTCCTCCCCCTGGCGGAGTACCAGCGCGTCGCCCCAGCCGAGGAGGGAGCGCAGGACGTACGCGACCCACTCGCCGCGTCCGGCCGTCGTGTCGCTCTGCCAGTCCGCGTGGCGGGCGCGCAGCCGGGCGCGCTCGTCCTTCTCCAGGGTGTCGAGCTGGGGCCATGCCCGCCTCAGGACCGGCATGGTGAGGAAGGGACCCGAGACCTCGGTGAGGTCCAGCCACTCCTGGTGCTGGCGGCGGCCGTCGAGCGCGGTCGCCCTGGCTGCGGCGAGACCGCGGGACGTGGGACGGGGGCTCATCGGCGGGCTTCCTTTGCGGGGATCACGAAGACGACGGCTACGGGGAAGAGGTGGGGCCGTGGGTCGCGGTAGCGGGCGGTGATCGCGGCGAGCTCGCGTTCGCGTTCGGCGGGGAGGCCGTCGAGGCGCTGCTGCCAACGGGCTCGGTCGTCCTCGTACTGACGGCGTTCGGCGGCGGTCACGTCGTGCCGGCCGAAGAGCGCGTACTGCTCGCCGGTGCCCTCGCCCTCTTCCTCGAGCTTGGCACGCAGGGTCGCCTCGAAGCGGCCGAGGGTCGCCATGATGCGGTCCTCCTCCTGCCTGCGCCGGTCCGCGAGCGCCTTGACCAGGCTGTCTCCGCGTTCGCGGGCGCGGGCTTCGAGCGAGGTGTTCAGGGGGGCGGCCAGCTTCTCCCAGGCGGCGGCGAGTTCCCGGCGCAGGTGCGGGGCCGCCTCGGTGCCCTCGGTGAGGGCCCTGGCGAGGGCGTCGCCCTGGGTGCGTACGGATTCCCAGCGGCGGAAGCGGCCGGTGTCGCCGAACCAGCCGCCGGCGTGGATGACCTCTTCGTGGAGCCGGGTGCCGTCGTTGCCGACGAGGACGTAGCGGGCGTACGCGGAGACGAGAGTGGTGGTGATCGCCGGGTCGTCGCTCACGACGGCGGTGACGCGGTGGAGGCCGACGGAGTCCGCGTTCCAGACGGCGGCCGTCAGGAGGCGGGTCGAGAGGGCGACCAGCGGGTGCTTGAGGTGGGTGAGGACGACGTCGTCGCGGCCACGGGCTGCGACGGCCGCGTCGAAGGTGATGGGCCGCTGCTCGCCCTCGCGGAGCTTGTGGGCCAGGCCGCGGCTCGCCCGTTCCCAGGTGCCGGAGAGCGGCGGTACCTCGTACAGGTCGCCCGGCTCGAAGTCCTCGGCGAGGGCGCGGTCGGGGGCCAGGGGCGGCTGGTGGTCGAGGGCCAGAGCGGTGTCGACGACGCGCTTGATGTTGGCGGGGGTGAGCCCGAGCGTGGCGACCGTCTCGTCGTACTGGTCGGCGAGGCGCTTGGACTGGGCGGTGACGTTCTGTTCGGGGGCGACCTCGCCACCGGTGCGGCGTCCCTGGATGGTGCGGGGCTTGGCGTTCTCGATGTCGACGGGCATCGTGTCGCCGGTCATGCGGCGCTGCACGGCCTCGGCGATCACGGCGTTGACCGAGCCGAGGTCCTGCTCCATGCGCGCGACCTTCTTGGCGACGCGCGAGAGGAACTCCAGGTCGGCCTCGTACGAGCCGGCCTGCGCCTGTTGCCAGCCGGAGCCGATGAAGTGGGAGATCTCCGGGTCCTCGCGCTGGCCCCAGCGGTCGATACGGCCGATGCGCTGTTCGAGCTTGTTGGGGTTGAAGGGAATGTCGTAGTTGATCAGGCGGTGGCAGTGGTTCTGGAGGTCGATTCCCTCACCGGCCGCATCGGTGGCGAGCAGGATGCGGACAGCACCCTCCTCGGTGGACGGGTCGGCCTGGAAGCCGAGGCGGACCCGTTCGCGTTCCTCGGTGGTGAGGCCGCCGTGCAGGACGGCGGCGCGGCCGCCGTCGGTGAGCTTCTCCTGACGGAGCAGGGTGAGGAGCCATTCCAGGGTGTCGCGGTATTCGGTGAAGACGACGATGCGCTCGTTGGTCCAGTGCCTGCCGTCGGAGGTGCGGCAGACCGCCTTGAGGGTGTCGAGGAGGACCGCGGCCTTGGAGTCGGCGTCGGCCTCGTGCGTGACGGCCCAGCGTTCCATGCGCCGGAGCAGGTCGAGTTCCTGGTGGTCCTCGGCGGGGGTCAGCGAGGTGGAACGGGTGAGGGCGGAGTCCTCGGCGTCGACGAGGCCCAGGTCGTCCAGGTCGGCGACGAGGTCCTGGAAGTCGTCGAGCCAGTCGGGGACTTCGGCGGCCGCGCTGCGGGCACGGGTGCCGGTGTCCTCCAGGTGGGCGAGGTAGACGCGCACGGTGTGGAGGAAGGCGGCCGGGGAGGAGAAGAGGCGCTTCTTCAGCAGCAGGGTCACCAGGTCCGCGGCTCGGCGGCCTCCCCTGGCACTGGGGACGAGCTTCTTGCGGCGCAGGTCGGCGAAGGAGCCGAGCAGGCCGTGAATCTCGCGTTCGGCATCGGTGTAGTCGACGGGAAGCTGCTCGGTCCTGCGGGTACGGAAGCGCGGGGTGCCGTCGGCGTTGGTGACGGTGGCCTTGAGGCGGCGTACGACGGTGTCCTTCAGGGCGTCCTTGTCGGGGTCCATGCCGCGCGCGAAACGCTGGTCGTCGATGAGTTCGAGCAGCGCCGTGTAGGACTCGGGATATCCGTTGTGCGGGGTGGCGGAGAGGAACAGCCGGTGCTCGAAGTGCGGGACGAGACGCCGGATCAGCTTCGTCTGCTGGGAGTCGACCGCGTAGACCTGCTTGGGGGCGGACGGGGCGACGTGGTGGGCCTCGTCGAGCACCAGGAGGTCGAAGAAGCGCTTGTGATCGCCGTCGCCGCTCTCCTCGGGGGAGCCGATGACCTCGTCCAGGAGGCGCTGGGCCTTCGTGCCGCGCAGCCAGGGCAGGGACACGATGGTCAGCGGGTGCACGCGGAAGGGGTTGGCCGCGGTGCCGTGGGTACGGCGCAGACTCGCGCACTGCTCCGCGTTGACGATGGTGAAGTCGAGGCCGAACTTCTCCGCCATCTCGTCGCGCCACTTCAGGGTGAGCCCAGCCGGGCAGACGACCATGATGCGGCGGGCCCGGCCGCGCAGCAGCAGCTCCTGGGCGACGAGTCCGGCCTCGACGGTCTTGCCGAGGCCGACGTCGTCGGCGAGCAGGAGGTTGACGCGCGGCGCGCCGACCGCGCGGGACACCGGTTCCAGCTGGTAGGGCTCGACGGCGACGCCGGAGCGGAAAGGCGCCTGGAGGGTCCTGGCGTCGGCGGAGGCGACGGCGGACCAGCGCACGGCGTCGAGAAAGGCCGCGAGCCGGAACGGGGGGTCGTACTGTCCGTCGGAGGCGTCGGGGAGGGAGCCCGCGGGCAGCACCCGGCGGCCGGGCTCGACCTCCCAGATGACGGAGAGCGTGTCGCCGAAGCGGCCGTCCGCGACGGACTGGAGGTGCACGAGCGTGGCGGGCCTGGTGGTGCGCTCGTCCGGGGAGGGGGAGGGTTCGACGCGGGCGACCACCCAGGACTGGCCCCGTACCTCTACGAGGTTTCCCTCTTCGGGAATCTCCGGTGTCCCGGTTCGCCGGCTCTCGCGCTGCGTTGCTGACGTCATCGGCGCCGTTCTCCTCGTCGTCCCCAGAGGCCGTCCGCGGACAGGGCACCTGCCCCCATCCCATCGGACGACCGTCGCACACTAACACGAAGAGCGAGTGTGAACAGAGCTCACAGCAATACGGTCGCCAGGCGGATGTCCCAGTCCGCGCTACGCCGTCATCATGCGGCCGATGCGCTCCAGCAGAGCGCGCGAGCGCCCTCGTCGCGGGTCGCCCGCGGTCAGCGCACCACGCTCCTCGTCATCGGCCAGCCGCCGCAGCGATTCCGCGGCCCGGTTCCGCTCGCCCGACCGGACGAGGAGCACCGCGATCTCGTAGCGGGTGTCCAGCACCGCGGGATCTGTCGGCCCCAGGAGGCCGCGCTGTTCGGCGAGTACGGACATGAGCTCGTCCAGCGCCTCGCGCGTGCGGCCCAGCGCCCCTTCGCACAGGGCGGCACCGACGCGGGCCATGAGAGCGTCGGCCGCGGACAGCACGTGGCTGGAGAGCAGCTGCCGGTACTCCTCCAGCGCCGGCCCGGGGCGCCCCGAGCGGCACAGGGCGGCGATCTCGGCCAGCCTCGGGT
Organism: Streptomyces sp. SID9727; assembly: GCF_010550605.1. Classification (GTDB taxonomy): domain Bacteria; phylum Actinomycetota; class Actinomycetes; order Streptomycetales; family Streptomycetaceae; genus Streptomyces. The sequence continues at coordinate 23,830 of NZ_JAAGNI010000246.1, forward strand.
GGGCGGAACCGGTCTCGGCCGGCGTCGGGGCCCACGCGGCGAGCAGCTCGCGGACCTCTGCCGCGGAGCCCGGCCGGTCGCCCGGATCCTTCTCCAGCAGCCTCTCCACCAGCTCCCGCAGCCCGGTGGGAACGCCCTGCCTGAAGTCCTCCAGCGGGGGCACGGGCTCGTTCGCGTGCTGGTGGTACAGCATGAAGACGCTCCCGTCGGTGAACGGCGGCCTACCGGCCAGCAACTCGTACAGGACACAGCCGAGCGAGTAGAGGTCGCTCGCCGGAACGGTCCGGCCCACCGCCTGCTCCGGGGCCATGTAGATCACCGTCCCGGGGGTGGCGTTGGCCGCGGTGAAGCGGGTCTCGCCCGGACGGGGCTCCAGGGCGGCCGCAACGCCGAAGTCCAGCACCTTGACCTCGCCGGCCGGTGTGACCATCAGGTTCGACGGCTTGAGGTCGCGGTGGACGACCCCTTGGCCATGGGCGTGAGCCAGCACGTCGGCCACGGCGCGGGCGACGGCCGCCGCCCGCTCGACGGTCAGACCTCCGCCCTCCTTCCTGAGCACCGCGTCCAGCCCCAGGCCGGGGACCCGCTCCATCACCAGGAAGAGCTCGCCGTCCTGGCTGCCGTGGTCGTACACCTCGGGGATGCCGGGGTGGCTCAGGCGGGAGGTGAGCCGCGCCTCGCGCAGGAACCGGCGCTCCAGCGTGCAGAGTTCGGAGCCGTTGCCCCGGGGCGCGAGCAGCTTGACGGCCACCTCGCGCCCGTCGGCGGCGTCGCGTGCCGCCCACACGACCCCCATGCCTCCCCGGCCCAGCTCGTGCGTGAGTTCGTACCGCCCAAGGCTTCGCCGCATCGCGCCCGTCCCCAGTTCCGGCGCCGTCGACGCCCGTCACACCCCTGCCGACCGGGGCCGCGCGGTGGGCCCGATCCCGTGCACCATCCTCTCACCGGGTCACAGCGGGCGCGGGCCCTGCGGGACGCGGAACGGACGCCGGGGGTCCTCGACGGGGGCGGCGCGCGCGGCCAGACCGTGGTCGGGCTCCGGGAGGTAGGGCGCCAGGGCCACGTACACCTCGGTGGCGGACGCCGGACGGTCGCGCGGATCCTTGGCGAGCAGCGCGGTGATGAGTTCCCGCAGGGGCTCCGGCACCTCCACACCCGGCGCGCGGGCCGGGGGCGGGGGTTCGCTCAGGTGGCAGGAGACGAGCCGGGCCGGCTGGTCGGTGGCGAAAGGGGGTGCGCCGGTGAGCATGTGGTGCAGCAGGCAGCCCACCGCGTAGAGGTCACTGCGGCCGTCGACGCCGCCTCGCCCGGACAGCAGTTCCGGTGAGGCGCAGAGGATGTTGCCGATCCCCTCCCCCGTCATGGTCAGGCGCGGGTCCACGTCGGTGAGCACCTTGACGAGACCGAAGTCCAGGATCTTCACGACGCCGTCGCGCCGGACCATGACGTTCTGGGTCTTGAGGTCCCGGTGGACCAGGCCCGCCGCGTGCACGGCGGAGAGCCCCGAGCACAACTGCGCGGCCACGGCAGCTGCCGTGGACACGTCGAAGCGTTCGTGCTCCTGCTGGTCGAAGAGATGGTCGAGAGTGGTCCCGTCGACCAGTTGCATCACCAGGCAGCACGTCTCCTCGGTGACCGACGCGTCGTACACGGTGGTGACGTTGGCGTGCTCCAGACAGGCGGCCACGCGCGCCTCCCGCTCGAAGCGGGCGAGCGCCTCGGTGCGCTGCTCCTCCACGGCGAGCAGTCCGGCGGCGATCGTCTTCACTGCCACCGGGCGCGTCAGCTCCAGATCGGTCCCGCGCCACACGTGCCCCATCACGCCACGCCCGAGTACGGAGTCGAGCCGGTACCGGTCGAGCAGCACCCTTCCCGGTGCGACCGCCTGCATATCCCTCAACCTCCACATGTTTCACACAAGGGCGCTACGCGGCACACCTGTGAACAAAGTCAATGTGCGTAGTAGCCTGCCAGAACAGCGGACGCTGGAACGCAGGCCCAGAGCCGGTCACGCCGGAGCCCGCCCATGACCCCGGAGAGAAGTCGATGAGCACGAGCGCCGTACCCGTCAGCCTGGCCGAGATCGCCCGGATCGCCGGTGTCGGGCGGGCCGCGGTGAGCAACTGGCGCCGCCGCCACGACACGTTCCCTTCGCGCATCGGCGGCACCGACGTCAGTCCGCTGTTCTCGCTGTCCGAGGTCGAGCAGTGGCTCAGGGGGAAGGGGAAGCTGTCGGACGCCGGAGCCCGGGAGTTCCTGTGGCCCCGGTTCGAGGCACTCGGCAGCCGGGACGAATCGGGCCTCGCCATCGCCGAGGCCGCGCGGCGGATGCGCTCACCCCGTGCGCGCACCCCCTCGGCCGGCCTCTCCGCCGAGGCCAGGGGCCTGGTCGGCGACGCCGCACGTCTGGGGCGTGGTGAAGGGCCCCGTGCCACGTTCGAGTTCCTGCTGCAGCGCTGGCTGGACACGCACGTACGCCAGCTCAGCACCACCCCTCCCCCGCTGGCCGCCCTGATGGCGCGCCTCGCGCTCGGCAGCATGCTGCCCGCCGGGAGCGACGGACTCACTTTCTTCGACCCGGCGTGCGGCACGGGCCATCTGCTGGCGGCGGCCGTCGAGGAGTACGAGGGCCGGGCCCCGGCCCTGTTCGGCTGCGAGCGCGACCCCAGTCTGGCCGCTCTGGCGGCCGCCCGCCTGGACTTCGTCGGCGAGGACCGGGACATCCGGGCCCGCGTCGACACCGTGGACGCACTGCGCGCCGATCCCGTTCCCGGCCTCCGCGCGGACATCGCGCTGTGCAACCCGCCGTTCAACGAGCGCGACTGGGGTTACGAGGACCTGGCCACGGACCAGCGCTGGACGCACGGGCTTCCCCCGCGCACCGAACCGGAACTCGCCTGGGTGCAGCATCTGCTCGCCCACCTCAGACCCGGCGGAACGGCCGTGGTCGTCCTTCCCCCGGCGGTCGCCTCCCGCAAGGCCGGCCGCCGGATCCGCGGGTCCCTGCTGCGCACCGGCACGCTGCGGGCGGTCGTGGCGCTGCCTCCGGGCTGTGCCCAGCCGCACAGCGTCTCGCTCCAGCTCTGGCTCCTGCGGGCCGCCCCGGAAGGGGTTGTCGCCGCGCAGGACGCGCTACTGGTGGACGCCACCCGTGCGGCACGGCCGATGACCCGGGAGCAGGGGCCCGACTGGGCGGCTCTGACGGAGTTCGTGGCATCCGCGGTCTCCCTGGTCGACAGCCCGCGGCAGGCACTTCCCGACGGCGCCGTGCGGGTGCCGCTCCTCGATCTGCTGGACGACGAGGTGGACGTCACCCCGGGGCGCTACGCCGGTCCGGGTCCCGAGCCGTCACCGGCGGATCTCACCTCGTCGTGGGCCGAGGTGGCCGGCTCGATCGACGAACTGGGCCGGCTGGCGGGTCAGTTGTCCGAGGTCGGTCTGTCGGGTGGGGAGGCGAGGACCACCGCCACCGTGGGAGACCTGGCCAAGGCGGGCGCCCTCACGTTGCGCGCGGGGCAACAGCCCGCTGACGCGCCGTCGCCGGGCCCCCGCCTGCCCCTGCTGACCGTGGCCGATCTGCTCATGGACGGGCTGCCCGGCGGCCACGTCGCACAGGATGCCGCGCACACCGTCGCGCGGGAGGGCGACGTGGTCGTCGCGGGGGTCGTACGGGCGTTCAGGGCCTGGGTGCACCAGGGCGACCCCGTGGCGCTCGGCCCGCAGCTCTACGCGTTGCGTGTCGCCCCGGACAAACTGGACGCCCACTTCCTGGCCGGCTGCCTTCGCGCCCCCATGAACGGCCGGCAGGCGGGCACCCACGCCTCCAGTTCCTCGCGTGTCGACGTACGCCGTCTCCACGTGCTCCAGCTCCCCCTCGGCGAACAGGCCCCCTACGCGGAAGCCTTCCGCCGCCTCACCGCATTCGAGTCATTGCTGGCCCGGACGACGAAGCTCGCCGGCGGACTGGTGGGCGATGTACGGGACCGGCTCGCGGCGGGCGGGCTGACGGAACGCTGACCGAGCCGGCACGCCGGCCCCCGAGGGGGATCCCCGGGGGCCGGCGCGGCGGTCATGCGTCAGGGCGTCAGTTCAGGGTGACGCCGTAGGCGCTCAGCGCCTCGGTGACCGGCTGGAAGAACGTCGTACCGCCGGAGCTGCAGTTGCCGCTGCCGCCGGAGGTCAGGCCGATGGCCTTGCTGCCGGAGTAGAGCGGACCGCCCGAGTCGCCGCCTTCGGCGCACACGTTGGTCTTGATCATGCCGTAGACGACATCACCGCTGCCGTAGTTGACCGTGGCGTTGAGCCCGGTGACGCTGCCGCTGTGGGTGCCGGTCGTGGAGCCCCGGCGGGTCACCGACATGCCGACCGTGGCGTTGGCCGCGCCGGTGATGGTGACGCTGCCGACCTTGCCCGGGTGGGCGAGGGAGGTGTTGTCGTAGCGCACGAGTCCGTAGTCGTTGACCGGGAAGCTGGAGCCGACCGTCGGGCCTATGTAGGTGCTGTTCGAGGAGTTGGTGTACCACGGCGGGTTGCCGTCGGTGCAGTGACCGGCGGTCAGGAAGTAGTACGTGCTGCCGCTGTGGACGTTGAACCCGAGGGAGCAGCGCCAGCCGGGGGCGTAGATGGCGTCGCCGCCGGCGATCAGCTTGTTGAACGTGCCCGGGGTGTGCTCGATGCGCAGAGCACCCGCGTTGCCTCCGGCGGAGTCCTTGATCTGCTGGATCTCCGCCGCGGAGACCGTGCTGTCGACGGTGACCACGAGCTTCCCGGTCTTCGCGTCGACGTTCCAGGCGGTGCCGGCGATGTCGGCGCCGAGGACGGCGTCACTGGCGGCGGCGAGCTGGTTGGCGCTGTACGTTCCGCTGGAGTTCGCGTGGGCGGTGGGGGCGGCCAGGGCGGCTACGGCCACCAGGCCCGCCGCGATGGCGACGGCCCTGCTGCGTCTGGCGGTACCGCTGAGGGGGGTGGTGCGCTTGATCCTCACTGTCATCTCCCGAGGGGATCGGGGGCCCGCCTGTGGGGTGGTCGGGCCCGTGAGGCGCAGTCAGGCCCACAGCGTACCGTCCGCATTCCGGATACGCCGTGCTCCTGACAAGCGCTGCTCGGGAGTATTCAAGGCGTCAACTTCTCGCGCAAGGGTGCCTTTTGGCCTGAGCTCGCGACAGCCGCCCTCAGCCGTCGGTCCGCTGCCGCTCCCCCGCCTCCACGGCCACCCGAAGGGTGTTGCCCGGCGGCGGGAAGGGGCAGATGAAGTGGTCCGCGAAGGCGCACGGCGGCAGCAGCGCGCGGTTGAAGTCGACGGTCACCGCGCCCTCGGCGTCCGGCGCGGCGGGCCGCAGGAACCGGAAGCGGTAACTGCCGTTCCCGCTGGTGGCGTCGGCGAAGACGGCCCAGAGCGACCCGTCCGGCTCGACGGCGACCTGGAGCGTGTGCCCGGCCCCGTCCAGCTCGAAGGCGATCTCCCCCGCCAGCCCGAGTCCGCGTTCCACGCCGTCGGCGTTCTCGACCCGGACGGTGCGCGCGTCCGCGTACGGGCGGAAGGTGCCCGGCAGCACCCAGCGCGGGTCGTACGGGGTCGCGTCGATCGCCCGGAACGCGCGCCGCGCGGGCGAGCCGGGGTCGAAGACCCGGACCGCCCACAGGCCCTCGCGGCTGAGCACGACGAGCCTGCGCCCCTCGTGCGCGACCCGGGACCCGTCGATCGGGCCCCGGTCGGAACCGAGCCGGACCTCGCCGGCGAAGGGCTTCCCGTCGACGGTCAGCCCGTCCTCCGGGACGGCGTCGAGCACCAGCGCGCCGCCCTCCTCGCGCCACTGCCCCGGGACGGCCGGAATTCGCCCCTCCGGGTAGTCCGCGAGCCAGTGGGTCCCGGTGAGGGAGAGCGGCCCGTACGGCGCCGCGACCGTGGCGGTCCGCTCCTCGTGCCAGCGCTCCCAGTCCCGCGCTGCCTGCTGCTGTGCGTGCGTGCTCATAGCGGTCAACCCTTCCACACCGGTGCGGCGATCCCGAGATGCGACCGCAGCGTGGAGCCGTTGTCGTACGTGCGGCGGAACGCCCCCCGGTCCTGGAGGAGCGGGACGACCCGGTCCACGAAGCCGTCGAGCCCGTCGGAGGCGTACGGGACGAGGACGAAGCCGTCGGCGGCGCCCTCGGTCACGTACTCGGTGAGCAGCGCGGCGACGGCGTCCGGGCTGCCGGTGAACGGTTCCCGCGCGCCGGTGCCATCGGCGTCGTCGAGTGCGAAGGCGACGCGGAGCAGAACCTTCAGCTCGTCGTGCGCCCGGCCGTGGGCCGCGAGCCGCCCCTTCACCTCCGCGTACCGGGCGCGGGCCGCGTCGAACGTGGTGTGCGGAACGAGGACGATGTCGGCGGCGGACGCGGCGAGTTCCCGGTCCTCGGGCGAGTCGCCCGCCAGGACGGTGACGGGACGGCCCTGCGGACAGCGCGCCACGGTGAACTCGCCCTCCACCGCGAAGTACCGCCCGTGGTGGGCGACGGGGCGCGGGGTGCCGTCGGGCGCCCAGGAGTCCCAGAGCGCGCGGGCGGCGGCGACGCATTCGGCGGCGCGCGGGTGCTCGCCGGCCGGGGGGCGCGCGTG